>JAEUIU010000070.1 GCA_016795065.1 Phycisphaerae bacterium
CATGAAGACCGGGGCCTTGATCGGGGCGACGCCGTGGAAGCAGGCGATCGCGCAGATCTTTGGCGCGATCGCCGGGGCCCTCTGCGGCTCGGCGATCTACCTCATCCTCATCCCGGATCCGCACACCCAATTGCTCACCCCGAAGTGGCCGGCGCCGGCGGTGGCGACGTGGAAGGCGGTCGCCGATCTCTTCCAGCGCGGATTCAGCGCTCTCCCTGAAGGCATCCCGGAGGCAATGATCATCGCCGGAATCGCGGGCGTCATCCTCCCATGCCTTGATCGCTTCGGCCCAGCGCGCCTGAAGCCGTGGATCCCGAGCTCGGCGAGCCTCGGCCTCAGCTTTGTCGTCGAGGCGAAGAACGCGATCTCGATCTTCATCGGTGGCATGATCGCGCTCTGCCTCGGGCGGGTCGTACCGAACTGGACCGCCCGATTCCTGGTGACCCTCGCGTCGGGCCTCATCGTCGGCGACGCCCTCGTAGGGGCCGGTTCCGCGGTGGCCACGGTCCTCAGCGGGCTGTGGGCAACTTGACGGGGCACGGCCCCGGCGTGCCTGAAGAGCATGGGGCCGACACCTCGGTCCGAATGGGAAGTGCGGGGAACGCCCCAACGGACGGGTCGTCAAACAGTTCGCGGGCGAGTTGTTAGACTCTTCCCTAACAATCCGCTCAGCCCGTCTGTGAGGCGCTGCTTGCGGAGTCCACACATCCCGATCCGAAAGACACACACCATGCCCCGCAAGCTGTCCGATCACGAACGAGCCCTCGAGTACGCCACCCGCAAGATCAATCCGAAGAACCGCGCCACCTGGAACGCGGTCCTCGAGGCGGTCGTGTGGGGCATCCGCTTCGAGCGCGACAACGGCCGAGGCGCCGGCAGTGCCCACGCAATCCGCGCCGCCATGGTCAGCCCCAAGCCGACGACCGCGGCGACGATCTGCGAGATCACCGGCATCCCCCGCGACGAGGTCAGCACGCACCTCGCCATGATGGGCACCCGCAAGCACGCCAAGCGCGTCGGCGACAAGTGGACCCTCACCGATCTCGGCATGCAGCTCCTCATGGGCCTCTCCTCGCGCCGCGAGCGCAAGGCCGGCGAGGCCCGCCTCCGCTCGATCAATACCCTTCGCAAGAAGGAAGAGGCTGCCAAGAAGCCGCGCGGCAAGTGATCGCCGCACGAACTTGACCGCGAACACCACGGGCACCTTCGGGTGCCCTATTCATTGGCTGCCCGTTCAGGCTAGCACTCACGCGAGCGGACAGCCCGACTGACAGGCCATCGCGTCATGCTCCCGAACGATCGTTGCGGCTAACGGATGCTGGCCGGCCGGACCTCGCGCCTCGACCAGTTCGCAGGTCGCGAAGCCGCGTGCGGCCTCCTCGTAGGACCTGAGCCACGCCTTGAACGCAGCCTCGTGCTCCGGGCTTCGGAACGGCCACGGCCAGGCGGGGCCTGGCAACCCACAGCGCCAAGGCTTGGGGGTGAGTCGTGCCCGGAAGCAGCGCTGCACTCGGCAGAGGGCGCGGTACTTCGGATCGCTCCCAAAGCGCTCCATCAGGTCATCGGAGCGGCGCGACGCGGGATCCACCAACTCACTGGTGATCAGGCCTCGAAAGCCGGCTTTCGTGCGGTAGATCCGAATGCCGACCCGCGCCGCATCGGCGGCGGCGCGCATCGACGCGAGCACCGCTTCCGCGTCGGGCACACGCTTGCCGAAGAGCCTCGCAAAGCGCCCCGGCTGCGGGGCGAGATCGACGTCGATGAAGCAGACCGAAGCGCAATTGAGAACGAGCGACCCATAGGCGTTGCGGGTGACGGCCGCGTACCGTTCCGGACCGCTCCCAAACTCGCGTTCGATTCTCTCGCGCAGCGGGCGGTTGTCGCCGTAGCCATAGCGACGCGTCAGTTCGATGTCGGCATCGCGGGCCAACCCGTCATACCAGGCGGCGACGCGCATGGCCCGCTGCCGCGCGTCCTTCTCGGCGTCGGCCACGCTCGTTTCGGAATGGCCGAAGGCCTCGGTCGCAAAGGGCTCCGTGTCCGACGGGATGGTGACGGAGATTGCGGCTCGGGCCCAGTATCGAGGGATGTTCATGAAGCCTCCACCAAGGTCAGGGGCGATCAGGCAGTGGGTAGCGCGGCGATGACCGCGCGTTCCGCCTCGGCCAGCGGCGCCCGGATCCTCGCCCCCGCCGCATGCACATGGCCTCCGCCGCCGAAGGTCGCGGCAAGGCGATTCACGTCAAAGAATCGCGGAGCGTTGTCGCCGCCGACCCGCGGCTTGGATCGGAACGAGATCTTGACGAGTCCCGGCTCGGATTCGATGAGAAGCGCTGCCGCCCGCACCGATCCCACCGCCATCGGCATGTTCACGACGCCGGACGTTTCCTCCACCACCGCGCCGGTCTCGGCGAAATCGGCCAGCGAGAGCGAGGCCAGCGCGAACTGCCCATCCAGCAGGAATCGCACCTTGGCCAAGGCACGGGCCTCGATCGCCAGGCGCTGGGGACGATGCCCGTTCTCAGTGATCTCGATCAGCCGGTCTTTGTCGACACCGGCAGCGAGCAGTTCCGAGGCGAGAGCAAACTCGCGCGGTCTGGCGTTCTGGAATCGGAACCAACCGGTGTCCGTCGCCAAGCCAAGGAAGATCGCCTCAGCGACGCTCCCCCATCCGTTGGCGTTCCCACCCTGTGCGAAGGGCACACCGAGTTCGCGAACCAACTCGGCCACGATGACCGCCGCCGCTCCGGCCTGCACGTCGATCACGCGTTCGGCCGCCACCAGGTCACCGCGGGCATGGTGATCGATGCCGATCGCGCGATCGGTCCGATCGCGTAGCCACGGGGCGAGCGTCTCGAGCTGGTTCCACGCGCCCGTGTCGACGATCACAATCAGGTCCGGCTCGACGGTCGGAAGGACCGGACGCTTCTGATCGACCATCACGAGGGCGGTCGGCTTCGCCAACGACATCAGGTTCGGCTCGAAGGGGCCAACAATCCAACCCTCGACGCGCTTGCCTAACGACTCGCTCGCCCGGACGATCGCCAACACCGACCCGAGGGCGTCACCGTCGGGTTTGGCGTGGGTCGTGACCAGGATGTGCTTGGCGGAGCGGATGCGCTCGGCGAGGCGGGCGATCGTGACGTTCGACTCGTATGCCGCCTCACTCATGCGTTGGCCCCCACGGCGTGTCGACCTTCGGCGAACGCCGCCCGGACGCGAATCTCCTCAACGTCCGCCCGAATGCGATCCAACAGTCCGTCAAGCGACGCGAAGGTGCGCTGCTCGCGGATCCACGTAACAAAGCTCAGCCGCAGGTTGACGCCATACCAGTCCAGCGGCAAGTGCGTATCCAGGAGATACGCCTCGCAGGTACGGCCTGTCGGGTTCCCCGGGCGCTGAAAGGTCGGCTTGGTGCCGACGGAAATCGCGGCAACCGCCTGTTGGCCGTTCGGCAACGTAGCCGTTCCACCATAGACGCCGTCCATCGGAAGCATCTGGTCAAGCGGGCCGCAATTGAGGGTCGGAAAACCGATCGTCCGCCCACGTCGATCCCCGGGCACCGTCACGCTGACCAGTTCGTATGGGCGGCCCAAGACGCGGGCTGCATCCCGCACACGCCCCAATTGCAGGAGCCAGCGGACCATGGAGGAACTGGCTCGAACCACGGTCTGGTCAGAGAGGGTCACGTCCACCGGGGCGACTTCGCGAACTCCAAACCCCATCGCCTTTCCGAGTTCCCGAAGCGATCCGACTGACCCGGCGCGGCCTCGGCCGAAGCGAAAATCGTCGCCCTCGATGATCCAAGTAAATGGAATCCGTTCGCGCAGGGTGCGGGTGAACTCCTCCGGTCCAAGTGACAGAAGTTGCGGTGAGGGATCAAGTTCCATCACTTCATCGGCACCCGCCTCACGGAGGAGCCGCTGCCTCTCGGCTGACGAACTGAGTCGGGGCGGCGCCGCTTCGGGCCGCAGGCGTGCCACCGGGTGCGGCTCGAAAGTCACGGCCACCACGCGACCCCCCTCCCGAACCCCCTTCCCAATCTGGATACCAACTTCCTGCCGGGCCGCCGCGATCAGCGCGGCATGGCCAACATGGACTCCGTCGAAGTTCCCGATTGAGATCGCAAGCATGGCTCTGTGGACAATTTACGGATGTTGTTGCGGCGATCCGCGTGCCGCGTCAGGAGTGGCTTTGGGAGTGCCCGAGGCGTCGGAACGGCTTGCCGCCCGACCCCCGGAACGGGTATGTATACGGGATGCGATCTACGCCCGCTTCCCCCTCTGCGGCAGCCTCAGGCACCGCTTCGGCCGACGCCTCCTCCATCCTGAATGAGCTTTCGAACACTTTGCGCGACACCGCCGAGGCGGTTGTGCCGTGGTTCCTGAGCCAGATGCCGACGATGTACTTCCAAGACACCGATCGGGCCTCGCAGCTCAGTCACCTCCGGGCCATCATCGCCGCCAAGGCGAGCAACAGGCCCTTGGAGATGACGCTCCGGAGCGAAGACAACCGGCAATGGACGATGCTTCGGCCGGGGAACCAGCCGGGGGTCTTGGCCGAACTCGTGGGCAGCCTGCCCAATGACCTTTCGCTGCGAGCGGCGAAGATCCACTCCTCGCGCGACGGACAGCTCGTTCTCGACACCTTCGAATTCGGCGAGCAGCTCCCCTTCGATCCAAGCGATCCGCGTCAGGCCGACAAGGTCAAGGCGACCATCGCCTACGCCGCCAACAACGCCGCGGATTGGACCAAGGAAGAGATCGAGACCTTCTTCCGAAACTGCACCCAGGACTACACGCTCACCCTGACCCCGTTGCGGATCTGCAAGCACAACGCCCTCTTCCGCAAGGTGTCCGGAACGGACAGTAGCGCCCTTGAGCTCGAGCCCGAATCCGATCCGACCGTCAGCCGCGTCACGTTCGCCTTCGCGAACGCACGGACTCGGACGATGCTCGAGCGTGTCGCCCGCATCTTCGGCGGCCACCGCATCTCGATCAATCGCGCCTACCTTGACGTGATCAAGGACCCGCCACACGGCAGCGTGACGCTTCTTGGTTTTGTCATCCAAAGCCCGCAAGGGACTGCGATCGATCCGAAGGGCGACTTCTGGAAGCGGGTCAGCAAGGACCTGCTTCGCATGAAGTGGGTGGATGAGAACGATCTTGCCTTGGCCGAACGTCACGTCGGCCTCGATGTTGCGCGAGCTGAGGCGATCATGGGCCTCGCACACCTATCTCATCAGGTGCTCTGCCCGAGCAATCCCTACGCCTATACCCACGACCGCATCCACACGGCCGTCGAGGAGAGCCTCCCCGTCGCCCTCGCGATTGTCGACCTCTTCCTCGCCCGCTTCGATCCCACCGGTAAGGCACTTGACGACACGACCTTCGCGACTCGCGCGGCAGGCCTGCACTCCGAGATCGAGGCGAAAGTCCCGACCGAGCCCAACCGAACGATTCTGCACACGATGCTCTTGGGCGTCGAGCACACGTACCGCACCAACTTCTTCCTCCCCGACCGCTTCGGATTCGCGTTGCGGATCAACCCGAAATTCCTGAAGAACGAAAAGCGACCCGAGGATCCCTACGGCTCCTTCTTTGTGCACGGCCGCGGCTTCGACGGCTTCCACAACCGCTTCAAGGACATCGCCCGCGGCGGCCTCCGAGTCATCAGGCCCACCACCGCAGCCCAGTGGGCGCGCGAGGCGGAGCGGCTCTTTGACGAGGTCTACGGCCTCTCCTGGGCGCAGCAGCAGAAGAACAAGGACATCCCTGAGGGCGGGTCGAAGTGCGCGATCCTCGTCCGTCCGGGCGAGGACATCACCCGATGCGTGAAGGCGTTCGTCGATTCGATGCTCGACCTGATCACGCCCGACCCGGCGACACGATCGCAGGTCGTCGACCGCTTTGGCAAGCCTGAGTTCATCTACCTCGGACCGGATGAGAACATCACCCCCGATCACATCGAGTGGATCGTGTCGCGGGCGAAGCGCCGCAAGTACGGCATGCCGACCGCATTCATGTCGAGCAAGCCCGCCGCCGGCATCAACCACAAGGTCTACGGCGTGACCAGTGAAGGCGTGAACGTCTTCCTCGAGGTCGCTCTCCTCGCCCGCGGCATCGACCCACGGAAGCGCCCGTTCACAGTCAAGATCACCGGTGGTCCGGACGGCGACGTCGCCGGCAACATGATCAAGATCCTGAATCGGGATTACGGCCAGAACGCCAAGATCGTCGGCATCGCCGACGGATCCGGCGTCGGCGAGGATCCGGACGGGCTTGACCATCAGGAACTCCTCCGACTCTTCAAGGAAGGCCTGCCGATCGGCAGCTTCGATCGGAAGAAGCTCGGAAAGAATGGCCGCGTTGTCACTGTGGAGGAGCCGGATGGGGCCCGACTTCGCAACACGCTGCACAATCGCATCGTGAGCGATGCGTTCGTTCCCGGCGGTGGACGCCCGGCCACGATTCACGAGGGCAATTGGCGCGAATACCTAACGGCCGACGGCAAGCCGTCGAGCCCAATTATCGCCGAGGGTGCGAACCTCTTCCTCACCCCCGAGGCCCGCAAGAAGCTCTCGGCCGAGGGCTGCCTCATCATCAAGGACAGCTCGGCGAACAAGTGCGGCGTCATCTGCTCCAGCTTCGAGATCGATGCCTGCATGGTCCTCTCGGAGGAGGAGTTCCTGAAGATCAAGGACGCCTATGTGAAGGACGTGCTTGACCGACTCCGAACGCTGGCCCGCCAGGAGGCCATGCTCCTGATGAGCGAGGCCCGACGACATCAGGACATCGCCCTGCCGGAGATCTCGACGCAGGTCTCGAAGGTGATGAACGGCGCAGCGACCGCCATTGCCGAGGCGCTGCCGCAATGGCCGAAGGCGAGCCAGGAGATCGCCAAATCGCTCGTCATTGAGCACCTGCCAGCGACGCTGACCAAGTATGCGGGCGATCGCATCTGGAAGGCCATTCCAGAGGCGTACCTCAACTGGCTCATGGCCAAGCGGCTCGCCGCCAACATCGTCTATCGCGAAGGCGTCGACTTCTTTGCATCGATGGATGCTCCGGCGATTGCAGAAACGTCACGTCGCTACCTCGAAAAGGACTTGGAAAATCAGAAGCTGATCGACGCAGTCAAGAAGAGCTCGCTCGCCGATCGAGAACGGATCGTCACCCTGCTTGAACGCGCCGGCACTCGAGGCGGGCTTTTGGACTTCTAAGGCTGCGCGACATCACTCGCCCGTTGGACTTCCCACGCGAGCCTAGCGTGGGCGAGGTTGTAGCGTGTCGAGTCAACAATGGACGACATCAGCTGAAGAGTCGTGAGGACCGTGGTGAACGTGGGCCGTCGCGATCTCCGTCGGAGCGGCATACCTGGCTGCACTTCTAGGTGCGGGCTGTAAGGGTTCCGAACACGTCCCGTTACCACCCCATCACCCCCCAATCATCCCTGGCTCAACCAACGTCAGGATGGGCTTGGAGGGCAGTTCGGCCTTCGCTCCTCGATTCCAGAAAATCGGCTCGATTCGTCCTGCGCACCGATCAAGCATGTCGAGCCTATCGGCGACAAGCGAATGTTCTCGCCTTTGGCGCACGGGACCAATACGCTGCCGCAACTCCGTTCGTGGGCCGTCGGACCATTCGGTCGAGCAGGATCTCGGTGTTATGCGTTTTGGAAGGCGGGGCGGAAGTTCCCCCGCGGGGTGAGATGGCCCTCGGACGAGATCGACTCCAGAGGAGTATCAGGCAGACCTTCGTGCTGGGCCAGGGCGCCGGGAGGAGATGAGATCATCGATCGAAACGCATTTGTCCTGGTCTTTGACGGCATGGTGGAGTGGCAGATCGCTTTGGCACTCGCCTCGCTTCGACGAGTCGGTGGCGTTCGAGTCGTTCCGATCGGGTTCGGCCCGCTGGCCGTCGTCGGATTAAGTGGCCTTCGGATCATCCCGGAAGGTACGTTCCTCACGACCAAGCTCGAGCGACGCGATCTGGTGCTGGTTCCCGGAGGCGATGTCTGGGAACGGTGCGAGATGGCGACCATGTCGGCGTTCCTCCACAGAGCCGGGCTCTTCAACACTTGGATCGCGGGAATCGGGACGGGCGTGATTCCGATCGCGTATGCCCGACTGCTTCGAGAGCGCGAGCATAGTTCGAACGGTCGAGCCGAAGGATCATCATGGCTTGAGGCCTACGTTCAAGGGTACGAGGGTCGCGCGCTGCACCGCCCCCAATCCGTCACCACGTCCGATCGAGTAACAACGGCGGCGGGGACCGCTAGCTTCGAGTTTGCTGCGGAACTGCTCCAGGAGTTCGCTGGACTTCGACCCGAACAACTTGCGGCGTGGCGGCGACTGCACGCGAACGTTTCGGACGGCGACGCATCTGGTATGGGGCCGAATTCTGAGCCACGCGAGCCCGCTCAGGGGTTGACACGGCGGGGTGACGTTCCGCGAGACCGCATCTGACCTGTCGTGCCACCACCCCATAACTGGATTCGATGCGCGACAAGGAGAGGCTCTCGATTCCGGAAGTGTCCCGGTGCAATGGGCTGGCGACCGGAAAATTCACGATCCGCTGACCTCGATAGGGCCCTCGACCGTCTTCGAGGAGAGGTGAAGCCTGGGCCCGAACCTCTGGATTACCGCCGGACCTGCCCGAGCCGTCGTACAGCTTGCCAGGAGGCCGCCGGTTGTGGCATACTGCTCGACTCACTTCGCTGGGGCCTCGTCGCCGTGACGCGGCTCCTCACCGAAGGCTCGTCCGGTTGCCTCGATCGCCTGGGCCGCACCAATAGGTGCTCCAAGGGGTCCCGAGGCCGACCCAAGCCCGAAGGACAACGATCATGGCTCGCCCAATCGAATTACTCCTCCTCCGAAACGTCGAGAACCTCGGCATCGTCGGTGACGTCGTCACCGTGAAGGCCGGCTTCGCCCGCAACTACCTTCTCCCCCACGCTCTCGCCGAGCACCCGACTCCCGAGAAGATCGAGTCGCTGAAGGACGCCCGAGCGAAGGCTCAGGCGGAACTCTCAGCTCTACGCAAGCGCCGCGAAGAGACCATCGCCAAGCTCCTTGAGCACAAGATCACGCTCGTCCGAAGCTGCAACGATCAGGGCCTCCTCTACGGCTCGATCACCCAGCGCGACATTGCGGACGCCCTTGTGGCCGAGGGCTTTGCAGTAGACATGCGGGCGGTTCGCCTCTCGCAGCCCTTCCGTCGCATCGGCTCTTACCACTGCCTCATTCAGTTCGAGCGCGAGCTCAAGGCCGACATCACCATCGACGTCAAGCCGGATCGCATGCTTGAATCGATGATCGAGGCCCAGCGTGCTGCCGCTGAGGCGGAAGCCGCGGCTCACGAGAGTGAAGACGAAGCTCCCGCCGCCGATGCGAAGGCCGAAGGCAAGCCGGAAGGCAAGGGCAAGAAGGGTCCGAAGTCCGACGGCGAGGCCAAGGTCGACAGCAAGACCGAAGGCAAGCCGGGCAAGGGCGCGAAGGCCAAGGCCTAAGGAACAGCGGCCCGAACGGTCCACTGACAATCAGACATACGCCAACGCCGTCCACTTGGGCGGCGTTGGCTGTTTGCTGGGTGTTCAAACAGCGCCTAGTCCGATCCGATTGGACTCGGCCAGTTGGATTAGGCCAGTTGGACTCGGCCAATTGGACGCAGATGGAACCTCTGGATGACGGGCGGGGGGACTCGTGATGAGAGTAGTGCCCCGCGCGAGGTCGCCAGCTCGCGCGGGGCGATCGGACTTGGCGATCACATGAGCAACCAAGCCGATTGGGCTTCGAATGGAAGGAGCTTCCCTTCACGATCAGGTTGACGAGCCAGCTACGGCGGCCCCGTCGGGGGTCCCGTCGGGGGTCCTGATCGCGGCAATCGACAGTCTCGTTCCTTTGGCAACGGCTCGTCCGGCGTTCGTGGCGACTTCTGGGCGCCCTTTCCGCCTCCACGGGTGGACGAACACGCTGCCGGAGCCTGTGAGGATTTGCTTGGTGGATGTTCGAAGGGTCGAGAGTCAGGAGGCCTCGTCACTCGACCGGCACCCAGCGCAACTGTCGGCATGGCTGAGCTCTGAGAATCGCTCTGTTCCGCAGAAGCGGGTGCGCCATGAGCGCGGGCCACGGGGCCTCCAGGTGTGATTCGCACCGCAGCGCAGGACATACTCAGTGTGGCTCCCGAAACCGAACTACCTGCAAGGCCCCGGTCTGATTGCCCTTTCCGCACTGTTGTAGGTCCGAGCGACCCTACGTGATTCGACCTCTTGGACTGAGCTCGCCCGTTGCTTCGCTTTGGAGTTGGTTCAAGTTGCTGTTCGGGCAGCGCCCCCTCCTCATCCATGAAGAGCCTGGCTGACTCGAGAATGCGCCAGCCTGCCGAACGGAAGGACGGGAATCGGCCCATGGTCCCGGCCAACACCCTGACATCCTCTTCGTCGAGAAGCCACTCGGGCTCGTAGCCGGTGGCATCTTCGACTCGTTGCCGGCGAAACCGCTCCATCGTGAACGCTCGCTCGCGCAACGCCCAATGGTCAAGTCGATCCGCAATCTCAAGCGCCTTGTTGGTACAGACTGCCATCGCCCGATGGAGTTCGTGCCCGTCCAAGTGTCGCAAGGCCATGTTGCATCCCGCAATCGCCCACCAACCAAAGGACTCGAGCCAATCGCCACCGGGGACGCTCGCCAAGTCCATCACTTCTCCAAGCCGTTCAATCACCGCCTGTACCACATCGCTCGGATCGGCCTCACCCACGGCCGCTTCACATTCGAGGATCCCAACCCGGCAGGTGTGTGCAAGGGCGGCGTACTGCGGGTCGCCGTACTCGTCGGCCAAGCTCTCGTAGGCGTCCCGAGCTGCCACCAGGTCTCGCAAGCCCCGCCGGGCACACTCACGCTGCTGTCCCGACGGATCATGCGTCATACCGCGGGCGAGCGTTCCTCCTCGAACGAATCGGGCGAAGGCCGCGGTCACTCGGAGAACGCGATTGCCCTCGTGAAGTTCACGGAACTTCGCCTCTCTCCTCCCATCGACAGCAACCCGTCCGAAGTCCTCGATCGTGTCCACGAGATCGCTGGCCACCGCGCCCGCTTCCACGAGGTTCCAAAGCGTGAAATGGGCGTGAGCGAGGTTCGCCCGAAGCATCAGGCGCACCTCTGGCGTGATGCGATCCTCGGCAAGTCCTGTTTGTGCTGCCTCCAATGCCCGAACATACCGGCCTCGCATGTCCCATGCGCCGTTCTCCCGCAAGGCGGCGATCGCGCGTTCCGTGGGTGTCGAGGCGGCATGGCGCATCGCTCTTGCCAGTCGCAAGAGTTCGTCGGCGCGACCTCCCCGATGTGCTGCCATCGCCTGAACATCCAGGGACTCAAACGAATCCACATCTGAGTCGCACACAGCGAGGCCTCGCACCTTTCGTTGCCACGACGGAGTGACGGCTACACCCTCATCCGCCCGGTGCAGACGAAGACTGGCCGAGCCCTCGGCCTCGCTTCTCCGCTGCCCCGGCCCGGTAAGGGGAACGCTCCGTGTGGCGATCGGTATGGACTGCTGATGAGGTGCTGGGGCGAGCCTCTCACGCGGCTCCGCGTCCAAACCCTTGCCGGGCCCTTCATGTGGATCCCCATCCCGCTCCCTCCCTGATGCCTTCATTCGGCTGATGATCGTCGCTCCGTATTCCTCCCAAACACATTCGACGACATCGCGAAGTTCCCACTCCAGCGCGTCCGAAATGCGACGCAAGAAGTCGAGCTTTGCATTCCCCGCAGATGGAACCAGATGACTCGGGTCCCGACCGAGCCGATCCGCCAATTGCGCACGAGTCCACCCTCGGTACACGCGGGCCAACTCGACGAAACGGTCGAGCCGCGCTTGTTGCGCTGGCCGCATGGACCCACATGACATCAGCTTCCACCTTTCTTCAACCGATTCCAGAGGCGCCGAGTACCGGGCCGCTCGAGCTCCTCGCAACGGCTGTGCGGGCGAGCGATCGCCCGAATCCGTGACCCCCCATGTCCAGACCGAGGGCGAAACGATCGCGAGCTTTCGCGGCTCTTCCCCTGGACGCCGTCCGCGTCGGGGCTGCACGAGGCCCTCGGCGTCACCTCGCTGGGGAGCTCCCAAATACACCGTTGCCTCTCGTCGACCCGTCATCATGACTGCATTCCATTTCATGGGCGGACCGATGTGCGTCCTCTCACCCACGACGTGCGACGCTGCATCGGACGGCAAACTGTTCCTTCACGGAGACAACACAGACGTCGGAACCGATCCGCGCCTGGCTCCTTCCGCCCACCTGACTTCGCGAAACTGCCCTTACCGCGCTCTCTCTCCGATCGACGCGGCCATCCGCGCCACCACGCCTCGCATCCCGCTGAAGCGGGGTTCCTGACATCGCATTCTCTTGCTTCGACTCATCGTGACTCGTTCTCCCTTCTCGTCCCATACATCCACGGGACGGACTTCTCACACGCTGTTGGCACCACCTACATCCTCTTAAGACCCTCTGCGCCCTCGGACGCGTCGAGATACCCAATTGCGTTGTCGTCAAGCGCGAATTCCCAACCTCGCTTCCAGCTTGTCTCGCTGCGTCGGATCTCATCGACTGGCCTTCCAACACTCATGGGGTTCGCTCCCCGCACTGGTCACCCGGCACCTCATGGGCCGGTGCCGGGTGACAGCGTGAGCGTCACGGCGTCGATCACGCGTGCCTTCATTCGCGAGGCGACGCCGCCATCTCAAGGAAGATCCGAGATGGCTTTCCATGCGCGCGGTGTCGAAATTTTTCTTGAGATTCCTTCGATGAGCCGACAGACGGATGCGGTCCCGAGCTACGGAGCGTTCGCTACGATGGCGTCTTGGGACGATCCCGCCTCCCGGGTTCATGACCATGTCCGCTGCATACTCGACCGTGGCCTCCTCACAACCGTCGCTGCCCCCCATCTCGCCGCTAGGCGGTCAATCACACGCTGGCCACTCCGGCGCGACCTCTGGCTCTAGCCTTCACGCTGGGGCTTGGTCCAACGGGCGACGCGAAGTGCTTCCTGAAACGCGTTCCTCGCGGACCCACAAGTTCGCGATCAGCGGTCACGAGGGCTACCTGACCGTCGGCCTCTTCGCCGACGGCCGCCCTGGCGAGATCTTCATCAAGATCAGCAAGGAGGGCTCGACCCTCAGCGGGCTGGTCCAAGGGTTCTGCCGAGCGTTCAGCCTCTGCCTGCAGCACGGCCTGACCGTTCAAGAGGCGGTGGACCGCTTCCGCGGGATGCGATTTGAACCGATGGGTGTGACGTCCAACCCGGAGATTCCGGAATGCACGTCGATCCTGGACTACGTGGCCCGCTACCTCGAGCTTGAGTTCGTGAAGAAGCGCCTCTCGCTCGCCCACTGAGCAGCCCAGCCAGAGCGGTCAAGAGTCCGCCGGCGGCGACCCGGCCGCTGACCCAGGCAGATCGTCAAATCGCCAAGACGGCTGTCGATCGCGCTGCAGCGGTTCGTTGCCCAAGATCATGCGGACAAACTCGACCGGGATGTTGTTCTCCCGCAGAATCGCGTCGTGAAACGCCCGGTCGCTCATCACACCGGGGCGGCCGGGAACGCCGACGAGCTCGCGGTGCAGGGCCCGAAACTGGAGCCCGCCGATCATGTACGCCACTTGATAGAGCGGGGCGTAGTCACCTGACACCGCCCGACGGACCTCGCCTTCGGCATTGGCCCGTTCGTGTCCGACCCGCTCGACGAGAAAGTCGACGCACTCCTGCGGGCTCATCTGGCCGAGGTGAAACCGAAGGCTGAAGATAATTCGAGCCGCCCGATGGGCACGCCAGAAGAGTGCCCCGATGCGATCCTCGGGCGTCGAGTGGAAGCCAAGATCCCAGAGGTACATCTCCCAGTGAAGGGCCCAGCCTTCGGTCCAGAAGGGTGTCGCAAAGGGCTCGCGATAGGACTTCCACCGCTCTTGGGCGAACTGCTGAAGGTGATGGCCGGGGATGAGCTCATGGAAGACCGTGGCATGGGCGAAATGGATGTTGTTCCCGCGAAGCGCCATGCGCTTCTGTTCGTGGGACATGCCGTCGGTGGGGAACGCGATCGAGATCACCTCGCCGCCGGTGAAGAAAGGGGTGACGAGTTGCCGCGCAGGGGACATCATCTCCATGCGCCAGGTCTCGACGGCGAGATCAGGGACGGTAACCAAATCCCGCTCACGCAAGAACGCGACTGCCGATTCGGCCAGGCCCTTGATGAGGGCCGGCTGCTCGCCTGGCTCGACGTGCCGCGACTTCACGATCTCAAGGGCCTCCCGCCAGTCGTCGTCGCAGGACAGGTCTATTGCAGCAGCCCGCAACTGATCCTCGCACCACCCGAGCTCTCGCTCGGCAATGGCCAGAAGTTCCTCGGGGGAATAGGCGATCCACTCGAAGGCGAGGTCCGCAAGGAGGGCGTCTCGCCCGATCGGCGTGCCAACGATCACGTCAGGGTTCGCGGGTGTCTGGCCGACGCCTTCCTCGCGAAGGAGCCGCTCGAAGGCATCGAAGGCGCTACCCAGCTCCTTCCACGGCGCCTCGGTCCACCACGTAAACGTCGGGTCGTAGCCCTCACGGAATCGATACCAGGCGTCGATCTCTCGGCGAAGGCCGCGAAACGCCTGCAGAACCCTGCGGCAGGAGGAAGCGGAAGGCTTCGCGATTGATCCTTCCGTTGGGGCAGGCGCTCCGGACACGAGCGCTTCTCGCAGCGACTTCTCCGCGTCGCGCGTCGACAGAAGCAATCGTTCAAGGCGATCAGCCACCTCTCTCGCCGGCATGGCCGGAATGGCGTCGCGCGACTCAACCAGCTCCATGCAGCCCATCGGATCGGGAAGCCACGGGGCAGTTTCGCCCCACCCGGCGGCATCGATGTCCGCCTGCCGATCGGCCCGGCGGATCAGGTTGCGAAGAAGGAGCCAGTCGATCTTTCCGTCGCGCGAGAGCCGGTCGAAGTCGATGGCGTCAAGCGCCGCCAGCCAACCTTGGCGAAAGGCCGCGAGTCGCGCGCATCGGCGCGGCGAGTTTGCGATCGGATATCGTCGCTCGATCGCTCCAAGATCGGCGCGGTAGCGATCGAGGACCGATACGAGTTCACTGCGCTCACCGTCGACCAAGGCCTGAAGATTCGGCCGGTTCGGGTCACCGTTGTCATCGGTCGTGAGGGTGGCCGACGGGGCGACCGTGAGAATGCCGGCGAGAAGGAGCGCGAACAGCATGCGGTGAGTGTACAGAGCGCGCCCCCGCGCCTCGGCGAGACGCCTCCCTCCCCGTGGCACCACGTCGGCACCACCGCGCCATCAGACCGTAGCGCCACGGGCAAGCCGTCGGCGCAGCACCAGCATGAGTGACTTCGGCTCGAGGAACGCCGGCGGCGGCCGCAGGTAGACCTCGGTCAGCCCATCGCCGTCCGCCTGACCGACGAGCCGCACCGAGCCCTGCACGCCGACAAGGGCCGTCTCAAGGTCGCGGGGCCGGCTGGTCCGGAAGATGACGTCGGCATCGCGGCGGGTCACGCTTCGGATCCCCAGGGACGTCGCCATCAGCCGCACTTCCGCAAGTTCAATCAGCGTCTTCACGCTCGCCGGCGGCTCGCCGTAGGCGCTGGTGATGTCCTGGACCACCTTGCCCAGCGCCTCAAGCGAATCGGCCTGACCGATTCGGCGATAGGCCTCCATGCGACGGCCATCGCTTGGGATGTAGCCGCGCGGGATCGCGCCACCGACACCAATGTCGATCGCGGTGTCGATCGGCGAAAGCCGCTTCTGGCTCTTCAGCTCACCGACCGCCTGCTCCAACAGTTGGCAGTACATCTCGTAACCGACCGCGGCGATGTGCCCAGACTGCTCCGCACCTAACAGGTTGCCCGCCCCGCGGATCTCCAGGTCGCGCATCGCGATCTTAAAACCGGCCCCGAGCATCGAATAGTCCTCGATCGCCTTCAGCCGCTTCATGGCCTCCTCGGTGATCGTCTTCTGCTCGGGCAGGAGCATGTAACAGTACGCCCGGTGCTTCCAGCGACCGACCCGCCCTCGCAACTGGTGCAGCTCGGCGAGGCCGAACATGTGGGCGTTGTGGATGAACATGGTGTTCGCGGTCGGGATGTCGATCCCGCTCTCGATGATCGTGGTCGAGACGAGGATGTCAGCCTTCCGCCGCATGAAGGTCAGCATGACCTCCTCGAGTTCCTTGGGCGACATCTGGCCGTGACCGACCACGATCTGGGCCTTGGGCACGAGCTCCTTGATGCGCAAGGCGATCGAATGGATGTCGTTGACCCGGTTGTGCACGAAGAAGATCTGCCCCTCGCGGGCAAGCTCGCGCTCAAGGGCCTGCTTCACGCGATGGGCGTTGAAGGGAATCACCTCGGTGACGATCGCCCGGCGATCGAGAGGCGCAGTGGTGAGGCTCGAGATGTCGCGAATCCCAAGCATCGCCATGTGCAGCGTCCGAGGGATCGGCGTCGCGCTGAGGGTCAGGACATCCGCCGTCAGCCGGAACTCGAGCAGGCGACTCTTGTGCTCGACCCCAAAGCGCTGCTCCTCGTCCACGATGACAAGCCCGAGGTCCTTGAAGTGGACGTCCTTGGAAAGGAGGCGATGCGTCCCGATGACGACATCAACCTGGCCCTTGGCGAGCCGGTCAAGCGTCTCGCGCTGCTCACCGTCGGTCTTGAAGCGCGAGAGGCTCTCAATCGAGAAGGGATAGGCGCGGAAGCGGTCCCGGAAAGTGCGCTCATGCTGCTCGGCGAGCACCGTGGTCGGAACGAGTACCGCAACCTGCTTGCCGAACTCGACCGCCTTGAACGCGGCCCGGATCGCGACCTCGGTCTTGCCGAACCCGACGTCGCCGCAGATCAGGCGGTCCATCGGCCGCTCGCTGGTCATGTCCCGCTTCGTCGCCTCGATCGCGGAGAGCTGGTCCTCGGTCTCCTCGTAGGGAAACTCCGCTTCGAATTCCTTTTGCCAAGCGGTGTCGGCCGGATAGCGGATGCCTGACGTCGCCTCGCGGGCCGCCTGCACGCGTAACAGTTCGCCCGCGAGGTCCTTGACCGCCTCCCGGACCTGCTCTCGCGCGTTGCGCCAGCGCTTGCCGCCTAGCGTCGACAGCGTCGGCTTCGCCCCGCCCGCGCCGATGTACTTCTGAACGAGCTCGATCTTCGAGGCCGGCACGTGCAGGCGCGTGCCTCCGTCGAACTCGAGGGTGAGGAACTCATCCTCGGCGCTGGCCCGCTCGATTCCCTTCTCTCGCGCGGTCGGCGTCAGCTTGAGCTGGGCGAGCGTCTGGAGGCCGACAAAGCGGGCGATGCCGTGGTCGCGATGGACCACGTAGTCACCGGGATCGAAGGTGACGAACGCCTCGCGGGCCCTTCCGCCACGCAGGCCCTTCGCGGCCCGACGGCGCATGCCGTAGCGGTGGAGCACCTCGCTCTGCGGGACGAAGGCCAGGGCCGGCGTGCCGGGCGGCGAGCCCTCGCCTCCCCACAGGAAGCCACGATGCAGATGGGCCTCGATCACGCCGGCCCGGGCGGCTTTGGCGTGCTCGGCTAACAGTTCGCCCGTGCGCTGGAGTTCACCCGGCGTGTCGCAGTAGATGGCGATGTCGTGGCGGCTGCCGAGATAGGCCAGTTCAATGAAGGCTTCCTTCACCTCGTCATGAAAGACCGGCAGCGTCGAGACCGGCAATTCCACCAGCCGACCGGAGATGCTGGTCGCGCTGAACTGGTTGATCTGGACCATCGCACGCGAGGCGGCGGTGAGTGACTGGAGAACGCGCGGCGGTCCGTCGATGCCGCGGCTGTCGTGGACCCGTTCGAAGTAGCCGCGCCCCTGCTCGACGATCTCAGCCAGCTCGGCGAGGACCGTCACCGTGCCTTTGGGCAGGAGTTCGGCGACCGAGCGCGTGCCGACATCGCTCTGGATCGCATCGAGCGAAGCGCTCACCAGTTCGGCGTGGCGGATCGAACGGTCGCTCGCCTGCGTGGCGAGATCGACCTCGAAGATGCGCTCGATCTCGTCGCCGAAGAGATCCAGCCGGATGGCGGTTTCCGCCCCCGGCGCGAAGATGTCGACGATCCCGCCGCGCAAGGCAAACTCGCCGGGACTCTCGATCGCCTCGACCCGCTTGTAACCGCCCGCGTCGAGCCAGGCGGCAAGCTCGCGCGAGTCCACGCGCTGTCCGACCCGCAGCGTGCGCAGCACCGTCGCAAGGCGCTTGGCGTCCGGCACGCGTTGCATGAGGGCCGGCATCGGAGCGACGATCACATCGGGCAACCGTCCCTCGTCGCCCTCGATCCCTTGGGCGTGAAGGACGAGCCGCCGGGCGAGCCCGAGTCGCGCGGCGACCAGTTCAAGGCTTGCCGCGGTCTCTCCGGGCAGGGCCTCGATCGCCGGAAAGACGGCCACGTCCAGCGAACAGGACGCCAGTTCGGCGGCTGCCTCGTCCGCATCATCCAGATGGGCGACGACAAGTAGGAGCGTCGGGATCGGGTCAGCCGCATCGCGCATCGAGCGGGCCAGCGCCCCTGCCACCAGCGTGGTGCTGGATCCATGTGCACCGCGGGCGGTGACGTCGCCGCCCGCGCGAATCTCTTCGACCAGCCTGCGGACCGAGGGATCGGTCTCGAGCCGGGCGAGCCACGCCGAGGCGGTCTGGCCCGACGCGGAAGCGTTCACGTGCCCTGTCCCGCCGTCGGGCTTTCGTCGGCGGGTCCGGCATCGCCCACCGTCGCAAGGGAGCGCAGGGCCTCGACCGTCGCCGGACCCACGCCGCGCACCCGGGTCAGCTCATCCACGGTCGCGAAGGCACCTCGAGCGCTTCGGTCGGCGACAATCACCTTCGCCAGCGATGGCCCGATTTCCGGGAGCGTGGCGAGTTCGGCGGCGTTGGCCCGGTTGAGATTGACGCGATGGCTACGAATGTCGATGGGCGCCGATTCGACGACCACGTTCGGGCGCATGAGCGCCAGGAGCGTGACGAGGAACGCGCCGGCGCCAATCGCTCCAAGTCCCCAACCGAAGACTGCAGCGGAACCGCCACACGCACAGCGGCAACGTCCCGCCGAAGAACGTTTCCCGTCGCTGATGCCATCCATCACGTACCCCCTCCCGCCTCGCGGGTTCCCTCCGACCCCTCCTCCCGAATCGCCTCCGCGTCGACATCGGTCTCTTCGGCGGCATTGCGGGCGCCCGCCTCGGAGCGTCGCGGGCCTAACGGCTTGCGCAGCTTGCGCCGCAGCGACGCGAGCTTGACCACCACCGGGCGCGGCTGTCCCTTCGTGTCGAAGAGGCCGACCCCTTGCGATTCCTCGTCGATGTCGCGGGCCTCCGCCCACATCGCCGCCTCAACGAACGGCTTGGAGAGGCACACGCTCATCACCCGTCCGGCCCAGCTCGCCTGCGTGTCGGGCGTCCAACCGCGGGTCGGATCAGCGTGGCCCTCGGCGCTATGCCAGAAGCCGCCTGCCGGATCGACCGACTCGCCGGGCACCCCGAAGGAGGTGAGCATCACCCGCGCCTCGCGGCCGAGAAAGCGGTCGAGCATGCAGGAAATCTGGAAGATGTCGCGGGCCACCGAGGTGCGTCGCCCCAAGGCCATTCGCAGACCCAACGCGCTGACCGCAATGCCCTCTTGCTGGAGGATCTCGGCATAGCGCCAGGGGAGGATCTGTCCCACACGGCGCGGGGCGTTCTCGCCGAAGAGGTCGACCAGCTCCATGAGTGTGTTGGCCCGCCGGTTGCGTTGGCGCACGAGAACTACCACACGCCTCGCCAGGTCGACCATCTGTTCGACGGAGAGTTCGAGGAAAGCATTGGCGTGAAATCCGCTGCCTACGCTCCAAATGCCCACCGATGTCGCGTACCGAGCCGCTACCCGATCGAGATGGTCGTAGGCAAGATTGCGGAAGCTCTCGTAATCGTGGCGGTAGATGCGGGCGTGGTCGGGCAACGCCTCCTCGCGCAAGTCCAAGAGCGGCCCGAGCATCACCGGCTTCTTTCGGTCCGTCGCCCACTTGATCCACCGATCGAGGTGGGTGAAGTCGGGCTTCCCGCGCTTCGGCTCAAGCTCGCGCCAGTCAGCCCGAATGTGCAGCACGTCGAAATCGCGGGCGAGCGACTCTTCCATCGCCGGTAGAGGCGCCGTACGTGGGCGCACCACCGCGCCGAGCGTCGTCGAACTCGCCGCCTTCGCCCCGAAGCGGCGATGTATGAGAATCTCCGCGTGGCTCATCGCCAGGTGCTCGCTGGCGTCGATGGCCCGCTCGAGCGACCGTTGGGCCAATTGCTCGGCCTCCAACGGATCCGAGGTCAGCAGCGATTCGGCGAAGGTCCCTCGGGCCGAGTCCCACAAGCGCATGGCCGTACGGGCCAGGGCAGGATCCCACATCTGCCACTCCTCGCACTTCTGAATGAAGTGCTTGATGCGGTGGCGGGCGAGCTCGATGAAGAGACCGTATGGCTCGGTCTTGGGCGGGAGGAGACAGGTTTGAAGATGCAACAGGCCTGCCCGGCCAGCTCGCACCGGCACCGACAGCGCCGCAAACTCGTCGTCGACGAAGGCACAAGCCAGTTCGACCGTCGCGCCGTCGCGCGAGGGAGTGAATCGCACCTCACCCCGCATCGGGTTGTCGTCGGGATTCACGAGGTGCGCAGCATCTGCCGCACCCGAACCGAGGGACCGGGGGTCGTGGACGATGAAACGAAGCTTGTGCGAGCCAAACGACACGCGCGACCGGATGGGGGGATCGCCACGGCGCGAATGCGCCGGAACAATCGAACGGGGGAGTGTACCGCACCTCCCGACGCATCCCGCGAAAGGAGGCTCGACTCGGGAAGGATGGATGCAACAAATTTTGGCGCCGCCACGCGTGTCGCGCGAAAATCCCAGCGCCGAGCGACCCCGACCACCCACCGCCGCACCTACCGCCGCAATGATAGAGTGCGACGCATGGTGACCGCCTCACCAACCGATACCGTCTTCCGCACCACGCTTCCGCTGCCCGATCGGCGCGAAGGCAAGGTGCGCGATATCTACCGCATCCCTGGTCGCGCCGATGCCCAAGGGTCGGGAAGCGGTCGGGCACGGCCGGACCGCCTCTTGGTGGTGGCCAGCGATCGGGTGAGCGCCTTTGACGTCGTGATGCCCACGCCTGTCCCCGGCAAGGGGCGTCTCCTGACGGCCATCTCCCTGGGCTGGTTTCGCTTCCTTCGCAAACTCGCCCTGGTTGGCGACCACCTCCTTTCGACCGATGTCAACGAGATCCCCGGCCTCTCCGACGATCAGCGCCGCTTGCTGGAGGGCCGGATCATGATCTGCCGTCGCGCGAACGTGGTGCCGATCGAATGCGTCGCCCGCGGCTACCTTGCGGGGAGCGGATGGGCCGAGTACCAAGCCAGCGGCACGGTCTGCGGCATCACCCTGCCGAAGGGACTTCGCCAGTGTGACAAGCTCCCGCAGCCGATCTTCACGCCCGCGACGAAGGCCGAGCAGGGGCACGACGAAAACATCTCCTTCGAACAGGCCGGCTCGATCGTCGGCACGTCGCTTATGCAGCGACTCCGCACGCTGACGCTTGAGATTTACTCCGCCGCGGCCCAGTATGCCCTCGAACGGGGCGTGATATTGGCCGACACCAAGTTCGAGTTCGGCTTCGCCATCGACGCTGAGGACCAGCCGACCGAGGAGTTGCTTCTGGTCGACGAGGTCCTGACCCCCGATTCAAGCCGCTACTGGCCGCGCGAGCAATACCAGCCTGGCAAGGACCAACCGAGTTTCGACAAGCAGTACCTTCGCAACTACCTGCTCGAACTCGTCGCCAACAAGGCATGGGACAAGAACCCGCCTGGGCCCCCGATTCCCGACGAGGTCATTCGGAGCACGATGTCCCGCTACGACGAAGCTCGCAAGCGGCTCGCCGTCGGCTGAACGCCGGGCGAGAGCAAAAAAACTCGATTTGCGTGCGCACGACGCGCGGCATTTCCGGCTTGTACACACAGGACGCTCTTCAGAGAGTTTCGTCTGTCGCCCCGTTTCGCCGGGCGCGGTGCACGAAGCCTTGCGTCCGTGTGTGCGTGCCAAGGCCCTCCCCAGGGCCTTGGCATTTTCCTTCGAGGGGTTGGGGGCGGTCGCCCGACCCCGCTGCGTTCACCCTCGGCAAGCCGCCTCGACGGTGTTGCGCAGGAGCATCACCACCGTCATCGGCCCAACGCCGCCGGGCACCGGCGAGAGGTAGCCGGCGATCCGGCTTACTTCATCGAAGGCGACATCGCCCACGGTATGCGGCTTGCCATCGCTTCCCTTGATCCGATTGATGCCGACATCGATCACGACCGCGCCCGGCTTCACCATGTCAGCCCGGATGAGGTTCGGCACGCCGGCGGCCGAGATGAGGATGTCCGCCGCCCGTGTGAGCGGGCCAAGTTCGCGCGTGTACTTGTTGCAGCTCACGACGGTCGCTTCGGCCCGCATCAGGAGGACCGCAATCGGCTTCCCGACGATGTTGCTCGCTCCGACGATGACGCAGTGAGCACCCCGAAGCGTGGTCTTGGTCCACTCGATCATCTCCAGCGTCGCGAGCGCCGTGCACGGCACCAGGCTCCGTCGCCCGTAGACCACGTTGCCGATGTTAGCGGGGTTCATCCCCTCGACGTCCTTCTCCGGAGCAATGAGCGATTGGATCCGCTCGGCGTCGACGCCTTCAGGCAGCGGCAGGTGCACCATCAGCCCGCAAACGCGATCGTCAGCGTTGAGGCTTTGGATCAGGTTGGCGATCGTGTCGAAACTCGACGAGGCAGGAAGCTGGTGCCGGATGTACTCGATGCCGATGACCTGACAGGCCTTCGCCTGATTTTCGGCGTAGATCCCCGCAGAGTTGTCGTCGCCCACCAGAACGGCATCGAGCCGGACCGATCTCCCCGAAGCCTTCACCTGCTGCACCCGTTCGGCCAGCTTGGCCCGAATCTCCTCCGATAGGCGCTTGCCATCGATCAGGATCGCCCCATCTCGGGGAGCGCTTCCTGATGTCGATCCGGCGGCCGGTGCCGTCGTCGAGGTGGTGGCAGAGCCCTTCTCGGCCGGCTTCGAAGTCATCATCCCAGCAGGATATAGCAGCGCAGCGGCCGCGGGTCAGGCGCATCGGCGCGCCCATCCACCGAGGGAAGATCGGCGGAACTCACGCGATGACGGTCAACGCCGAGGGCCTGCCCCGGTATCCTCATTGCTCAATCGCTCCGCCCTCACGGGGCCCGGCGCAGGCGAAGGTCGTCCCGCGAGTCCGGATCCCGCCATCGAGCCCATTCATGCGCACCACATTCTTTCATGCCGCCACCCTGCTTGTTGCGGGTTTCGTCGCCGCCACGACCGGCACCGTTCTCGCTCAGGCTCCCGCCGCTCCGGCCAAGACCGAGGAGAAGGCGCCAGCCAAGACCTTGACCGTCGGCGATCAAGCCCCCACGCTCGACATCGAGCACTACCTCAAGGGCGAACCCCTCAAGGGCTTCGAGGCCGGCAAGGTCACCGTGGTCGAGTTCTGGGCGACCTGGTGCGGCCCGTGCAAGCAGAGCATGCCGCACATCAGTGAACTTCAAGAGCGCTACAAGGACTACGGCGTGCGCGTGGTGAGCATCTCCGACGAGAAGCTTGAGAAGGTGAAGCCCTTCGTCGAGAGCCCCGAGTGGAGCCAGAAGATGCGCTACACCGTTGCGACCGATCCGGACCGCAGCGTCTACGCGGCTTACATGACCGCCGCTGGGCAGAGCGGTATCCCGACCGCGTTCGTGGTCGGCAAGAAGGGCACGATCGAGTGGATCGGCCATCCGATGGAACTCGACACCGTCCTCGATGAGGTCGTTCACGACAAGTGGGATGCGGCAAAGGCCAAGAGCAAGTTCGAGAGCGCGCGTGCCCTCGAGACCGAGATGCGCAAGGCCAGCGCCAAGCTTCGCGAGGCCCAGGTCGCGGGCAAGTGGGATGAGGTCATCACCATCCTCGACGGCCTGCTTGAGAAGTCGCCCGGCAACGAGATGATCCTCCTCCAGAAGATGCAGATCTGCCTGACCAACGCGGATCGCCCGAAGGACGGCTACGCGATCGCCCGCACGCTCATGGGCACCTACGAAAAGAACGCGATGGGACTCAACCAGCTCGCCTGGACCATCGTGGACCCGCGGCTTCCGATCAAGGATCGCGACGTCAAGCTCGCCACCGAGATCGCCGAGAAGGCCAACAAGGTCGCAGGCGGCAAGGATGGAGCGATCCTCGACACGCTCGCCCGCTGCTACTTCACCGCCGGCGACAAGGCCAAGGCGATTGAAACGCAGAAGAAGGCCGTCGAGCTCGCGCCTGAGGGCATGAAGGAAGAGTTGCAGGAAGCCCTGAAGGAATACGAAGCGGCCAAGTGATTGGACTCGCCGTCGCCGTGAAGGCGAACTTCAGATTCCCACAGCGGGCCGGTTTCGACCGGCCCGCTGTGTTTGTTTTAGCGCTGCACGTCCAGCTCGCGACCTTCCGCGCTCGAGCGTTCGATCGCCTCAAGCAGGGCCTGGATCGCCCGGCCGTCCTCGCCGGTGGCATGGGGCCGGACGCCGCGACGGATCGCTTGCGTGAACTGGAGATACTGGGCATCCCACGCCTTGCCTAACGCGTCGCCCGGCTCGAGCAAGGGCTTCACGTCGACGAGGCGACCGTCCTCCTCGGTGGCGAGGGTCACCTCCGAACCGAAGATCTGGAAGGCAAGTCCGCCGCGGTCGCCGAAGAGGAAGATCCCGTCCTTGAGCGCTCCCTCGGGCTGATTCATGGCCCAGGTCGCGTTGAGCTCGATGGTCAGGCCGCCTTCGCAGCGGATGAGCGCGGTGGCATGGTCCTCGACATCGAAAGTTCCATCCGGTTTCGGCGGACCGGCCCACATGTCGACATATCGATAGGACGCAATCGGGTGGCCGAAGTTTGCGTAACACGCTCCGCTAACCCGTGTCGCCTGCGGCTTGTCGGTGAGATAGCGAACCAGGTCCAGGACGTGGACACCCAGATCGACAAGCGGTCCGCCGCCGGCCTGGGCCTTCGTGGTAAACCAGCCACCCAAACCCGGAATCCCGCGCCGACGGTAGATGCTGCACTTGGCGTGATAGATGCGCCCAAGGCGTCCCGCATCGACGAATCGCTTCGCGGCGGCGGAGGCCGGCGTACCGCGGCAGACGAAGCCAAGCTGGAGCGTCCGCCCCGAGGCTTTCGCCGCAGCAAGAATCCGGTCGCATTCGGCAACGGACATCGCCATCGGCTTCTCGAGCAGCACATGCTTCCCGCGCTCGAGGGCCCGCACCGCGCAGTCGGCATGGGAGACGTTGGGCACGGCGATAGCGACCGCCTCCATCTGGGGCATCGCGAGCAGTTCGTCGAGACTGCGGGCCGCATGGCCGCCGATCCGGGCGACCAGCGCGTCGGCCCGCGCCCCGTGCATGTCCCAGACTCCGGCGACACGCAGTCCGTTTCGAAGGGCCGTCTCGGCGTGCACGGTGCCGATCGCACCCGCGCCGACGATGCCTAAGCCAATCGGGGTCGCGGGTTCGGCACCGGCGCCAAGCGCCCCGGGATCCGTTGTGCGGCTCACGACCCCACCATTCCCAGGCCGGCCTGCGTCGTCCATCCGTGCTCGTTCATGAACCGCACCATACGGCAGGCCGCAACCCTCTACAATCGCCCCTTTCCGATCCACCCGCGCCGAACCGGGATGTGAGGAACGTGCCTCCCCCGCTCGCGCCGTTCGCACCAGCCATGTCACTTCCCCAGCCGCCACGCCGTGTCGTCATCGTCGGCGCCGGCATCGTCGGGCTCTCCACCGCTTGGCACCTCCTGAAGCGCGGCGTTCGCGTCACACTGCTCGATCGCGAGCCGATCGGCCAGAGTGCCAGTTGCGGGAACGCCGGACTCCTCTCGATTGGCCACTATCCGCTGACCCGGCCGGGCGTCTCGTGGCGCGGCCTCAAGTGGATGTTCGACGCGACCAGCCCGCTCTACATCCGACCACGGCCCGACTGGTCGCTTCTCTCGTGGATGTGGAACTTCCATTGGCACTGCAACCAACGGCATTTGGACCGCTGCATGGCGGTCCTTTGTGACATGGGCTTCAAGACGCTCTCCATCTACGAGGAGATGATCCGCGAGGAGTCGATCGACTGCGACTACGCCCGTGACGGCTGGCTCGACGTCGTCCTGAATCCCGAGAACATGGAAGCCGCCGAGCATGAGGCGAAGGACCTCGTGCGCTACGGCTATTCCTATCGGCGGCTCACCGGCGATGAGCTCCGCAAGCGCGATCCGATCATCCGCGACGAGGTCGCCGGCGCGATCCACTACACCGACTCGGCCCACGCCCACCCGGCCGATTTCCTGGTCGGCCTAGCCCGGGCCGTGGCAACACGCGGGGCGACACTGCGCGACGGCGCCGAGGTCGTCGGCTTCGAGCGCAGCATCTCCGGCTCGGTTGGCGGCGTGCGCCTGCGCGGCGGCGAGATCGTTGAGGCCGACGCCGTGGTCCTCGCCGCCGGCGTCTGGTCGGACGGCTTGGGCAAACTGTTAGGCGTCCGCATCCCGCTCATGGGCGCTCGCGGCTACCACATCCAGTTGCGGGACCTGCCCGCCCTCCCCTCGACCGGCCTCGTCCTGCACGAGACCTTCATCGCCGCGACGCCGATGCGCAACGAGCTGCGCCTCGCCGGCACGCTCGAGATCGATCGACTCGATCAGCCCTGGCGGCGCGAGCGGCTCGCTATGCTTCCCAAGGGCGCCGAGCGATACCTCAAGGGGCTGGAGCAAGCCAAGACCACCGCCGAGTGGGCCGGCTACCGGCCTTGCACGAGCGACGGCATGCCGATCCTCGGCTTTACCAAGGCCGCCCCGGGAGTCCTCATCGCCGGCGGCCACGCGATGCTGGGCATGACGCTCGGCCCCGTCACCGGCAAGGCCGCAGCGGAACTCCTCTTCGGCGAGAAGCCTTGCTTTGATACGACGATGTTTGCGGCCGATCGGCTGTAGGAAGGGTCACTCGGCGCTGGGATTCGCCAAAAGCGCCGCGCCGAAGACGCCGCTCGAGTCGCCCAGCGCAGCCCGCACGATGGGTGTCGTGAAGGTATCGCTGAAGACCAATTGGGCGACGCGCTTGGGCACCTCGCTCTCGATCGCCCGAAGGTTGCTCACACCTCCCCCGAGCACGATGCAGTCTGGATCGAGCAGGTTCACCACATCCGCAAGCGAGAGGGCCAGCCGAGTGCAGAAACGCTCGATGGCCGCTGCCGCACGCGCATCGCCGGACTCGGCACGGCGAGCGATCTCGGCCAGGGCCAACGCCTCGCCGCCGTCGCGGAGATACTCAGCCTCGATCGCGGGACCCGAGAGGAACTGCTCGCGACATCCGCACTGGCCGCAGTAGCAGGGACGCCCCGCCAGATCCGGTGCCTCGCCATGCCCCGGCCGCCAGGGAAGCGGCGAGTGTCCCCACTCGCCGCCGATGCCGTTGCGCCCATGGACGACACGTCCGTCCACGACGACACCTCCGCCCACGCCCGTACCGAGGATCACGCCGAAGACGACCTTCGTCCCGCGAGCGGCACCCAGCGACGCCTCGCTCAGGGCGAAGCAGTTCGCGTCGTTGGTGAAGGCGATCGGCCGACCGAGAGCCCGCTCGAGATCGGCGTGCAGCGGACGTCCGTTGAGGCAGATCGAGTTGGAGTTGCGATGCAGCCCCGACGCCGGTGATGTTGACCCGGGCGTGCCGATGCCAATCGAATGGACCCGGCCGAGTGTCGCTTCGGCCCTTGCGACCAGCCCGCGTATCGCCTCGATCGTCCCGTCGTACTCGCCCTTCGGTGTCGCGACGCGCTCCCGGTGAAGCTCCCGATGCCCCTCGTCCATCGCGACGACTTCGATCTTCGTGCCGCCAAGATCGATCCCGATGCGATGCCCGCTCATCGCCGAATCCGCCAAGCCCCGCCGACGCAGACCCCGCAGACCGCGCTGGTGCCCGCACCGAAGATGAGGTGCGACGCAAAGGTCTCCGGCGTCCAGTTCAGCATGGTCGCGTGCTGGAGGTCCACGAGGGCGAAATCGGCAAGCTTCCCGACAGCGATCTCGCCCGCGTCGACGCCAATCGATCGGGCGCCCTCGGACGTGCCGATGGAAAGCAGCGCCGCCCCGCAGTCGCCGTTGGCATCGATCACCGCGCCGCGCATCTCGTGGCGAACGCGCTGGACGTATTCAATCCAGCGCAATTCCTCGGTCGGGGCGAGCCGGCTGTTCAGGTCGCTGCCGAAGGCGATCGCTCCCCGCGAACGGCGAATGGTGGCGACGTCGCAGATGCCGTCGCCGAGATTTCCCTCGGTCAGCGGACAGAGGCACACGGTGGCGCCGGTCTGGGCGAAGCGGGCCAAATCCTCGGCCGAGGTGTGCGTGCAGTGGACCGCGGTGAACCGTCGGTCAATCGCCAGACGGTCCAGCAGAAGTTGCATCGGCCGCTTGCCATGGGCAGCCATGCAGTCCTCGATCTCCTTCCGAACCTCCTCGACGTGCATGTGGAAGACGCATCCGCGACGGACGCTCTCGGCGTGCAGACGTTGGATCGCGTCGATCGGAACGGCCCGCACGCTGTGGGCGGTCGCACCGATCGCTTGGGTCGCTGGATGGGCGCTGGCGACGAGGCGATCGAAGCGGTCCCAGTAGTCCCGCTCGTCGCGTGTTCGAAAGCGGATCTGCCCACCGGCAAGCGGCGTCCCGAATCCACCCTGCATGTAGCAGGTGTGGAGGAGCGTCATTCGGATGCCCGCGTCCTTCGCGGCGGCAAGCACGCTCGCGTCGAAGGCGTAACGGAGATCCTCGCTTCCTTCGCTTCCGTCCTTCGGCAAGTGATGACGGACGTAATGAAACTCGCCGACGCTGGTGATGCCCGAGGTGAGCATCTCCGCAAACGTCTCGCGAGAAAGCTCGTAACAGAGGTCCGGCGTCAGTCGCTCGACGAGGGCGTACATCGCCTCTCGCCAGCGGAAGAACTCGCCCGCCGCGGCGAACCGCTCGGTCGCCCCGCGCAGGCCGCGCTGGAACGCGTGTGAGTGGGCACTCACGAAACCGGGAATGAGGGCCTTGCCGGGAAGGCGCAGCGTTGAGGGGCCACTGATCGGCGCGATCGAGGCGATGCGGCCTTGGGCGTCGATCCCGACCGCGCGACCTCGCTCCAGACGCCCGTCGACCCACACCCAATCGGGATGCACGATCTGCTGGGGACGCTCGCCACGCGCGACCTGCGGTGGGACATGCGAAGGGCCGGCGCCCGACGAGTGATTCATGGGCGGCGATGGTAGCATCGGAGCCACTCCGTTTCACGAGACGTACCCATGCCGAAGCCGAAGCAGTCGAACCGTCCCTTCGAGGCCGCCCTGAAGAAGGGCTCCTCCGACCTTCGTTCCAAGGGACATGACAAGAAGCGACATAGGCGGCCAATCGTTGCCGGGGATCTTCTTTGCATGACCGGTGTGGCTGACCCGCAGGTCACCCCAGCCGGCGACGAGGTCGTCTTTGTCCGCAAGGTGATCGGCGACCGTAATCGCTCGGAGAGTTCCCTCTGGCGGGTGGCGACTGACGGCAAGAGCCCCCCTCGCCCCCTGACCACCGGCCTTCGCGACACCCAACCGCGCATTGGTCCCGACGGGCACACCATCGCCTTCGTGCGCGGCGCCGACGACAAGCCATCGCAGATTGCGATCATCGACCGCCTGGGAGGCGAAGGCCGCGCGATCACCCGCTTCGGCGAGGGGACGATCAAGCTGCTTTCGTGGTCTCCCGACGGCAGTATGTTGGCGGTCTCCTTCCGCCCCTGCGAACCCGACCGCACTCGTGCCGCAACGCGGGCCCGCGAACTCAGCGGGGCGAGCGAACCGCCGCGCGTCCTCGAGCATCGCTGGTGCAAACTCGACGGCGACGGCTGGTTCGGAGAGACCCGCTTCGCCATTCACTTGGTTGACGCCCGCAACGGCCGCGACCGGATGGTCTATGGCGACGATCAGATGGGCGTGATGGATGTCGCCTGGTCGCCGGACAGTGCGCGATTGGCCATCACCACCAACCGCGCTCCCGACGCCCTATTCAAGCCATGGAAGTCAGAGATCGTCCTGTACGACCTCGCCTCCGAGCGCATCATATCGGTGCCAGGACTCCCGATCGGTCCGAAGGGTTCGGTCGCCTGGTCGCCCGACGGCTCGCGATTGGCGTGGGCCGGGCGCACCGGACGCGATGGCATCTACTCGACGGAGAATCTCGAGCTCTGGACCTGCGCCGCACCGGTCGCGGCTTCCTCTTCGGGGAGGAAGCGTCGTTCGGTTGCGTTGCCCGCGCGCGGGGAGCCGCGCAGCCTGACCCACGGACACGACCTCTGCCTCGCGGCAGCCACGCTCTCCGACTGCGCCGACAGCACCTTCGAGGCCTCGATCCGTTGGAGCGACGATTCGAGTTCGGTGCTCGCCCGCATCGGACGACATGGTTCAGGCCACCTCATCGCCGTCGATCTGGACGGGAGCGCCCCTCGCTTCCTCACCGAAGCGGGCGGCGAGTTCAGCCTCGGAAATCTCTCCGGAGACGGCACGCTGCTGGCCGCGACGCGCACCGATCCGGTCACGCTGCCCGAGGTGGGCGTCCTGCGCATCGGGCGTAAGTCAGCGGCGTGGCAGCCGCTCACCTCCTTCAACGCCCGGCTGCTGGACGAGCTTGAACTTTCCAAGCCGACCGAACATTGGATCACCGCCGAGGATGGAGCACGCGTTCACCTGTGGGTCATGGAACCGCCCGCCGGCGCGCCGACGACCAAGGGCGGCCGACGCCCCGCGGTTCTCGAGATCCACGGCGGACCGCACGCCCAGTACGGCAACGTCTTCTTCCACGAGTTCCAGCTTCTGGCCGCCCAAGGCTACGTCGTGGTCTATTCGAATCCGCGCGGCAGCAAGGGCTACGGTCGCGATCACTGCGCGGCGATCCGCGGAAATTGGGGCGATCGCGACTGGGTCGACATCCAGGCCGTGACGCGATTCATGGAAGGCCTTCGCGGCGTCGACCCGAAACGCATGGGCATCATGGGCGGCAGCTACGGCGGATATATGACCAACTGGGCAATCGCCCACACCAAGGTCTTCCGCGCCGCCATCACCGATCGCTGCGTCTCGAACCTGCTCAGCATGGGAGGCAATTCCGATTTCGTGCAGGTGCCCGATGAATACTGGCCAGGCGCGAATTTCGATCGGCCCGAGCGCCTGTGGGACCGGAGCCCCATCGCCCACTTCAAGGGCGTCTCGACGCCGACGCTCATCATCCATAGCGAAGGCGACCTGCGCTGCAACATCGAGCAGTCCGAAGAGATCCACTCCGCCCTCGCGCTGCAGGGCGTGCCCTGCCGCTTCGTTCGGTATCCGGTGACCACCAGCCACGGGATGAGCCGCAACGGACCGGCGGATCTCCGGGTTCACCGGCTCGACGAAATCGTCGCGTGGTGGAAGCGATGGCTCTGACGTAGCTCTGTTTGAAAACCCTGCGTCAGCCAACGAGCGAAGGGGGACGCCACGAGCGGGCCGTCCCCTTCGCTCGACGCCAGCGGGGCTTTCCAACAGAGCCTACACTCCGCCCATGCACCAGCCAGAGTTGAGTGACACGAAGTCGCTGGAAGCGATGGAGCACGTGAAGGCGATCCTCCGCTTCATCGGCGAGGATCCGGACCGTGAAGGCCTGCGCGATACGCCAAAGCGGGTCGTCAAAGCGTGGCAGGAACACTTCTGGGGCTACCACGAGGATCCCACCGAGCCGCTGGCCCGGACCTTCACCGAGATCGAGGGCTACGACGAGCTGGTCCTCCTTCAGGACATCGAGGTCCACAGCCACTGCGAGCACCACATGGTCCCCTTCGTGGGAACCGCCCATGTTGGGTACATCCCCAACGGCAAGGTCACCGGACTCTCGAAACTGGCCCGCGTCGTCGACATTTACTCGAAGCGCCTTCAGGTGCAGGAGAAGCTGACCGCCCAGATCGCCAGCACGATCTGGCAGGCGCTCCAGCCGCATGGCGTCGCGGTCGTTCTCCAGTGCAAGCACTTCTGCATGTGCTATCGCGGCGTGCGTCAGCCAGGAGCGATCACGACCACCAGCAAGCTGCACGGAATCTTCCTGACCAATCCGGCGGCCCGAGCCGAGTTCTTCACCCTGCTCAATCTCCGGTCCGGGACGAAGTAGGTCTGCTCACGCTGGCAGACGGCGTTACCGCGAATCACTTCGCCAACGGAGCGGACACGGACCGCTGGACGCGGAAGATCGGCGCGGCGCGGGAGACACCGAGGCATTGAAGCTCGGGACGTTGCGCCGACGACTCGCTGAGGATCTCGCGCACGGCCTCGAGGAACCCCTCGTTGGTGAGTCCATGTCCGACCGCGTGGCGATGGCTTCCGTTCGCGGCGGCGTCGGTCCGCAGGATCCGTGTCGCCGCCAGGGAGAAGTCGCCGTAGCCGTCACGCTCCCAGGCGCATTCGTCGGCGCGGGCGGCGAGAAAGAAGAGGGCGCTCGCCCCGGCAGGCGACTCGTCCCAACCGGCACCGGGCCGAAGGAGCTGGCCCATCCGGCGACGGAAGGCGACATGCCGGGCACCTAACGATTCGCTCACCCGCATGGTGCGCCGAAGGGGATCGATGTCGGTGTCGCGCTCGGCGTCCTCATCAGGCGTCTCCTCCCGATCCTCACCGAGATGGGCGCCGTGGATCCGGCTCGTTCCACCGGCGAAGGAGCAGTCGAGGACGATCGAAACATGCACGCCTTCCGGTGCGTCGCGGAGGAGTTCGGCCAAGTCGCCGCCGAGAATGAAGGCCCCACCGTCGAAGTCGAAGGGCACGAGTGCCTCAAAGAGCCGCCCCGGGCCGTCGGCCCCTTCCTCTTCCCACGCGTCGCAGACCATCGCCCCGCAACCGGAGAAGTGGATCGCGACCGTGTCGCCGGCTTGCGACTCGCCGAGGATCGTTCGAATGCCAGCGAGGACCGCTGACCGTGTGGCGTCGGCGTCGAGAAGCGGCTCGCGGGTCTCGAATCCGAGGCGGGCGAAGGTCTCGTTCCAGAGGAGGGCATCAGCCGTGGCCCCGTTGAGCGGACGACCGGCGTAGCGATCGATGCCGATGCAGAGGGCCCGCCTAGTTCCTTCCTCGCCGCCGAACGATGCGCCCGGCTCGCGCGAGGCGATGGCCGGACGGGCATCCTGTCGCCCGATGGTGACCGCGTCGCTTGCCGAGAGCGTCTCGGGCGATGTCACCAGCACCTCGACGTGGGGCACACCGTTGCCCGCCCAGCGGAGCTCATCGCCCTCAAGCCCATCCGCCGCACATTCGCACGGCTCGAGATCGACCGATGGCTGCACCGGCGTCACGTCGTCGACATCCTCGGCGACCGACTCGCGGGTCCAAGTGGCGTTCTCGCTCGGCACGCTCGGGGCAAGCAGCCGGGCCCGCACCCACGCGAAGTCGATGCCTCGGCGATCGAACTCCTCTTCGAGGCGCCGGTCGAGCGTCGACTCGGGGCTGCGCGGGCCACTCCCCACCGGCTGGTAGCCGATGATCCCACCTAACGGTTGGTCCAACACGCGCCGCAGCGCACTGTTCATGGTGGCGGTGTCATCGACGAAGCCCGACGTCGTGCCGGCTTCGGTGATGCCCGGGGCAATGCCCGCGAAGAGGGCCTCGCCTGGGGCGCCGCTCGCGCCCGCCAGGCCAAAAAGCCGGGCCACGTCGGGGCTGCGCCGCAGGCTCTCCTCGAGGCCGAGCACCTCGGCGGAGGTCGCTTCCTCGAGCGAGCCGCGCAGGAGCGACAAGAAGCTCTTCCCGTAGCAGCCGCAGCGTTCCGCCCGTTCGAGGTCGCGGGCCAGCGTGAAGAGGCTGAGGTGACGTACCGCCGAGCCGATGAAGGGCGCGATGGAGCCCCGGAACTCGCCCACCGACATGGCGGGGGCGAGGAGCGACAGGGTTCGGGCGGGGAGCATCCGGTTGGAGGCCAAGTGACGGATCACCTGCCCCTGGAAGCCCGCACCGGCGCCGTCGGCGATCAGGTGCAGTTCCACCGGCCGCGGAGCCTTGGCGAGTTCGTCGCGCAGGAGGTTCAGGAGCCGGCGACCGCCGCCATCGCCGTCGAAGGCCCGTTCCGCACCTCGCTTCACGCCGGCCCAGAGCGTCGGGCCGCCGAGGACCCGCACCGCTCCCTCAAGCAGCGGGTCAACCCCGCCCTCGAGCGAACTGTTAGGTCCGAGGACCCGGGTGCGGGCGGCGTCGAGGAGTTGCCCTAACGTTTCGTTGAAGCCGCTCTCCCAGAGGACGTGAATCGGATAGACGCCATTGGCCAGCCACCAGCCGGCCTGATGGCGGGCGAGGCGAAGCGTCTCCTCCTCGGGAGCGAAGACATCGTGGGCGCAAAGGACGATCCGGGCGACCTCGTTGGCGGGCAGCGCGTTCATCCACGCCCGCAGGTGCTCGCCGACCAGGGCTTCCGCGTCCTCGGCCAACGAGGAGTACAGGTCGCCCTGGGCGAAGCGACCGTGCCGCATCACCAGGACGTGGGCCCGCAATCGGGCCATGGCCAAGGCGTCCATCCGCTCTTCGCCACGCGACGCCGAGAATCCCTCATCAAGAAGGACCCATGAGCGAGTCGCTTGGGTTGCGGCCTCGAAAGTCGCCCGCTGGTCGACGGTCTCGGCGTGCACCACCGCGTCAATGACCACTGGGGCCCGCGAGGTGCTCGTCTGGCGCGGCCGGCGTTCGCCGCCACCCTGGCTTCGCTTCGCGCTGGTCTTCGTGCCTCGCCCCGTTGGCGCACTTGCCGCAACAGCCTTGTTCGATCGGCTTGCCTTCGGCGTACCCGTCTTCGGACGGTCCTTCCGCCCCGCCTTCGAGGTCTGCTTCCGTCGGGCCGCACCCTTCGCCGATCGCTTCTTCTGTCCCATGGGGACATCCTACCGCCGCGCTACCCGCGACCGAAGACCGGAACCAGCGCACCGCTGGTCAGGGCGTTCTCCCGGGAGGCCAGGAAGGCGATTGCCTCAGCGACATCACTTGCCTTGGGCCATGAGGCGTGGTCGGCCGCTGGCATCGCACCGCGATTGGCGGGCGTGTCCATAATCGAAGGAAGGACGGCGTTCACGAGGATGCCCTCACCCTTGACCTCTTCGGCTAACGACTCGGTCAACGCGGTCACGGCCGACTTGCTCACGCTGTAGGCGATCATCCCACCGACCGGTCGTACGGCCGGCCTGGCCCCGACATTCACGATGCGCCCGCCGGCGCGTCCGCTTCGCCGCATTGCCCGTACCGCCTCGCGGCAGCAGAGAAACGCGGTGGTCGCGTTGAGCCGGAACAACCGCTCAAACTCCTGGCCGCTGGTCTCGGCAATCGGCGACATGGAGAAGCCTCCGGCGACGTGCACCGAGGCCCAGAGTCCGGGCAGCGAGCGGTAATACTCGCCCACGTCGGCCTCGCTCTGAAGGTCGACCTTCGAGAGCGCCACGTTCGCCCGCAGCGGAAACCGCTCGAGTTCCGATTCCAGAATCCACGGCACATGCACGCGGGCCCCCGCCGCAAGAAGCCGGGCCGCCACCGCCGTACCTAGGGCGCCTGTGCCGCCGGTGACCACGCAGTCAAGTCCATCGAATCGCATGCCGTGTCCTCCTTCGAAGGGAACGGTACCATCTCCATTCTTTTCCTCGGCGGCCCAAAGACCACGGGCCGCGGACTCGCGTGAACGGACCCAGCCATGAGCCGAATGGACGACATCGTTTCCCTCTGCCGCCGCCGCGGCTTCATCTTTCAGAGCTCCGAAATCTACGGCGGCATCAACGGCTTTTGGGATTACGGCCCGCTCGGCGCCGAGCTCAAGCGGAACCTGAAGAACGCCTGGTGGAACGACATCGTCCACCGCGAGCTGGTCGGTCCGGACGGGAAGCCGATCGACATGGTCGGCGTCGACTGCACGATCATCATGAACCCGAAGACCTGGGTCGCCAGCGGTCACGTCGGGGGTTTCAACGATCCGATGGTCGATTGCCGCGAGTCAAAGGAGCGCTACCGCGCGGATCACCTCGTCGCCCTTGGTTCAACCGCCCCCGATGCGCGTCTCTACGTTTACGTGGACGGCGATGAGGAGCAGATGGCGAAGGCGGAGAAGAGCCTCACCAAGTACGAGCGTCGCGATGCCCTCGATCCGGCGGTGCATGTCCGGCGCAGCTTCGTTGTTCTCACTGCCGAGGACCGAGCCCGGGCGATCGGCCCGCACGCGAAGGAGACCGGCACGCTCACCGAGCCGCGCATGTTCAACCTCATGTTCGAGACCCACTGCGGCGCGGTGCGGGACGAGAACTCGAAGGCGTACCTGCGCCCCGAGACGGCCCAGGGCATCTTCGCCAACTTCTGGAATATCGTCGACACGAGTCGCGTGAAGGTGCCCTTCGGCATCGCCCAGGTCGGCAAGGCCTTCCGCAACGAGGTCACGCCGCGCAACTTCACCTTCCGCAGCCGTGAGTTCGAGCAAATGGAGATCGAGTTCTTCATCAAGCCCGAGACCGCCAACGAGTGGTACGCCTTCTGGCGCGACTATCGCTTCAACTGGTGGCAGTCGATCGGGCTCACGAGCTCGAATCTCCAGCTTCGCGAGCATGATCGCGACGAGCTCGCCCACTACGCGAAGGAAGGCGCCGGCACCAGCGACATCGAGTACAAGTTTCCCTTCACCGATCCTGGGTTCGGCGAGCTCGAGGGGATCGCCCACCGCGCCGACTTCGACCTCAAGGCCCACGCGACGCACTGCGGCAAGGGCGACAAGATGCGCTATTTCGACCAGGAGAAGAACGAGCGCTACTTCCCGCACGTGATCGAACCCTCGGCCGGCGCCGACCGCGGCACGCTTGCCCTCCTCTGCGAGGCCTACACGCCCGACGAGAGCCGGGCGAGCAAGGTCTACATGAAGTTCCACCCTCGCATGGCCCCGACCAAGGCCGGCATCTTCCCGCTGGTCAACAAGGACGGCATGCCCGAAGTGGCCGAGCGGCTCTGGCGCGACCTCCGCAAGACCTGGACGATCGATATGGACGAGAAGCAGTCGATCGGCAAGCGCTACGCCCGCATGGATGAGGCTGGCACCCCCTACTGCTTTACGATCGACGGCGAGTCGCTGACGACCAACACGGTCACGGTGCGGCACCGCGACACCCAAGCCCAGGAGCGGATCGCGATCGATTCGGTCCGCGGGTGGCTGGCCGAGCGGATTGGGTGACGCCCGCATGCCGCGGCCGACAACCCGGCTGAAACGCCGAACTCGCCGGGCCGTCGCTGTGCCGGGCGTGTTACAACAACCGCATGGCCAGCGACGCTCCCGATCGCGATCCGGAACGGGCGACGGACGAGGACCGAGAGTCCCTGTTCGACGCGTTTCTGGACGCCATCAGCGAGGGCCGTGACGAGCCGGCGATGGCCTTCCTTGCCCGTCATGGCGTCCGGGACACGAGTCTCGCCGGCAGGCTTGAAGCGATCCGCGGCGCTCGCGGGACCTTTCCGGCAGGTCAGGATCCCTGGCTTGGCAAGACCCTTGGCGGTTTTCGGATCGAATCGCTCCTGGGCGAGGGCGGCATGGGATTGGTCTACCGTGCCGTCGATGTGGCTCTTGAGCGGCTTGTCGCGATCAAGTTGCTTCGGCCCGAGGTCGCCGGAGCGAGCACCGCTCAGGCCCGCTTCGAGCGCGAGGCCCGCTCGGTCGCGAGACTGCGCCATCGCAACATCGTGTCGCTTCTCTCCATCGGCAGCGCCGACGGCGTGCGCTACCTGGCCATGGAGCTGATCGAGGGCCGTCCGCTGGACGAAATCGTCCGCGAGGCGCGGGAGTCCGGACGGCCGCTGGCGCCGCAGCGGGTCGTGCGATGGGCCCGCGACATCGCCGATGCGCTCCAGTGCGCCCACGACAGCGACATCGTCCATCGCGACGTCAAGGCCTCCAATGTCCTCATTGCCGCTGAGGATGACCGAGCGATGCTGGTCGACTTCGGCATCGCCCGCGCACGAGACGGCGCTTCCGGATCGGATCGCCCGATCACGATCTCCGAGAGCATCGTCGGCTCACCATACGCTATGGCCCCGGAGCGGATCGGGGCGAAGCAGGAAGGCGCCCTGCCCGACGACCCGGTCAGCGATGTGTATGGCGTCGGCATCCTGCTGTGGGAGTGCCTCGCGGGGCGACCGCCGTTTGATGCCGCATCGATTGAACGCATGTTCGTTGCGATCCTCCACGAGGATCCGCCGCGACTTCGCTCGGTCGCCGCGAACATCTCCCGCGACCTTGAGACGGTGACGATGAAGGCGATGGAAAAGTCCCCGCTCCGCCGCTATCCGTCGGCCGCGGCGCTGCGCGACGACCTCGACGCGCTCCTCACATTTCGGCCGATCGCAGCCCGTCCCGACGGAGCGTTGCGATCGCTGGTCCGCAAGACCCGCCGGCACCGGGCGCTTCTCTCCGTTGCCGCCGTCGCGGTTCTCGTGGCGGCGGTGCTCCTCATTGCCCAGCGCGTTTCCATTGATCGTGAGCGTCGGGTCAGCGCGGACGAAACGCTCCGCGAGGCGGCCTCGCATGTCACAAGCCTCAAGGCGGCCGTCGATGCGGCGCTCGCGGTCGAGTCGCGCCGGGCGGCCCTTGCGCCCAGCCGCTTCGAACGACATCTCTCCGCCGAGGAAGACCGCGAACTGGAAGGTCTCGAGCACGAGGTCGCGCTCCGGCGCCTGGAGCGCGATGCCCATGTCGACCGGGCGCTCGAACTGTTAGCCGCAGCGGAGCGGCTCGGCAGCGATCCGGCTCGGCTCCTCCGCGTCCGCCAGGGGCTCTACATCGCCCAATACGAAGACGCCCGCCGCCGCGAGGACGTCGCCGCAGCCGCTACGCTCAGGCGTCTCATCCGCGAGCATGATCCCGACGGAACCGTGATCGCTGCCCTTGAGCGGGGCACGCACTTTGACATCGTCGTGGATCCTCCGAATGCGAGCCTCTATCTTTTCCGGCTCGTCGATGCCCGCGATCTCGATCCCGATGCCGAGCCACGCCTCGTCCCGGCCCCGTATCGCACCCCGATGGAATTGCCCGCCGGCACGTGGGCGCTCGAGGCGCTTAGCGCCGGACCGCGCATCAGGGAACACGACTGCATCGTCGCGTTGGATGGCGTGCGGATCGCAGATGTCGCGCTCGTTGCGCCGAGTGACGGCCAGGCTTGGCTTTCGCACACAACCACCGTGGAGCGCGTCACCGATTCAGGGACCGAAGTGGTCACGCTCGAGGAGGCGGATCGCGCGGTACGTTGCAAGGAGACGACGCGACCGATGCCGCGGATCGCCAGCGCCCGCCTCGAGGCGACATCGATCCAACCCAGCGTCGGCGACTATGTCCTCGTCGCGGACGCTCCCGGCTACCAGACCACGCGCCTCGCCGTTCGCAGCGTTCGAAACCAGCGCGGACCGCTGCGGATCATGCTCCCCGCCGCAGGCGATGCTCCGCCCGGCTTCCTTCCGCTTCCGACGAGATGGCCGATCGATACCTGGATCATGGAGCGCGAGGTGACCGTGACCGAGTACCTGGCGTTCGTCAACGACCCCAAGACGCTGGAAGCGATCCGGGCCTCGAACGAATCGATTCTCGTTCCACGCAGCGGAGTGGAAGGCGTGCACTGCATCCGCGGCGCGGATGGCCTCTATCGGATTCCTCCCGACTGGCAGGCCCAATGGCCGGCGCTGGGCATCTCCTGGGATGATGCGGTGGCGTATGCGACGTGGCGCACCGAGCAGGCCGCCGCCGCCGGCGAGCCATGGACCTTTGCACTGCCTCGTTTCGACGACTGGATGGCCGCCTGCGCCGTCGCCACCGGTTCGGAGTTCATTACCGGCTCGCAATGGCGCCCCAAGTGGGCCTCGTCGGTCTTCTCCCACGAACGACCGACGCCGTCTCCGGTCCTCGCCTTCCCTCGCGACGAGTCCGTGCTGGGCGTCCGCGACCTGATCGGCAACGTGAGCGAGTACGTTGACGACTGGTGGCGCGAGGACGTCGGGCACCGCAAGCACGCTGGCGGATCGTGGGCCTACGGGGACCTGCTCTCCTTCCGGGTCTACTTCGCCAACGGCCGACCAACCAACTCCCCTTCCGATACCGTGGGCCTCCGGCTGGTCGCCCGCCGCCGTTCCCAGGCTCCCCCACCATGAGTCCATCCGATCTCGAATCGAGGGTTGCCCAGGCGAGTCCGGTTCTCGCCGAGCTCGCCCGTCGCGATGCGGGCGTCGCCCTCCTGCGCTTCGAGTCGGTCGAGGACCTCGTGGCCGGCATCCAGCAGGAAGCGCTGCGATCGTTGCCCAGCCTTGCCTGGCAGGGCGAGGATGCGTTCCGGGGCTGGCTCCTTCAGATCGCCCGTCGCCATCTCCATGCCCGGCGTGATCACTGGTTCGCGCTGAAGCGCTGCGGCGCGCCGGTCCTGCGGCTCACCCAAGGCGCAACGACCGGCCCACGCTCGCCCGGAATTGGGCCTCGCACCTTTGCCCAACGTCGCGAGGAGCTCGCTGCGGTCACCAAGGCCATGGCCCTCCTTCCACCGCGCGATCGCGAACTGATCGCCTGGTCGGCCGAGGGGGTGAGCCATGAGGAAGCCGCCGAACGCTGCGGCTCGACGCCCGAGGCGGTGCGGAAGGCGACGTCGAGGGCGATCGAACGCCTGCGGAAAACGCTGACCATCGTCACCACGCCTCGGCCGCCGTCATGAGGCGAACGCGGTGCGCCGTGCTCCTTGCCCGGATTATTCACGCCCCGCCTCGCCCGGCGGGCGAGCCCGCGTCATGCCGCGCTGGCGCAGTCTGCTGATCCTTCGTGGCGATCGGGATCGCTCAGAAACTCGAGAATCACCGACCGAACCCACCGACCGATCCTGGCACCGATCGAGTCAGGCAGTGAATAATCCGGGCTAGGAGCCTGTCGGACTTTCACTCTCCCCTCTTGCCTCGGCCGGGCCTGGCGCTATGTTGTCCCCATGCCACGGATGATCACGGAAGTGTGCGTGTCAGTGGTTCACCCACCGCTGTGGGCATGTTCTCAAGTTGCCTGGCGAGCGACGGTCCCACCTGCCAGCCTGCCGCCTTCAGGCGCACCTCGACATCCTGAGCCAGTTCCTCGGCGTGATTGCTGTCGAGCGCAGCCAGGGCGCGCCGGAGGGTATTGCGTGCCAGTTCCGGGTTCCTGGCGCCGAACTGCGCCGCGGCGAGTCGGAGCACAATAGGCGCGGCCGCCCGCTCGGCGTCGCGGAAGGTCAGCGGGCGCCGAGACGCCAGTTCCCAACGGGTCGCGGCCTCTCGGAAGCGGCCAAGGCGATGAAGCGCGGCGGCGTGGGCCACGAGTGCGCGATGGGCGATTTCGTCGCCTGGGCCTGTCGACTTCAGCATGGACTCGGATGCCAGACGAGCGATCGATTCGGCCTCCTCATACCGATCGAGTCGGAGGAGCGCCTCGGCGTGATGCGTGTGCATGCGAGCGATCACGCTCGCGCCGCGGCCGTCTTCGGCCGCAGCATCAGCCGCCGGGCGAGCGAAGGCCTCGGCCAGATCGTGCCACCCGCGCTCTGCCGCGACGATAGCGAACTCCTCGTAGAGGCGATAAATCCTATGCCAGGAGAACTCGCCCCGTAACTTCGATTGCACGACATCCACTGCCAGCGAGCGAAACTCCTCCTTCGGACCGTTTCCGGCAGCGGCTAGGATGGCGAATTGGTATTTGATCATCGCCGTGAAGTCGCCGGGGGGTCTGCCCTCAACCTCGTCGAGTGCCTCCCGACAGAGGCGTTCGGCATCTGCTATTCGCCGCGCGCTCATGAGGCACCGACTGGCTTGTTCGATGATCTTCCATCGGCGCGCTGAATCGGGAGCGTCGACGGCTCGGGACAGCACCATCGCTCGCTCGAGTTGGGCAATGCCCTGTTCATACTTGCCCGCGGCGCGGAGCGTGATCCCAAACTTGAAGCGCAGTTCCAGTTCGATCTCCGGCGACATCGAACCCGCGGGGTCCTCCAGCAACAAGGCGTATGCGTTGCGCATTGGTTCATCGACAGCCGGCGAGAAGCCTCCGGGATATACCGTGGCGCCTGCCAGCATCCGGTAGAGCACGTCGGTCGTATTTCGAAGGGCTGCGGCCTCGGTCTCCACCCTTTCCCGCTGAGTGCGGGCCTCCTCCCCGGCGGCCTCGGCCGATTCGACAGCCTCCTCGAGCCGCTGATTGGCGATGCTTAGCCGAGAGGCCTGCGTCACGGCCAGAGCGCTTGTTCCTAGCACCGCCAGCAGTGATGCGACCCCCAGCCCCACGCCGATCGGGTTCCGACGAACAAACCGGGACGCCACATACATCGGGTCTGGTCGGTGTGCAAGCACCGGCTGGACCGCCAGGAATCGCCGGATGTCGTCGGCCAACGCATCGGCAGTCTGGTAGCGATCGGCGGGGTCGAGGGCCGAGGCGCGCGCGATGATCCAGTCGAGCTCGCGTGAGACCGCGCGGCGGTGCATGCGCACGCTCGGCACACTTCTGGCCGGGGCGTGGGCGATGGCCGCAATCCCCGCCAGGCCTGGGATGCCAGTACCAGCAAAGGGTTCAACGCCCGCTACGAGGCGGAAGAGGAGCACGCCCAGGGCGTAGACATCGCTGCGAGTGTCTACCGCGCTCGGGCTTGCGGTCGCCTGCTCCGGTGCGGCGTACGCGGGCGTACCGGCGAAGCCGATCATCGTCCAGCCCGAGGTCGGGGCCCGGTCGCCCGCTACGATCCGCGCGATCCCGAAGTCCAGAATCCGCGGCGTGTCGTTCGAGTCCACCAGGACATTGGCGGGCTTGATGTCGCAATGGACGACGCCTCGCTGGTGCCCGTGGGACACCCCGGCGCACACTTCGACGAACGCTTCGAGGATGTGGCGGAGCGGCGCGTGCCCGGTCACCCAGGCCTGGTCGGCCCAACGGTCGATTGGTGGTCCGTCGACATACTCCATGATGAGCACGCGCCGGCCCTCGACGACCTCGACCGCGTACACCGTGACGACATTGGGGTGCGAGAGGCGGGTCAGCGCGTCTATCTCGCGGTGGAAGCGATCGCGGCCCGAGGGGTCGATCGCCGCGTTCGCGCACAACCGCTTGATGGCGACGATCCGCCCGGTGCCCGGCTGTCGGGCGCGGTAGACAGCGCCCTGACCACCCCGGCCGATGGGCTCGAGTATCTCGTATCCAGTCAGCAAGGAGGGACCGGCTTGGGCATCCACGGCTTCCCGGAGGTGGTTGCGCCACTGATCCTGCTCCGCGCCGAGCCCGAACAGCTCAGCGGTTGCGGGGTCGAGCGCGGCGGCGTCTAGCGCCGGGTCTTCCGCCGGACGCTCTGGCGTAGGCTCATGTGTAGCCATCGTCCTCAAGCCGGATCTGAAGTGCGATCTGCTCGGCGAGCCTTGTCCGCAGGCGCTGGACGGTCTTATGCACAGCGTCCTCGCTCATGGCGTGGACCTGCGCGATCTGGGCCACGGACAAGCCCCGGGCGTGGGCGTTGAGGACCTCTATCGACTTGAGGTTGCACCGCTCTCGCATGGCCTCAACAGCCTTCCGGTAGTGGAACGCGACCCATTCGTGTTCCCACGCGGCGTCGGCACCGTGATCCCCGGGCTTGTCAAATCCGCAGTCCGGGGTATCAAGGTCATCTAGAGCGGCGCGGGCAAACTCTGGACATCTCCTGAACCGAAGAATGGCGTTGGAGGTGCATCGACCCAGGTACGACCGGAATCTGCCTCTCGTGCGGTCGTAGCGGAAGGTCCGCACCGCCTTGACGAAGCCCACCAGTACCGCCTGGGCTATGTCCTCCGCATCAAAGAGCGAGAGCCCCGCATTGCGCGCATAGCGGACAATCAGGTCGAAGTAGAGCGTGTGGAATCGCTCCCAAGCGGCCGCATCCGCGGGGTCGCGTAGACGCTCGAGCAGGGTGGTGCGAGTATCTCGGCTTGGAGGTCCCGAGGGCATGACCGATCTCGGTTTGAAGCGTACCAGAAGGTAGGGTTTCTTCACAACGTATCCGCAAGCCATTCCCGCCTGCGGGGGCTCAAGCCCGCGCAGGTGCGATGGTCGTGTGGGGTCTGAACTCAGCCGTATGCATCGCCCGGAAATGGGGTGGGTGCTAGCCCGGATTATTCGTCAGCCCCACGAATCGCGGCTCAGATCCGACTTCACGCTCGTCCAGCTCGCTCGGAGCGCCAGAATCGGCTGATGTCGCCCGTCGCGGCGCGCACCTCCCCCCACCCCCGGGACGTCCGCTCGCGTCGCGCGGTTGGCCACACCCTTCGACTCGCCCGCGCTACGGCGCTCGAGCGCACACCGTCGCGCGCCTCGCGACCGCGCGCAGCAATTCCCAATGCGGCCAACCGGACGACAGTTCGATCCACACCCGCCGCGTCGTCTGTGTCACCCGCGCCGCAACCTTCACGATCTTCGTCCGCCACGTCTGGGGTCGCGCGGTCCGCAGTTCCTGCGGCACGCGAGCGTCGTCGCGCAGCGCCGAGAGCAGGTTCGCCGCCAGCGTGTGCATCAGGAGGCGAAGGAAGTTCGCCGTGAACCGGTGACACGAGAGACGGTCGCCGGCGAGACCGTTCTTCAGCTCGTCATTGCGCTGCTCGCTCTCGCCTCGCTTCACGTACGCGTCGTAGGCCTCCTCCGCGGCCGCCTTCGTCCGCACCTTGACGTTGGTCACCATGAAGCGGAGGTTCGTGCCCTCCGCACCGCACTCGGCCTTCGCGATGACCCCGTAGTCGCGGCTCCACGACCTCGCCCGATAGCGCCGCACCGCGAAGAGCCGCTGCTTCGTGCCGGACCGGGCGTACTGTTCCTCCGCCCGCCGCCTCAGCGGCTCGGCCCAGCCGTTGAGCTTCGAGTTCGGCCCGATTCCGCAGGAGAACGCGTGTCCGCCCGCGTCGCACCAGGCATAGAGGGCGGGATTCCCGACGCCCGCGTCGGCCCGCACATGCAGTCGGGTCTGGGGATTCGAGGTCCGCAGCGCCGCGGCCACGCGCTCGAGGTCGTCCTCGACGCAAGCGCCGCGCCGACCTTCCCGGGCCGCAGCCACGCGACGAAGACGTGCCTCGTCGTGGGCTCGCTCATGACCATCGGGAAGTACTGGTGCTGGTCGTAGAAGCCGTGGAAGAACGTGAGCTGCTGCTGGCCGTGGGTCGGGTCGTCGGTCGGGTCGGCGTCGATCGTGACGACGTCGGGCACGCGGCCGCCGTGTTTTCGCTTGAGCCGCTCGACGCCGAGCTGGACCGTGAGATCGATCGCCCGGAGGATCGCTCCGGCAGGCACCGAGTTCTCGAACCGGGAGAGCGTGGGCTGGCTCGCGAGGGCCGGGCCGTCGGGGAGGCGGTCGGCGACCATCTTGAAGACGGCGTCGTCACGGAGCGCGTCGTGGTCGTTGCAGTCCTCGTATCCGGCGATGATGCCGTAGACGCGCTGGCGGGCCATGGAGAGGACCGAGTGGATGGGGTCGGCGCGCGAGTCGCCGAGGCGCTCGGCGAACCGCCGCGTCCATCCGACGCGCTCGTCGAACTGCCGGACGACGAGCAGACCCCCGTCGGTGGACAGCGCCGCATCCGACCTGCGCATGACGGCTGTGCGTGGCGAGGCGAACGGGAGCGAGATACGATCGGCAGACTGCGTTGACATCGACGGCCTCCGTGCCGCGTGGAAAGTGCTTGTTCCAAAGCTCTCTACGCACACGAAGGCCTTCGATTTCAATGCGGTGACGAATAATCCGGGCTAGGGGAATCAAGAAATGGCCGGGATTCCTACGGGTTGATGTCCACCAGATCGGATGCCCGGGCCTAGATGACCGGGAGGACCTGACGCTCATTCCCGTACTCAAGCTGATCGAATCGGACGCAATCGAGAGCGGGAACAACGACATGAACCACGACCTGATCACACTCCTCGCCAGCCTCGCGCTTCCCAGAACTCAGGCGCGGCTGGCCCGGTGGGACGTGACCAACCTCCTTCGAGGTGGGGCCGAGGGATCCCGCGTGAGCCGAACCTCCGAATCGCGGCAGGTGCGCTGCGTCTCGTTTTGCGTCTCCGCCCGCGCCGGACGGCGTGGCCCCGCACGGCTTGCGCCGGCTGGCGCTGCTGCATCGTCGCCGCTGATGATCTCGATTCTCGTGCCTTGAACCACTCGCCCTCACAAGGAACACCAGACATGAACCGCCCAATACCCCAGGTCCTCGGGTCCACCGCCTTGGCAGTTTGCCTCGCCCAAACCGCACATGCCCAGTGCGACGGCAATCTGTTCTGGCCCCCAAACGCACCCCAGAACGAATCGCGTTACTTGGTCTTCTGGGGCGGCCAAGTCGGCGGAGACCAATCGGGCTACGGCCAGTGTTATGAACCGACGCCCGTCCTCTGCGAGAACACCTTCATCGGCCAGACCGGCGACATCGTCGACTGGGAGATGGAGGGCTTGGCCGGCCGCGGCGTGTTGTCGATCGACCAGCACTCGTGGGGCGGGAACTACGGCAACATGGGAAGCCAAGCTAAGGTCGGGGCATCCGGGTGGGTGACATTCACCGGCCCGACCGGCGTGAGCGAGATGTCGAATGTCTGGATGACCTTCGACATCGACGCCTCGATCGACGAAGCCGATTATTGCTGCAGCAACACGGCCCACATCTTCGCAGTCGGGTTTCCTTCAACTCAGCAGTGGCTTGACGGCGGCCGGCTGAACCACGATTTCGTCGGTAGCGGCTGCGGAACGGGGGTGTTCTCGGAGGGTGTGAACTTCGACGGCTCGGACGCCACATTTGCTCGCCGGGTTGCGGTGGGGCCATTCACCGTGCCCGTCGGTGTCCCTGTGAACATCGGCGTGGCCTATGCCGTCTACACCGGTGCGGGCCAATACTTCAGCGTCTATCACGCGGCCCACGTAGCCCTCCCAGCCGATGCGCCCGTGTTCATCCTGCCCGATGATTCGTATTCGGCCGACTCGGCGGACTTCGCGATCGTCGACAACTGGTGGAGCGACCCGCGCGTCGTGGTCACGGACCAGCCCGATGACACCGCCGGCTGCGTCGGTGGCGCAGTCGAGTTTGGCGTCGCCGCCGACGGCGAAGGACCGATCACCTACGCGTGGCGCAGGAATGGGACGGATCTCGTCAACGGCCCGACGTCCGACGGCTCGATCATCTCCGGCGCTGACACGGCAACCCTGACCATCTCCACCTCGCATGGTTCCGACGCCGGGACCTACGACTGCGTGGTGTCCAATACCTACGCCCAGGTAGAGAGCGATCCCGCGTCGCTGTCTTTCAGCCTCGGCGATTTCAACTGCGACGGTACCGTAGATGCGATCGACCTCGGAATCCTGCTTGGTGCGTGGGGCAACGCCGACGATCCGGCCGACTTGAACGGCGATGGCGCGGTTGACGCGTCCGACTTGGCGATCCTGCTCGGAGCATGGTCAGGCTGACCGCATCGCAACAACGACGGGTCGGCTACCGGTGAATGCCGGCTCGCGACGCAGATGTTCCAAGCTGGCATACTTTGAATGGCGAATAGGCCACGCTACAGACCGCGCGCAAGCTGCAGCGCGCCGGATCGAGGTCTGGACAGGCACACTTGATGAGGGCCCTAACGGCCCCCTACCGGACCCCTAACGGGACAGGCACATTTGACGGAGCCAGTTCGACAGCAGCTGGGGACCCAAGAATGAGTCCCAAGAATGGACAGGCACCTTGGACCCACATACGGATCACGATCCCCTATCAGCCCGTGGCGAAAGTCCCAACAAAAGCGCCACCGACCTCCCGCCTGACGGTATCACTTCCCGCACCGTCACGGAGGACGCCGCATGTCGATGGGGAAGCGAAAGCCGCAACGCCAGCAGGATCTCTGGGTCCCCGCCGCTCGACTCGAGTCGCGCGGGCACCCGTTCTATCGGGCGATCAACGCCATCCTCGCCGCGAGGGGCTTCGACGCCTTCGCCGAACGCACCTGCGAACGCTTCTACGACAAGGCCAACGGCCGCCCGAGCATCGCTCCGGGTGTCTACTTCCGCATGCTGCTCGTCGGCTACTTCGAGGGGATCGGCTCGGAGCGCGGCATCGACTGGCGATGTGCGGACTCGATGTCGCTGCACGAGTTCCTCGGCTTCGGCCCGGGCGACGCGACGCCGGACCACTCGACGCTCTCCCGGACACGCCGACTGATCGACCCCGAGGCCCACAAGCTCGTCTTTGACTGGGTGCTGAAACTCATTGCGGAAGAGGGCCTTGTCTCCGGGAAGATCGCCGGCATCGACTCGACGACGCTCGAGGCCAACGCGGCGATGCGTTCGATCGTCCGCCGCGACAACGGCGAGAGCTACGCCTCGTATGTCGAGGGACTTGCGAAGGCGGAAGGAATCGAGAACCCCACGCGCGAGGATCTCGCCCGCGTCGACCGCAAACGCAAGGGCAAGGCGAGCAACGAGGAGTGGCGGCACGCCCACGACGCCAACGCCCGAATCGCACGCATGAAGGACGGCAGCACGCACCTGGCCCACAAGCTGGAGCAGGCCGTCGACATGGAGACGGGCGCGGTGCTCGCGGCCGAGGTGCACGAGGCGGACCGCGGCGACACGTCGACGGTGATGGAGACGCTGGTGTCGGCGATCGAGGCGGTGGACCGGCTGCGCGAGGAGCCGACGGCGGCATCGAAGATGCATCGATTGCCGCTGAGCGAGGTGGTGATGGACAAGGGCTACCACTCGAGCGAGGTGCTGACGGACCTTGGGGATCTCGCGGTGCGGAGCTATGTTTCGGCGCCGCGGCTTGCGAAGGGCAAGCGCCGGTGCTGGAAGGGCAAGGAGGCCGAGCGTCGGGCGACGGAGGCGAATCGTCGCCGGATCCGGGGGAAACGCGGCAAGGAACTGATGAGGAAGCGGGGGGAGCCGCTCGAGCGTCCCTTCGCGCACGAGCTCGAGTCGGGCGGCCTGCGACGGATGCACGTCTGCGGACACAAGGAAGTGCGGAAGCGGATATCGATTCAGGCGGCGGCGGCGAACATCGGGCTTCTGATGCGCACGCGGTTCGGGATCGGCGCGCCGAGGATGCTCCAAGGATGCCCTCGCACGATTCGAGAGGCGTTCGATGCGGCGATGGAAGCAATGGCGTGCGCGGCGGCAATCCTGCTGGCGTGCGCAGGGCGTCTGTGGCGAGTCCTGACCGCCCGATGTCGCGCGACGGACATCAGACGGCCACGTCCTACGCCGCCGTCAGCCACGATGTGGGTGCGGCGGAAGCGATCGATATGGGCCGCTGGGCGGTGAGGCGGGGTTACGCCACGGGCTGCTATAGCTCAATCGGTAGAGCGGGCGGCTGTTAACCGCCAGGTTGCTGGTTCGAGTCCAGCTGGGGGAGTTCTGAGAAAGGCCTCGTAAAGAGGCCTTTTCTCGTTAACGGTCTGGGCCTTTCGTCCACCGCGCGTAACTCTCGGGAATCGTGGCACTTCCTGAAGGTCCACGATTTGCCGGGCGCTCTCGAATCCGAGGCATCGCATCGCCGTTTCGGTCGCCACGCCGGGGTTGGGGACCGAAAGTCTCTCCGCGCTCTCGAACGCCCGGGCGGGTCTGGTTGACGCGCCGTCGGGGTGAACGAGGGGTGAGATTCGGACCCTGCGCCGCTCCCCGACCGTTTCGCGTATTCAGAGGCAGGCGGCCCGCACCGGACGCGGGCCCCATTCCAGCATCAGGTGCGAAGCCGAGCGCCAAGCGCACGCCCGCACGGA
>JAEUIU010000037.1 GCA_016795065.1 Phycisphaerae bacterium
CAGCCGAGCTCGCCGCATTCACGGTCAGCGTGCCGGAGAGGACGTCGAAGGTGCCGGGGAAGGCGACTCCGCTGGCGACCGTGATCGCGCCGCCGTTCACCGAGAGCGAGCCCGTCCCCGAGAGCGACGAGCCGGCGTTGAGCACATAGCTGCCGCTGATGTTCCTGCAGGTCGCGCCGCTCGCAATGGCCAACGATCCCGTCTGCGCGCCGCTCGCGAGGAGAACCACGCCCGCCTGCACATCGACCGCACCGGAGAGCGTCAGCGTTCCAGCGCTCAACTCCGTATCGCCCGCCCCGATCTTCGTGAGCGTGCCCTCGATGATGATCGCGTTTGTGCCGCCGTTGTTCTTGAACCAGTTGCCGCCCGAGGCGGTGAGGGTCGCGCCGCTGGCGATCCGCAGCGTTCCTCCGCTGAAGTAGATCGGGTTCGACGAGGAATCCATCGTCGTCGTGCCGTCGGCGCGAAGCTCAAGCTCGCGGCCGAGGAACCGCGGGCTCGTCGTTCCGGCGAGGCTGACGCTCGCGCCAGGCATCACCACCGTCGCCCCAGGGCCATCCATCGAGCCCTTCGACCACGCAAAGCTCCCAGTCACCGCGAGCGTGCCCGCACCGGCAAGCGAACCGCCCGACTGCTGGAAGTCGTGACACGTGGAGGCGTCAGCCAACGACAGCGACCCGGAGAGGATCGAGATCCCATTCGAACAGGTGAGGGTCAGCGCCGTCGCCGAATTGTTGACCGTGACCGTAAGGGGCCCAGGCGCGTCGATCACAACGTCATCAGCGGTCGTCGGTACGCCATCGGGGCTCCAGTTGGTGGCGTCGTGCCACGAGTTGGTACCCGCTCCCCCGTCCCAGACCTTGGTCTCGCCGAGCGCCGGCGAGGCGGTCAGGAGCACCGCGCAGGGCAGGCTGCAAGCGATGCGACGGAGAGAGAGACCGGTTGCACCCGTGAGACGAACCTTGAACATCGCCGCGCTCCACTGGCAGGGGTGGCGCAGCGCCAAGTACGTTCAGTCGCGGAGAAAACGGTTGGGCGACGGACCGCCGCAACCCTGCTCAGGAACGCATCGCTCCAGGGTGGAACACACCCCGCCAAGCCTGTGCCGTGGCCAATTGCCAGCGTGCAGAGGGTTCTGCCGCGCAACGTCAGAAAAAAAAGACAGGCGTGCCGCCCCCGTCCGGCAATCTCCCAACGACCATCAGAACCGGTCGTCCGCCGTCACTTGGCGTACCACCCGCAGGGCCCGGGCTCCTCGATGCTGTCCGATCGAGGCGTAGAACTTCGGGCGGCCTTCGACACTCAGGACCACCGGCTGGTCCTGGGCCTTCCCGGTCATGATCACGTCGCCGGGCTCCAGTTGCATCAGTTCCGAGACGGTCATGCTGGTCTCCGCCAGCGTCGCCTCCAACTGCATGCGGGCCCCGCCCAATTCACGGGTAAGTCGCTGGCCGAACCGATCGGTGTCGTCGTTCTGGGCCGGCACCGCCCATGTTTGGGCACTGAGGCGATCGACGACCGGCTCGATCGTGTTGTAGGGAATGCAGAGGCTCATGCTGCCGGCGCGGTTGCCGAGCTTGACATCGAACATGACGCCGACGACCGTTTCGTTCGGCGGCACGATCTGCATGAGCTGCGGGTTCGATTCCATCTCATGCAGCTCAAATTGAAGGGGCGCCACCGTCGACCAGGCTTCGGTGAGAACCTGCATGGCTCGGGTCAAGATCTTCTGGATCAGCCGCTGCTCGATGAGCGTGACAGGGCGCTGCGGGATGAAGAGGTCCTTGCCCGATCCGCCGAGCAATCGATCGATGATCGGGTAGACCGCCAGCGGACTCATCTCGAGGCAGAACGCACCGGTCAGCGGCGGCGCTTTCACCAGGTTGTAGGAGGTCGGCACCTGGAGATTGCCGGCGAACTCGGCGTAACTCATTTGGGCGACCTGGGCGACGCGTACCTCGACGATCGTCCGCAGGAAGCCGGAGGCCGACGCCCCGAAGTTTCGGGCGAAAGTCTCGTGCATCGTGTGCAGGGTGCGGATCTGCTCCTTGGAGATCCGTTCCGGCCGCTTGAAGTCATAGTCCTTGATCTCGACCTTCTCGTGCTCGCGAACCGAGGAGGCGAACATCTGCACCGGGGCCTCCTCTTCGAGGGTCCCGTTGGCGACGGCATTGAGCAATGCGTCGATGTCGTCTTGATTGAGGATGTCGTCGCCCATCGGTTCTGGTGCGCCTCCTGCGCGGGGGAGCCGGCCTGGTGGCCGCCGATGCCCCGGCGGTCCCGAGGGGCCCGGCGGTCGGTTCGACCGACCGTCATCGGTGGATATCGGAATCGCGGGCGAGCCGACTTGAAGGGGGGGCGAAGGTCGGAAGACGGGTCGAGCCCCGCCAACTCTGGCAGAGGCCCCTTGCAGCAGAGCGGCTAGAGTGTCCGGGCCGCAGCCCATTGGACAATCCCGCACTCCGATGGCTGCTTTCGGCGCGATGAAAACGGCTTGGCGTGCATGAGAGCCGCCGGAGCTGCGTTTCGAGCACGCCTGCCGAAGCCTCCGCCGAGTGAAACGGTCCGCCCGCATCTGAACCCTTCCATGAGTCCCCTCCTCCCGAGCCACCTCCGTCACTCCGCGCTCGCGCTCCTCCTTGCGGTTCTTACCGCAATCGCGGTATTCGCCCCAGCCGGCGCGGCACCACCGAGCGCAGGCAACCCCCCCGCCGGGACATTGCCCGCGGGAGTCCGCTACCCGGGACTCAACCTCGGCGGCGGAACGGTTCAGGCAGGCGATGAAGAAGAGGAGTCGTTGGACATCCCAAAGGACTCGCTCGACCGGGTCACCCCGAGCGTCAAGGTCAGCAAGGACCGGGTTCGCCCCGGCGACGACTTCGTCATCGCAGTCATTCTGGACATCCACGAGGGTTGGCACATCAACCCCACCAAGAACGCCCCGCCCCCAGCGGAGGCTCCCGATCTTCAGCCGGACGAGAACGCCGAACTCACCTACGTCCGTCTCGCCCGCCCGGAAGGCGCCGATGAGAAGACCCCGGGCACCCAGCCAGCCGGGATGCGGGTCCACGAGGGCTTCCTCCAGCTCCCGACGACCCACAAGGTGGTGGTGAAGACGCTCGTCTCGCCGGCCTACGAAGGGCGAGCCATTTTCTATCTCCCGGTGACCGTCGACGCCGACGCGGCCTTGGGGAAGCGCACGCTCTCGCTCGAAACCTACGTCCAGGCGTGCCAAGACGTTTGCCTCCAGCCAGCCGGCCGAACGCTCACTGCTGAGGTCGAGGTCGTCGCCGCCGACGCCGCGATGGCCTCCGGCGAACTGGATGCCGACTTCGCCGGCTTCGACTTCTCCGTCATTCGCAAGATCCGAGCCGGCGAGAAGCCGCCCGAGGTCGTCAAGTTCGATCTCTTCGGCCGCGTCTTCGAGATCGACGCCCGCGGCGCGGGTTTCCTCCTGCTCCTTCTCGTGGCGGCGGCGGGCGGGCTCCTCCTGAACTTCACCCCCTGCGTTCTCCCGGTCATCCCGCTCAAGATCATGGGCCTGGCCAACACTGCCGGCTCACGCGGCCGGACGCTGTGGCTCGGCATCGTGATGTCGCTCGGTGTCGTCGCCTTCTGGATGGCCTTGGGCGTCGCCGTCTCGAGCATCAAGGGCTTCTCGAGCGCCAACCAGCTCTTTCAGTATCCGGCGGTCACCATCGGCATCGGCGTCATCATCATCGCGATGGCCGTCGGCATGATGGGCTTCTTCTCGGTCGGCCTGCCGCAGTGGGTCTACGCCATCAACCCCAAGCACGAATCGGCCACAGGGTCCTTTCTCTTCGGCATCATGACGGCGATCCTCTCGACGCCTTGCACGGCGCCCCTCATGGGAGCGGCGATCGCTTGGGCTGCGACCCGCGACGTGCCGACGGTGCTGGCCGTCTTCGCGGCCGTCGGCATCGGCATGGCCCTTCCCTACGGTTTCCTGGCCGCGTTCCCGTCGCTCCTCAAGAAGATGCCGCGCACCGGACCGGCGAGTGAACTCATCAAGCAGGTCATGGGACTGCTGCTCATCGCGGCCGGGTGCTTCTTCCTCGGCTCGGGCTTCAGCGGCTTCCTGGTCACGCCGCCCGATCCACCGTCGCGACTCTACTGGTGGCTGGTCGCGTTGACGGGCATCGTCGCCGGTGGTTGGCTCGTCCTGCGGACCGTCCAACTGACGACCGCGGCCGGGAAGCGTCTGCTCTTCGGCGGTCTCGGCGTGGTGATCCTCGCGGTCAGCGTCTTCATCGGCGTGACCCAGACCTCGCACGGCCCGATCAAGTGGACCTACTACACGCCCGAGCGCCTCGCCGAGGCGAAGAAGCGCGGCGACGTCGTGGTGATCGACTTCACCGCCGAATGGTGCCTGAACTGCAAGGCCCTGGAGTCGGGAGTGCTCTACCCCGAGCCGGTGTCGAAACTCCTCAACACGCCAGGCATCACGCCCATCAAGGTTGACCTCACCGGCAACAACACCTTCGGAAACGATCTCCTCAAGTCGTTCAACCGGATCACCATCCCCCTTCTCGTCGTGCTGAAGGCCGACGGCACCGAGATCTTCAAGAGCGATTCCTACGTCCAGTCGCAGGTGCTGGAGGCGGTGAAGGAAGCCAGCGGCGGCCGGCTCGCGGCCGATGTGACGCCAATGCCGGCGGTGGTGCCAGCGTCGAATGTGGCCCAACCCGGCGCCGGCTCGTGACGATGGTGCTGTACACCGTTCAGGCGACGTTCACCGACGCACGCGTCGCCGACGAGTGGGTCGCATGGCTGCGAGACGGCCATCTCGCCGACGTCCTGCGCGGCGGAGCGCTCGATGCCGAGGTCGTCCGGCTCGATGGCGAGGCCCTAACCTACGAGGTGCATTACCACTTCGCCTCGCCCGAGGCATTTGCCCGTTACGAACGCGAGTTCGCTCCGGCGCTACGGGCCGAGGGCCTTGCGAAGTTCCCAAGCTCGCGCGGCGTGAGCTATCGACGGTCGGTTGGAGCGGTTGTGGTGCAGGCCGGCCCACATTGACGTTCACGGCACCAGCGGCCAGTACGCGCTAGAGGGAGCCGTCGCCGCGCGTTCGCCGGTTGCGATGCGAGTCTCGATTGCCGCCCGTTCTTTCGGGCTCAATTGGGTGAGCGGATCCAGCTCACGTTGGGCGTCGACCTCGATCGCCCGACGCCACGAGGCGATCGCCTGGGCGAACTCGCCCGACGCCGCGAGCAGGTCGCCGCGGGCGATGTGTCGCGAAGCGGCGAAGGGCTCCACGGCTAACGCGTCGTTCACCGCAGCGAGCGCCGACGCGATCGTGTCGGAACTCGGCTTCGCCCTGGCCAGCTCGTAGCGGAGGTCGCTGCGCATCGCGGCGAACCGCGGCGAGCGCCAATGTTCAAAGGAGGTCTCCGAGAGATGCATCGCCTGGGCGAAGCTTGGACGCTCGACATCCAATCGTCCGCCCTCTCGGCTCGCTGCGACAAGCTGATCGATCGCGGCCCGTTCCGGCTGCCAGTTGGTCGGATGGACCTCGCGGGCCTTCAGGAGCAACTCGGCCGCGGCCAAGCGCTGGGTCGACTCGAAGCGCTGAAGGGTACTGCCAACGTCGCGTATCCGTTCCTCAACGGACTTCGAACTCGCCACGGCCTCGGCAGCCTCTCGGGCGAGCGGGCCCGCTCCCGCGGCTTCCATCGCCGCGAGCGCCGCTTTCGCCGCTGGGCCTGACTGGCCTCGCTGTACCTCCTGGGCGAGTCCCGGCCATGCCTCACGGAGATCGGCGACCGGAGCGAGCACGGCGATCGCCTCGTCCATCCGCTGGTCTTGGGCCATTTGCGGGGCAACACCGAAGGCCAGGACGATCGACGCATATGCGGTCGCCACCAACGCCCCGAGCGACAGCCGTCGGGCGGGCCCGGTCGGCTCATCTGCCGGCAAGGCCGCAAGAGCCCCAAGCAGGACAAACACCCAGACGACCATGCCCGGCTGGAAGAAGATCATCTCGATCTGCCCCTGCGCGACCACCGCCAGCATCGCGGCGGCGAGAGCGGGCGCGATGGCCGGCGCGAGGGAAGCGCTGCGCAGGGCTGCATCGATCGCAAGGAACGTGATCGCAAACGCGCCGAGCGCGACAAGGCGTGCGAGCGCCCACCATTCGTTGAGGATCGGCGCCTCGGCGACAGCGCTGGCTGAAAGCAAGGCGAGAAGGAGGATCGCGAGACGGCCACGCCCCGGAGCCTCGTACTCCGCGCCCGCAACCTCGACCGGTCGCTTCCACAGCATGCGGCCAACCAGAGCCACCCACGCCAGTCCCAGCGGCCCGAGCAGCACGACCCAATCGATGGCCATGGCGTGCGTACTCATGACATCCTCGGGACTCCGCTCTGGCTTCAGTCGGACGTACGCATCCTGGAAGCCGTCGGGACCGAGCCCAAGGGGCATCGCCTCCGGCAACGCCCGCAGCGCTCCTTCGAGGTAGTGGGCTCGGAAGAGGAGACTCTTCTCGTTGGCGAATCCCTCGGCGAAGAGGCCGCGCAGAAGGGGAGCGAGGGCGACCACCAGAATCATGGCGAGCCCGACCCAAGGCATCAGGCGGCGCCAGCGGCTCAGCCCGACGATCGCTAGCGCGGCGCCGAGCACGGTGACACCATTGGCGCCTTTGGACCCGTTGATGACAAGAAGCACCGCCGCACCAATCGTTAGTAGCAAGCACACGAGGACCGAGAGGTCCCGAACTTTGCGCACAAAACCGTTGAGCGACGTCGCGCCGAAGAAGACGACACCGAACGCCATCGCGGCGCTGAACAGGTTCGAAAGGGCAAACCAACCGGTGGCTTCCGGCTGGCGAAGGCGCCGTTCGTAGGAGCGCGCCGCCGAGCCGAGCGGATCCCAGCCGTACTGAGCGAAGATCCTCGCCCTGTTCCGTTCGAACTCGCTCACCGTGGCGGCGTGCTCGATCCAGATCTGTTCGGCGCCGCGCACGACAAGCATCGCAACGACGCTCGCACACCCTGTGACGAGGAGCCGTCGGTTCGCGGGGTCACGCCCCAGGTGCATCGCCGCAACACCACCGATCGCCGCAGCAAGCCAGGTGGACCCACGGAAGAGGTCCAGTCCGTTTGAGAGTCCGTGCCAAGCCACCGCAATGCCCGGAAGCGCCGCCAGCGCGACCAGGCCAAGATGCACGCGCCGACCTGCCCGCGCCTCGGCGGTGAACGCCATGGCCGCCGCCATGAGGAGGATCACGTCCAGCACCATGCTGCCGGTCGGGCCGAAGCCGACGTACGGCATCGCGTTCAGGCCGGGATCGGTGTCGAAACGCACCTGCGGGGCGATCGAGATGGTCGAACGGATCAGGGCCACCGCAACGACGGCGAGCGTCGCTAGCCGCGAGAGTTGTTCCTCACTCCGCATCGCGACCCTTCAGGACGGCCCGCTCCAGCACCGCGATGACCACGAGAACGAGCAGCGTCTGCACGCCCACGAGAGCGGCCTGCCATGGCTTCAGCGTTCCTAACACGACGCCCGAAATGCCGGTCACGGCGCCGAGCATCCAGAGGACGCCGACCGCCCGCGAGCGTGAGAGTCCAAGTTTGACGAGGCGATGCGAGAAGTGCTGATGATCGCCGACCAACGGCGACTTCCCCTGGGCGATGCGGATTGCGCTCACGCTGATGATGTCGTAGAGGGGGATCGCCAGGACGACCACTGGCATGAAGACGCCGTACCAGGCGCTGCCCAGGGCGAACTCGGGGTTGGACGTGTCGATGAAGGTGGTGCGGGCGGTCAGCGTGGCGAGCAGGAAACCCAGGACCAGCGAGCCGCCATCGCCCATGAAGATCCGGGCCGGGGGGCGGTTGAAGACGAGAAAGCCACCTAACGATCCGGCCAACAGCCCTAACTGGGCGGCGATGAACCACTGGCCGTTCACGATCGTCGCCGTCATCAGGATCAGGGCCGCAATCGCCCCGAGGCCTCCCGAGAGGCCGTCCATGTTGTCGAGGAAGTTCATCGCGTTGGTGACGAGAACGATCCACAGGACCGTCACCACGATGCTGGCCAGGTCGCCTGGCGTCCCCCACCACTCTCCAAGTGCCGCCAAAAGGCGTACGTCGAAGAAAGTGGCCACCACGACGGCCACGCCCACCTGGAGTCCGAGCTTGAGGAGCGGCCCGAGGGCCTTGCGGTCGTCAATGAGCCCCATCACATGCAGGACCACCGCTCCGCCCAAGAGCGCCCAGGCCGTCGGCAGAGCCTCGCGCAATCTCGCTTCGAAAGCAGCCGCTGGCGGCACCAGCCGAAAGAGCTCGTCCGGTCGCAATGAGATCGTGAAGAGAGCGAAGAAGACCGGCGCCGCGAAGCCCCAGAAAATGGCCACCCCGCCGATGTTGGGGACCTTGCGGAGGACCTTGACATGTCCGGCCGAGCCTGCGGAATCGAGTGCCCCGACGCGATGCCCCAAACGAACCAGAATCGCCGTCACGGGACAGGCAATGGCGAAGCCGAGGGCGATGCAGGCGAGGACGTAGGGAATCATGCCGAATCGCTGCAGCGGAATGGGTTCGCACGAAGGCGAATCATGGCCGACGAGGGAGACCGGAGCGTACGCGATGGCGTTCTGGCTGCCAACGGAGCTTCGCGTACGCTGTTGGTTTCATGCGTTCCGTCACCGTCTATTGTTCGTCCTCGACGGCTCTTGAGCCGCATTTCGCCAATGCCGCCCGCGCGGTCGGCCAGGAACTCGCCCGTCGCGGGCTCACCCTGGTGTATGGCGGCGGCTCGATCGGGCTGATGGGCGAGGCGGCCCGCGCCGCCAAGGCCGCCGGCGGGCGGGTGCTTGGGGTCATCACCAAGCAACTGCTCAATCTCGAGCAGGGCTGGAACGGCTGCGACGAGATGATCGTGGTCGACACGATGCGCGAGCGGAAGCGACTGTTGGAAGAGCATGGCGACGCATTCCTCATCCTCCCCGGCGGGTTGGGCACCTACGAGGAGTTCTTCGAGATCCTCGTCGGCCGCTACCTTCAGAATCACCAGAAGCCTATCGGTGTCGTCAACGACCACTGTTACTACGACCCAATGGTCGCCCTGATCGATCATGGGATCGAACACCGATTCATCCGCCCGGCGGTCAAGCAACTGCTTCGAATCCATCCCGATCCGCTGCATCTGATCGATTTCTTGCTCTCGCCGCCGGCGACACCGGTCGCGATCGGCGACTGCCTGCCGATGGGGGGCGAGGGGGATTCACCGCGGAGACGCGGAGAACGCGGAGCCTGACGCAGAGGTTGGAGCGTGTGTCGGAACAACGCACCGGAAGCGCGGCAGTCCCCTCCTTCTGGCCTCTGCGCCCTCCCCTCGACGAGCTCGGGACAGGGCCCGCCTCTGCGGTGAACCCTCCGCAGAGAAGTACACTCCGCCCCATGACCGCACCGCGCGTCATGGGGCTCATCGCCGGCCAGGGGCAGTTGCCCATCCTGGTCGCTCGCGGCATGCGCGCCGCTGGTTGCCGCGTGGCCTGCATCGGATTGCGCGACCAGTTTGTGCCCGAGCTGCGCGGTGAATGCGATGACTTCCGCGAGGCCGGCGTCATTCAGCTTGGGCGGTGGATCCGACTCGCCCGACGAATGGGGATCGGCGACGCCGTCATGGTCGGCCGGGTGAGTAAGGCCCGCATGCACGACCCCTTTCGGCTTCTCCGTCAGCTTCCCGATTGGCGGGCGGCGATGCTCTGGTATCGTCGGCTACGCCACGACCGGCGCTCGGGGACGGTGCTCACCGCCCTGGCCGAGGAGTTGGCCGCCAACGGAGTGCGACTCATCGATTCGACGACCTACATCCCCGAGCACATGGCCACCGAGGGGCCGATGGGACGGACCGCGCCGACGGCACTGCAGCAGGGTGACATCGCCTTCGGCTGGCCCCTGCTGCGCCAACTGTTAGAGCTCGACATCGGCCAATCGATGGCGGTGCGCGAATGCGACACCATCGCGGTCGAGGCGGTCGAGGGCACCGACCGAATGATCGACCGGGCCGGCGAACTCTGTCGCTCGAAGGGCTGGACGCTTCTCAAGAGCGCTCGACCGAGTCACGACATGCGGGCGGACGTTCCGACGATCGGGGTCGGGACCGTCGAACGCGTCGCCAAGGCCGGCGGAGGCTGCATCGCGATCGGCGTCGGGAGGGTGATCCTCATCGACAAGCCGGCAGTCCTCGCGACGGCCGATCGCCTGGGAGTCGCCATCGTGGGGGTTCGGTGAAGAAATTCACCGCAGAGGCGGGCCCTGTCCCGAGCTCGTCGAGGGGAGGTCGCAGGGGCCCGACGGAGAGAAATGCAGCGCTGGCAATGCGTTGACCAACAGCCCCTTCAGATCTCCGCGTCAGGCCCTGCGGCCTCTGCATCTCTGCGGTGAACTTGCCTCCCCATGTCCATGACCTCCCAGTACGTTTCCCGAGCCGGTGAGAAGATCGACGCTGCCATCAAGGCCTTCGCGATCGATTGCACCGGCCTCCGCTGCGCCGACTTCGGGTGCAACGTCGGCGGCTTCACCGATTGCCTCCTGCAGCGAGGGGCGGCCCATGTCATCGCCATCGACACCGGCTACGGAGCACTGGCGTGGAAACTCCGCACCGACGCCCGCGTCGAGGTGCGCGAGCGCACCAATGCCCTGCACGCGGAACCGCCAGCCGAACGCGTGGATCTCATCACCATCGACCTCGCGTGGACGCCACAGCGCCTGGCGATTCCGGCGGCGCTCCGCTGGCTGAAGCCCGACGGTCGCATTCTCACGCTCGTCAAGCCCCACTACGAAGTCGAAGGCGAGGAAAAGGCCTGGCTCGACAGGGGATTCCTGCCCCAAGACAAGGCCCCCATCGTCCTCGAGCGCGTGCTGGCGACCTTCCCTTCCCTCGGTGTTCGCGCCGTCCAGACAATCCAATCACCGCTCCTCGGCGGCAAGACGAGCAAACGGTTAGGCGTACCGGGCAACATCGAGTACGTCGTGCTGGCGTGCCGTCCGTGTCGCTGAAGCTCCGGGCTCGCTTTGTTCACCGCAGAGGTGCGGCCTGTCCCGAGCTCGTCGAGGGGAGGACGCTGAGACGCGAAGGAGCGGATGCGAGTCCTTGGATGGACCGACCATCCCCTCCAGCCTCTGCGTCAGGCTCCGCGACCTCCGCGCCTCTGCGGTGAACTCCCCTCCCCAAAACGAACAACCCCCGGCCTCCGTGCCGGGGGTCACTCGTTGGTTGCCGCGCCCCGTCCGTGCGGCGCGTCGTGACGGTCGCTGGCCGGGGCCTGCGGTCGCCACGGTCAGTTCGTTACCTGCCGATGGTCAGCAACTGGTTGATGAGCTCATCGGTGGTCGTGATCACCCGGCTGGCCGCCGAGTAGCCGGTGCTGGCGAGGATCATGTTGATGAACTCCTGCGACAGGTCGACGTTGGAGAGTTCGAGCGCGCCGCCGACGAGCCGACCCGTGCCGAACTGCTGTGCGGCGGTGATCAGGGCGGTGCCGGAGTTCGGTCCCACCTGGAAGTAGTTGTTGCCCGCATCGACGAGGCCCGCGGGGTTGGTGAACTTCGCCAAGGCAATCTGCCCGATGGTCCGGGTCAGGCCGTTGGTGAAGGAGCCGGAGAGGATGCCGTCGGTGCCGATCGAGAAGTTCGACAGCGTGCCGATGGCCGAGCCGTCCTGGAAGACCGCGGCGATGTTCGAGGTGGTGTCGGTGAGGCTGCTCACCGCGTTTGTGCCGTCGGTGAAGTTCATGGTGACGTTCAGCGGGTCGGTCGCACCGTTTTCGCGCCTGATCGCAAACGTGTCGCTGCTGGCGCTGACGAACCGGCCGTTGGCGTCGAACACGAGCTCGCCCATCCCCAGGACGCGTGCATCAACGGGGCTGTCGTTGCTTTCGGCGATGAACTGCCAGCTTGTGCCTCCCGAGTCCGTCGTCGCCTGGAGGACGAGCGAGACGTCGATCGTGAGCGGCGTGCCTAACGAGTCGTACACCACGAAACTGGTCCGCACGCTCTCACCGTCGGGGTCGCCGGTCTGGCTCATGACGAACGGCTGGGCGACGCCGGTACCGAAATCACCGACCGTCATGTCGCCCGTCTCGATCCCGAGTTCCTGGACCGTGCCTTCGTTCCCGGTGATGACGATCTCACCGCCGGCCGAGATGGCAATGCCGCCGCCCAGGTCGGAGGAGTCGCCGACCGCGGTCGAATCGAGGCCGAGGACATCCTCGAGCCAGGCGACGTAATCGTTCATCGTGGTGCCGAAGGCGTCGGCACCGGCCACGGCCGTCGCGCTGAAGGCGAAGGTGTGGTCACCGAGGTCCTTGCCGCCCTTCTCGATGCCTGACACCGTGATGATCTTCGGGTTGACGGAGCTGTCGAAGGCAAGCGTGAACCCGCCGGATCCGTCGGCGACGTAGATGTCGGTTGCGGTCAGATCCTCGGTCCCGTCTATTGGCGTCGTGCCGAGCGCGTCGCTGTAGAACGCTCGGCTGGTGTGCACCGAACCGGTGCTGCCCACCGTGCCCGAGGCGTTCAGGTTGCCGTTGAAGGTGACGTTCTGGGTCGCCTCGGCGAGGGTCAGCGTTCCTAACGGGACGTTCAGCTCGACCAGGTTGCCCTCGACGATGTTGAAGCTGTCGTCGATGCCATACCCCATGACCTTCGCGCCGGTCTTGGTGACGAGGTCGTTGTCGGGGCTGCGCAGGAACTCGCCGTCCCGCGTGAAGTAGCGGCTCCCGGCGATGTCGACGATGAAGAAGCCGTCGCCCTCGATGGCCACGTCGGTCGAGACGCCGGTCGCACCGATCGCACCGTTCGTGAAGGAGCGTTGGGTGCCGGCGATGCCCACACCGAGGCCGACTTGGCCTGGGTTCGTACCGCCGGTGTTCGCGCCCGGTGCGGTGCCGAGGGAGAAGTTTCGGCTGAAGTTGGGCGCGAAACTCATCCGGTTGCTCTTGAACGACGTCGTGTTGACGTTGGCAATGTTGTTGCCGATCACGTCCAGCCGACGGGCGTTGGCGATGAGGCCCGAGAGTCCGGTGAAGAATGCGGTCGTTGATGCCATGCGGGTCTTCCTCGCTCAGTCCCCATGGCGGCCGCGACATGCGACCGAGTGGGGAGCCGACGCGGAGTCAGGTGTGCGAATCGCGTGCCTCGAGCAGCTCGAGCACGTTCGGCGGTGCCAAGACCGCCCTGGGTGGGCCGGGAATGACGTTTGGACGATCCTCATCAGGCGTCGGCACGCGAACGGCGGCATCGACCGCCTGGGGTGCGGGCCCCTCGTGCGCAAGAAGTTCACCTTCGATCGTGCGCGTCCGAACGTTCGCGACGAGCGTGCGGTTGGCGTAAACGATGACCGCCCGATCGCGTCCTTCGGCCTCGAGCATGTCGAGGGCCTTGCCGATGCGGGACATCGACTCGGGCGGCAACTCCTCACCGATGCCTTCAGCCACCGGCAACCGGTCGCTGGCGATCGCGCCGGCGCGCGCAGAACGAAGCAGGTCCGCGAAGGAGCGATGGTCGATCGCCCGCTGCGGATCCTGCCGACCGGTCGCGACGGGGCTTTCGCCCGGTCGCACGGCCGGTTCGAGGCGCTGAAGAAGCAACCGTCCGTCGATCGCCACGCTTAGCCTCCGAAGAGATAGGGATCGACGATCGTCTCGACGGAATCCATCGGGACGACCCAACCGTTATCGAGGAGAAGCGACACGGAGTCCTTCTGCTTGGCGACGCTCACCACCATGCCCGAGACGCGTTCGGAATCGGGCGTCAGCCCCTGCACCTGTCGCCCGATCAGGTTGCCAGCGGTGGCAAGCTGGTTCTGGGTCACGATCGAAGAGAGCTGCTTGGTGAGCTGGGTGTCGCTTTCGATCGAGCGAATCGAATTCAATTGTTCCAGCAGCGCCGAGCTGTCGTTGGGCTTGAAGGGATCCTGATTGGATAGCTCGGTGAAGATGATCTTGATGAACTCTTCCGAGGTGAGATCGCTGAAGCGATTGGTCGAAGCTGCGGTGGAGATGGACGCGTCGGTGGCGGAGATCGGGAGAGAGCTCATGGGAACGACTCGTTAGGGCAGCGTGCTGCTGGCGAAGACACGCGCGAAGGTGGCATGGCGTCGGGAGCGCGATCCATTGCGCTCGCCCGATTCACCGGATTGGCCTGAAAAATGCGACGATCGACCGCGACTCTGGCCCTGGCCGGCATCGTGGCGCTGCTGGCCGCGATCCTGGGAGTGACCGGAGTCAGAGTCCTGACTTCCCTGCTGCTGGCTCGCTTGGGAAGCGGGCTGGGCGTGCGAGGCATGCGAAGCCGGAGCGTCGCCGCGACCGGCCGCCGAAGGATGGGTCGGAGCCGATTGGATGCTCAGCCGATCCACAGCCAGCCCCTGGGCCTCGAGCGCCTGCCGAAGCGACGCGAGATCGGATCGCAACAGGGCATGTGCCTGCGGGTTGCTCGTCAGAAGTTCCGCCGTGACCCGTCCGTTGACGACGGTCATCGTGATGCGAAGGTCGCCCAGGCTCGGTGGATCGAGGCGGATCGCCAACGCTCCGCCGCGCTGGTTGGCGAGGGCAGCAAGCCCGCGCGACACCAACGGCGTGGTCGGCGCTTCCTCGGTGGTGGAACTGGTGGGCGTTGGCAGATGGAGCTTCTCACCGGCCGCCGCGGGCTCGGCCGTTCGGGCCAACTCAAGCAGCGGTGCCAGGGCGTCGCGGGCCGCCGGTGTCAGCGGCGTTCCGTCCATCGCCGCGTGCGGCGCGGAAGCGGCCCCTGCGCTTCGCTCGGTCGACGGCTCGTTCGGAGCAGGCTGCGTCGCGGTCGAAGCGTTGCCCGCTCCCGTGGCGCCCGCACTCGCAATCGTTGGCTTCGCGACCGTCACGGCAGGCAGTTCGGCCGGCTTGCCATCGGCGGTCGACATCGCCGTCGCCTGGTTCGCCTGGCGGCCCTTCGACCCCGTCTCGGCGTCGCCGCCGTCGTGACCTGTGGCACCGCCGTCGTTCTTCGCTCCCGGACCATCGGCCGTCATCAACGCGGCGAGCGGGTCGACTGTGGGCTTCGCCGCAGAGGTCCCGGCCGAGATGTCAGCGCCCTGGGCGGGCAACGAGGCGGCGTTTGGGGCTTGGTCGCCAGCAGCGAGCGGGCCGGTGGTCGGATTGACCGCGGCGTTGGGCACCGGCGGCGATGAGAAGAGAAGTCCGCTCGGCTCCGCGACGGGCTTCTCGCTTTCCGGTGCGGGCCCCTGACCTGCTGCTGTCGCGCCCTCAGTCGACGACTGCGCAGGGTTTGCGTCGTTCTGCTGCGCGGCTTGCGCGTTGCTCAGGGCGTCGTCGAAGGTGTCGCCGGTGGATGGTTCGGTCGCCTCGGTAGGTCGCTCGGCGTCGAGGCGCTCGCTCGCGTCCGCTCCCGAGGTCACCTCGTTCCGGGCGGAACGGTCAGGCTCGTGGCTTTCCGTTTCCCGCTGGCGGCGCCGCTCCGTCGCTCGGCTTTCGGTCGCTGCCTTCGCCAGGCTTGTCGATTTCGGCTCCGGTGTTAGCGACGGGTTTTTCGGTTGTTGAAGCGGGTTTGTCGCCGCCGACGCCGGGTTGGCCTTTGCCTTCGCCGGCGGTTGCAGGCTTCGGAGCATCTGGCTGAGAGGGGCCGTTGGGGCGGGCGGGAGCGGTTGCATTGGTGGAGCCGGGAGCGCTTGGCTTCGAGGCCGTCCCAGACGCCGGTTTGGCCGGAGCGGTCGGGGTTTGAGCCCCGGACTTCTCAGCGACCTGCTTGTCGGGTCGGGTGTCGGGTGTGCGCTTCCGGATCGCCTCAAGCAATTCCGTTGCCACCTTCATCTCCTCCTCGCCCTTGAAGGCCTTGAGAAGGCTCGAACGCTTGAACGCGCTCATCGCATCGAGGTAGGCAACCGCCTCGTCCTTCTTCTCCGACTTCACCAGTTCGAGGATCAGCTCCTTGCCCTGTTTCGCCGGCACGCTCTCCAGGAGCTTCACGGCCTTGTTGAATTGTTCGTCGGTCTTGGCGGACTTGACCTCGTCCATCGAGGCTTCCCATGCCGCCCGCTCGGCCGCGAACGCTTCCTGCTCGCTGGTGAGCTTGGTCTCGCGCTGGTCGAGCACCTTGTCGAGTTGCTGCTTCTCTTCCTGAAGCCGGCGCAGGCTCAGCGCCTCGCGCCGCATCTGCCGATCGTTGGCGTCGATCCGGACACCCGTTGGGGTCAGGTTCGCTTCCGGCTCGGGCTCGGGCTCCGTTGCGGCCGGTTCCACTGGAGGCGGCGGCGGGGCGAGCATCTCACGGAGCTTCTCCTTGTCCATCCGGCCACTGGACCAAAGCCAACCACCGAAGCCGAGGACGGCCAGGAGATTGACGAACGCGATGATGCTGATCAGGTTCCAGAGCTTCTTCATGGCGTGGATCGCTCACTGCGGGCGTGGCTGCCGAGCGCCGAGTCGTCGCCGCGCTGGGCGGCGGCCTCTCGAGCCCGGGCGATGTTGGAGAGATCGTCCAGAAACGCGGTCTCCTTGCGGTCGGCGTCGCGCTTCCACTCCTCGAAGCGCCGCTCGCGAAGAATCTCGACCGCCCGGCGGCGCTGGGAGGCAGCCACGAGCCGCTGACGGGCGGCATCGGCCTTTCGGCTCAGGCCCGCCAACTCAAGGACCGTCTGGCGGGCCAACCGATCCACCGCGATCGTCGCCGCTGCGTGCTGACGAATCAGTCCCACGTTGACGCTGCCGACCAGGCCCTCGCGGAGGGTTTGCTTCACCTGACCGATTTCGCGCTGCTTCGAGCGAAGGTTCTCTTCCAGGTCGTAGCGTTGCCGCTCGATCGCGGCGAACTCGGTCATGCAGAGCCGCTCTTCGCGAAGTCGCATGGCCAAGAGAGCCTCGAGCTCGAAGCGGAAGCGGGCCACGGGTTAGCTCGCCTTCCTTGGCCGCTGCTGTCCGTTGGCCGGGGCCGCAGCGCTCCCAGGTCGCGCGGGGACACCTCGCCGTTCCGCGTCGATGGCCGAACCGATCGAAGCGCGGTGGGCAGCCATCTCGCCGGTGAGGGCGATGAGGTCCCGCACGGTGTTTGGATAGGCGCTGATCTCGTTGCGGTCCTGACGGCGGAAGGCGAGCGTCGATTGGGCAAACTCGCGGGCGGTGTCAACGTCGGGATTCGCACCCTTCGTGTACGCCCCGATGTTGATGAGCTCTTCGCTGTTGCGGTAGGCGGCCATGAAGCGGATGAAGTCCCGGCGGGCCCCGCGATGGGCCGCGTCGGTGACGTTCTCGGCGACACGGGAGATCGAGTCGAGGATGTCGATCGCCGGATACTCGCCCTGCGAGGCGATGCGCCGCGAGAGGACGATGTGCCCGTCGAGGATGCCTTTCACCGCGTCGGCGATCGGCTCGGTGAGGTCGTCGCCCTCGACGAGGACGGTGTAGAAGCCGGTGATCGAGCCGCCTGATTCCACCGGCCCGGCCCGCTCGAGCAGACGCGGCAAGAGGGCGAAGACGCTCGGCGTGAAGCCCTTCGTCGCCGGCTGTTCCCCTGCCGCGAGGCCGATCTGCCGCTGGGCTTGGGCGAGTCGCGTGATCGAATCGATCATCAGGAGGACGTTCTTTCCCTGATCGCGGAAATACTCGGCGGCGGCGATCGCGGCCGACGCCGCCCGCACGCGGAGGAGCGGACTGTCGTCGCCGGTGGCGGTGATCACGCAGGCCCGACGCATACCTTCCGGGCCAAGCGTGTGCTCAAGGAACTCCTTCACTTCGCGGCCGCGCTCGCCGACCAGTCCGATGACGACGATGTCGGCCTCGGTGCCGCGGGCGATGCTCGCCAGGAGCGTGCTCTTGCCCACGCCCGGGCCGGCGAAAATGCCCAAGCGCTGGCCGCGCCCCACGGTGAGCAGGCCGTCGATCACGCGCACGCCGGTCGGCAGCGGCTCACGGATGATCCCCCTTTTCAGCGGGTTCATGCTGGGCGGATCGAGCGGACAGCTTTCGAGGTCGTCGATGGGCGGGCCGTTGTCGATCGGGCGCCCGAGGGCGTCAAGAACGCGGCCGAGCCAGCTCTGGCCAACCGCGACGGTGGCGGTGAGGCTCTTGGCCCGGACGGGAGCGCCGGGCGAGACGCCCGCGCTTGAGGCGAAGAGCATCGCCAAGGAACGCGGGCCGTCGAAACCGATGACTTCGCCCATCGTCGTGCCCATTGCGGTGTCGATCTCGACCAGCGAACCGACCGGCACGCGGAGGCGATCGACGACGATGGTGAGCCCGCGGATCGCGTGCACGCTGCCGACGATGAGGCGCGACTCAAGCGTCGCCAGCGACTTCATGGCCCGGTCGACGACACTCATGCCCCGCTCCGGGCGTCATGACTTCCTGGCGCGACCGGCAAGAGCGCTTCGGCGATGCGATCCAACTGGGTCTCGATCGTGGCGTCGACGCCACCTTCGGCGACCCGCACGATGACCCCGCCGCGGGAGATCGTCGGATCGGGGACGAACGTCACATCCAACGTGGCACCGAGGCGTTCCAACACCAACGGCAGGTTCGCCTCGAGCAACTCGCGGTCCTCAAGCGAACAGGAGACGTTGACCGCGGTGGCCTTGCCGAGCAGTTCGAGCGCCATTTCGAGTTGGCCCGCAGCAATGTCGGGATCGGCTCGGATCATCCGCTGGATGATGCGAGAGGCGATGCCGATCGAAAGCTGAAGCACACCCTTCCGGGCCTCGCGCATGAGGGCGTCCCGGCTGACTTCCCAGAGTTGCAGCGACTGCTGCCACTGCTCTCCGAGAATGCCAAGACGCTCCGCGTAGCTCGCCTGGGCTTCCTTGCGTCCGAGCGCCTCGCCTTCCGCCTTGCCGATCGCGAAGCCCTCCTCGCGGCTGGAGGCCATGCCTTCCTTACGCCCCTTGTCGGCGGCTTCGGTGCGAATCCGCTGCGACTCGCCGCGGGCCTCGCGCACCAACCGCTCCGCCTCGGCCCGTGCCTCGGCGAGCAGCCGAGACGCCTCGGCCTTGTAGTCGGCCAATTCGTAGCTGATCGCACCGCCGAGGTGCCGTGCCGCCGCATGTGCCTTCACCAGGGTCATTCGGCGTCACCTCATACGATGAGATCGTTCTGTCCGCCGCGACCGGCGATGACGATTTCGCCCGCATCCTCGAGACGGCGGACGATGTCGACGATGCGCTGCTGGGCAGCCTCGACGTCGGAGACCTTGACCGGTCCCATGAACTGCATGTCCTCCTTGATGAGCTCCGCCGCGCGGCTGGACATGTTGGAGAAGATCTTGTTCTTGAGATCCTCGCTGGCGGTCTTGAGGGCCAGGCAGAGTTCGGAGTTGTCGACCTCCTTGAGGACTCCCTGAATCCCCTTCGAGTCGACCATGTTGATGTCCTCGAAGACGAACATCAGGCGACGGATCTCCTCGACGAGATCGGGGTCCTCGCTCTCGACGCCCTCCATGATCGACCGTTCGGTGGCACGGTCGCAGAGGTTCAAGATCTCGGCCACGGTCTGCACGCCGCCGACCTTCTCCATCGAGTGCATGAGAAGGTTGGAGAGGCGGCTCTCGAGGCCCAGCTCGACCTCGCGGATGACCTCGGGATTGGTCTGCTCCATGTTGGCGATGCGCCGCACGACCTCGATCTGCTTGGCGTTGGGCAGCCCCTTGAGGATCTCGCTGGCCTTGTGGTGCGGAAGGTGGCTGACGATCAGGGCGATTGTCTGGGGATGCTCGTCCTGGATGAAGGTGAGGAGGTTCTCGCTCTCGGCCCGCTGAAGGAACGAGAAGGGCGACTTCTGCACCTGGGTCTGGATCTGGGAGATGACCTTGTCGGCGATCTTGGGGTCCAACGAGTTCTTGAGGAGCTCCTTCGCGTAGTCGAGCCCGCCCTCTTTCACGTAGTTCTGGGCCATCGTGAGCTGGTAGTACTCACGGATGACCTGCTCGGCGAGGTTCTTGGGCACGTCACCGAGCGAGGCGAGCTTTCGGGTCACTTCCTCGACGGCGTCGGTGGGCAGTTGCTTGAGGATCGTGCCCGCCGATTCCGGCTCGAGACTGAGCAGGAGGATGGCGCATTTCTCGACGCCATCCAGTTCGGTGATGGTGTTGGGTAGCTTCTTGACGAATCGCATGGTGATCCCAACCGAAGGGCAGACCGGCGGAGTGCCGGCCTAGGACGACAACCGGACTCAGTCCTCGCTCTCGCGCATCCACCGCTTGAGGAGGCTCGCCGCCTCGACCGGTTCGCGCTTCACCAACTCGTTGAGCTGGGTGAGCATCTGCTCGCGACGAAGGCTCTCGTCGTCGAGTTCGAGGCCCTCGAGGGCGGGCGTCGATTCATCGGCCTCGCCCACGATGTCCGCATCCTCCGTCTCGAGCGCGGGCGGAAGTCCCGAGAGCTCCTCGGCCGTCGGAAGCGTGGGCCGATCGGAGGACTTCTTGACCATCGTGAGCATCATGCCCAGGGCCAGAAGGGCCAAGGCCCCGAGGGCGATCGTCTTGATCATGCCGCCGACCGAAGTACCGGGGGCGATCGCATCGATCATGGCCGCGGCGCCGCCGCCGATGCTGGCTGTGCTGCCGCCGAAACTCCCGTCGAAGTCGTAGAACCAGGTCACCTCGATGGTGCCCTTCTTTGAGTTCTCGATCGCGTCGGTGGAGATCTGCGGCTCAAGCAGGGTCTTGATGCGGGTGATTTCCTCGTCGCGGATCGTGGCGATGGCTGCTTCGTCAGGGGCGGCGGCCGCGGCTGGTGCCGCCGCCGGATCGCCAGGCTTGGCGTTGCGGACTTCCCAGACCTTGCGGAAGTAGCTCCAGGGAATCGCCACGCTGACGTCGATCTTGAGCGGATAGCCGGTCGGATCGAACTCGCTGCGATGCGTGCCGGGGATCTTGGTCTCGAACTTGGTGTCGGACTTCTCGCTCGTGGCGGTGTTGCCGGTGTTGCCGCTGGGGGCGACGGTCATGCCGACGTTGGTCGAGACACCGGGCGGGGCCGCTTGGGTTCCGCTCTTGGTCGAGGTCTCGACGCGCGAATCGGAAACCGGGGCGCTCACGCCGTCGCTGTACTTGCTGGCGGTCTCCTGCACGGTCTTGGTGAGGACCTGCGGATTGACCGAGACGAGGACGCCCGGGATGTTGGAGAGGAGCGAGACGATGCGATCGCGGACCGCGTCGCCGACCTTCTGCTGATGTTCGAGGTTCTCGCCGGCGAGGGCATCGCGGCCCGCCCGGGCCTTCAGTTGCCGTTCGCCGTCGGAGATGCTGACGTTCTCCGGTCGCAGGCCCGCCTGGCTGCCGGCGACCAGCGAGGCGATGGCGTCGACCTGGGCCTGGGTGAGGGCGTCGCTGCCGCGCATCGAGACATGGACCATGGCGCTTTGCACCGAGTTGGGTCCGATGCCCTGGGTCGGGCGGGCCGAGATGACGACCGTCGCCTCGCGCACGCCGCGGAACCCGGCGATGGTCTTCGCCAGGACATTCTGGAGAGCCGTCTGCCGGCGCTGTTCGCTCTGGCGGGCAGTGTCGAAGGGCGTCTCGAGAGCCAGGAGGGCGTTGAAGTCGACGGCGGAGGAGCCACCGACCCCCTGCTCGCTCAACTGGCTGATGATGCTGGGGCGCTGTTCCGGCGGGACGAGGATCTGCTCACCCTGCTGTACGTGGGTGATCCCACGATCGGCCAGGTACTTGAGCACCTCGGTCTTCGCACCGGTCGTGATCGTGAGCGGCACCATGTCCTGCGTGCCGGCGTACTGCATCACGAGAAAGAGGGCCATCCCCAGGACGACGAGGATCGAGCCCACCAGGAGCTTCGCCGTCGTGTCGAGGGTGCCGACCCGCTGTTTGATCGTTTCGAACTGTTCCCGAAGTGACTGCACGCGGGCCTCCATGCCTGCGGCTCACAGCCCCGCGCATTGCGACGCGGCGCGAGCGGTTGGGTCACGCGATCTGCCCCATCCTCCTGACGGGCACACATCGCGAGCCATCCATCTTCCCTCCGGAGAGACTCACCGTTCGAACTCTTCGAGTTGTCCAGGCATGTCGGAATCGCATCAATGCGTCAGACGCGCATCTGTTTCACCTCGTCGTAGGCATCCATGACCTTGTTGCGCACCGCCAAGAGCATCTTGAAGGCCGAATCGGCCTTCTGCGTCGCGAGGACGACCGCTTCCACGTCGTTTCGCTTGCCGGTCAACACGTCCTGTGTCGCACCGGATGCTTCCTGTTGGAGCTTGTTGACCTCACCGATCTGTCGCATGAGTTCCTCGCGGAACTCGCCGCCCTTGGCGTCGGTAGGACGTCCGCCGGCACCCGGCAGCGACGTCGGTCCGACGCGGTTGATCTGATTGACGATGCCCAGTGGGTCAGCCATGGCGTGTCCGCAGATTAAGCGAGAATCTCAAGGGCAAGGGAGGTCATCGACTTCTTGGCCTCGATGGCTGCGATATTCGCCTCGTAGCTTCGCGAGGCAACCATCATGTTGGCCATCTGTTCGACCGGGTTCACGTCGGGATACCAGACATTGCCGCGATCGTCGGCCAGTTCGCTCATCGGTTCCCATCGCGGGACCCAGGATTGGATCTCGCGCACGTCGGCCACATGAACGCCCAGTTCCTCCCCGCTTTCTGGGTCACCCATCGAGAAGATCACTTCGCGAAGGGAAGGCGGCTTCTGCGGTCCGTTTGGGTTTCCGCCCACCTGAGACGCGGCCAGGTTGGCCGCAATCGCGTCCAGGCGAACGCGGTTGGCGACGAGGGCCGAGGTGGAGATGTCGAGGGAGCCGTACACGGTGGGATCGTGGGATTAGAGGCGTTCGCGGATGGCGGTGTCGATCGATTGGAATTGCTTGCGCATCATCGTGGCCGCGAAGCGGAAGGCCATCAGGTTCTCGGTGAGGGATTGCAGAATCCGTTCCACGTTGCGGTCGTTTCCGTCGTGAAAGAGAATTCCGTCGCCCATCGGCTCGGGGTGGAGCTCGAGTCCGTTGGGCCCGACTGTGAATTGGTCGGACCCTTCGAGGGCGAGCCCGCCGTCGATGTCGAGGTCGGACCCGCCCGGGCCATCGCCTCCAAGTCCTTCCAGCAGCTTGGCTTCCCGCGATTCGATCGCCTCGCCCAACTGCCGCTGGAAGTCCTTCACGCTGACATCTACCGGCCTGAAACCGGGGGTCTCCCAGTTGGCGATGTTGTTGGCAATGATCTGGTGCCGAGCGGCGCCAAACTGCATGGCCCGCTCGAGCGCCGCGAAATTGCTGCCGGTGGAGAGTCGATCGAACATTGCGCGAGTCTCAAAGTTGCGCGGCACCGGAGTGCCGTCGCCCGTTCACGTTCGCCGGGTCAGATCTCGGGGGGGATGAGGGACTCTTCCTTCCACTTCTTGATCTTGAGGCCAAGGGTTCGGACGCCAATGCCGAGGTCCTTCGCGCTCCGGACCCGGTGCCCGTGGTTGCGCTCGAGCGTCGCGAGGATGGACTCGCGTTCGAGGGCTTCCAAGGTCACGGTGCCGTCGCAAGCGATGCGCGGGACGCGCACGCCGGCCATGGTCGTTGCACCGACATGGCTGCCACCATGGCCAGCCGCATGGGCTGCCGTGTGCGGCATGACCGAGGCGGCACTCACGCCGCTTCCGATCTGGACATGCACCCCGCCGCTGAAGGCACCCGATTGGGTCGGAGCCATGCCGATAGCGCCCAAAAGCCAAGGTCGAATGAGCGAGGCTTCGATCGTCTCGCCCATCGCCAGGACCGCCGCCCGCTCGCAGATGTTCTGGAGTTCACGCACATTGCCCGGCCAGGAGTAAGCCTGAAGGAGCAGCACCGCATCGGGGGAGAAGCTCCGCACCCGCTTGCCCTCGCGCGAGGCGATGAGCCCGAGGAAGTGGCGAGCGAGTTCCGGAACGTCTTCGATATGGTCCCGCAGGGCCGGCATGCGCACCGGGAGGACGTTGAGGCGGTAGAAGAGGTCGCCACGGAAGCGTCCCTTGTCGACCTCGTTAGCCAGGTCGCGGTTGCTGGTGGCGATGATCCGCACGTCGACCGAGCGGCTGCTGGAACTGCCGACTCGTTCAAACGCCCGTTCTTGCAAGACACGAAGGAGTTTCGCCTGAAGCTCCTGTGGGATCTCGCTGATCTCATCCAAGAGAAGCGTGCCGCCGTCGGCCAACTCGAATCGCCCCTTGCGGAGCTTGTCGGCGCCGGTGAAGGCTCCCTTCTCGTGACCGAAGAGTTCACTCTCGAGGAGGTTCGCCGACAGGGCCGCGCAGTTGAGGGCCAGGAACGGGGCGTTGGCCCGTGGGCTCATGGCGTGAATCTGGCGGGCCGCGACTTCCTTGCCCGTGCCGCTCTCGCCGTTGATGAGGACGTTGCCGTGGCTGTCGGCGATCTTCTTCAGTTCGGCGCGGAGGGTCCGCATCGCATCGCTGCTGCCGACCATCTCGATCGTCGCTGGCCGGCCGTTAGGCGTCGCTGCGGCGCGAAGGATGAGGTTCTCGCGCTGCAATCGGCCATGTTCAATCGCCCGTTCGACGGTGAGGGCGAGCTCATCGCCGGTGAAGGGCTTGGTGACGTAGTCGTACGCCCCCATCTTCATCGCCTGCACCGCCGTCTCGACGGTGCCGAAGGCGGTCATCACGATGACCGGCAACTGCTCGTCGATCTTGCGGATCTCAGCGAGCAGCTCGAGCCCGTTCATGTCGGGCATCTGAAGATCCGTCACGATGAGATCCGGCGCCTTCTCCCGGAGGCGTTCCAGGGCCGCCTTCGCGCTGGGGCACGCCACGGCGGTGTGACTCCGCCGGGCAAGCGTGGTGGCCACGCTGTCCCGCATCATTTCCTTGTCGTCTACTACGAGCACTCGTGCCATGACGTGATCTCCATCGCCTCCCGTGCGGAACCTTTCAGCGGGCGAGTGGGCCGATGCGGCGTCGTACCGCTTCATTGAGCCCATCGCCACTCCCTGGCCGTCCATGCATGCGGGCCGCGGCGCGAACCGGAATCGCGATGTCGAATCGCGCACCCCGACCGCCCGTTGCCACGCCCTCCATACCTGACTCCTTCGCCATGAACCGGTTGTGCACCGCGATCGAGCCGCCGTGGGCGTCGATGATGCGATGCACGATGGCCAGTCCAAGTCCCGTGCCTTCCGAACGAGTCGTGAAGAATGGGTGGAAGATCCGTTCGAGCAGTTCGTCCGGAATCCCTGGCCCGTTGTCTTCGACCGTGAAGACGACATGCTCCGCCCGCCGACCGTCAGCGACAGCCCGTCGCGAGCGGCGAAGTCCCATGCGAATCGTTGGCTCGTTGGTCCCCGACTCGATCAGCGCCTCGGCGGCGTTTCGAACGAGGTTGGTGATGGCCTGCACCACCAGATTGCGATCGACCAGAAGCGTTCCCTCAGCCTGACCGGTCCGCTCGACCCGAACGTTGCCGCGGCGGAGAATCGCGTCGCAGGCGGCGACCGAGACGTCGAGGATCTCGGCCGCGTCGCACTCGATCACCTGCGGCTTGAGGTCGCGGGCAAAGCGAAGGACGTCGCCGACGATGTGGTCGAGGCGCTCCACCGCCCGAAGAACGCGATCGCAGATCCGCTTTCGCTCGGCGTCCGGCGGCGGAACGGTTTCGACGGTCGCGACCCTCGGGTCGTCGTCACGAAGCAGCTCGACATCGAGGGCAATCGAGCCCAGCGGGTTGCGGAGTTCGTGGGCGATGCCAGCGGCCATCTCGCCAAGGGCCGCGAGTTCGCGCGATCGGCGCAACTGTTCGTTCGCCTGGGCGAGTTCGGCCTGAAGCTGCCCGACCTGCGACTGAAGGGCGACGTGGGTGGACTGAAGGCGTTCGGTGACCTCGGTGAAGGAGCGCACCAGATCCGCGAGTTCGTCCGCCCCGATGCTCGAGGCGCCCGCGAGCCCCACCGTGCGCGACGGCGCCCGCCCAACGGCCACCGCCGAGGGCTTCGGTTCGAGCCCGTGCAGGCTCTCCGAAGCCTGAGCCAGGTCCATTCGCGGAGCAAGGTTGGGAAGGCTCACCGCAGTCACGAGGTCATGCCCTCCGGTCGGCGAAACGGTTGGTATCGCCCTGGTCACGGGACGACATGGTGGAGGTCGCGCGGTAGGCCGAGCGGGCCCCACCGGCACTGTTGGTCTTCATGAGTTCGCCACGGGTCTCGTCGCGGGCCTGGCGCAGAGCGCTCTGGGCGGCCTCGTCGCGGGTGGTGACGCGGGTGAGCCCCTCGGCAAGCGTGCGAAGGAGTGCCCGCAACCCATCGGCTTCGGTCGGATCGATCAAGTGGACGTGGGCCTCGAAGGTCTCGGTCAGGGACAGCAGTTCCGACTGCCCGGCCACGAAGCGGTCGACAATCTTCTGTCGGGCGGTGAGGAGCGCCATCAGGGCCTGCGTGTCGCGGCTGGCGATGACGTCCTGCTGGCGAAGGCTGGCCTCGTCCAGTTCCGAGAGAAGCGCCACCCGCTCGTCGAGCACGCTGCGCATGCGCGACGCCCACACGGCGTCGGGGCCGTTGCCGGAGCTCAGGGCGGAACCCGTGAGGGGAGGCGATTGATGCGAGGTCGAGACCATGGGATTCTCCTTCACTCGCTGGTCTCCCGTTCGCTCGCGTCAGCCGAGGGCGGGCTTCCGGCGAGTCGGGCACCGGGCGGTGCGTTGCGAAGCCATCGCTCCCACGCGTCGCGGCTGAAGATCGAGCCGGCCTCGAGGAAAGCGTTGTCGGGAAGCTGGGTAAGTCGAATCTCCGCTCGGCGATGGGCGGTGGCGGCCCGATCCAGGTCGCCCAACTCATGCCATGCGTTGACGATCTGGATGAGGGCGACCATCGACACGGCCGAGTCGCTGTAGCGGCGCTCGGCGATCTCGTAGAGGTCGATCGCCTCCTGGTAGCGGCCCAGGTCGAAGAGGCAGTCGGCGCGATAGAGGTGGGCCAAACGGAGCGCGTCCCGTTCGAGGGAATCGAGTTTCGACTCGTCGCGTCCGGCACCGTTGCCGGTGGTGCGCGGGTCCAGAGCGGCGACGACCTTCTCGAACTCGCCTCGCGCCGATTCAAGATCGGCCACGCGTTGGGCATCGATCGAGGCCCGCTGCGATGGCGAGAGCGAACCGTCGGCAAGTTGCCGTCCCGCCTCGCGGGCCATGCCGCGCCGACACTCGCCGAGTTGGAATCGCGTCTCGGGAACGCTCGGATCATCGGGGTAGCGGCGAAGAGCCTCATCCAGGAGCGACGCCGACGCGGGAAGGTCGCCCTCGGCGATGACTAGCCGGGCGAGTTCGAGCATCGCGTCGCGATACTCCGGAGCGTCGGGCTTCAGGCCGGTGCGGCCGTCGAGGGTCTGTTGCAGGCGGGCGATCGCATCGGAGCGACGACCGGTCGCTTCGAGGCAGCGAGCCAACGGAACGGTCGCCCGAGCAGCGAGCGGACTCTCGGGGAACTCCTCGATGAGCCGCGCATACTCGGCACCGGCCTCGCCCAACTGCCCTTCGGCATGGAGAAGGCTGGCGACGCGGAAGAAGGCCTCCGACCTGCGAAGGTCGCCTGGCGGCCGCGATTCGATGAACTGCCGGAAGATGCGAAGGGCGTCCTCGGACCATCCTGCCCGCTCGTAACAGTCAGCGGCCATCCACGTCGACTCGACCCATTCGTCGGGACTCTCAACCACCGTCTCGGCGTGGGCCGCGTGGCGGAGGAAGTACTCGCCTGCCGTGCGAAGGAGTCGCGCCGCGCGGGCTCGGTACTCGGGGTCGTTGGCGTCTTGCCCTTGGGTCAGGTGGTCGGCCAAGGCTCGCGAGGTGGTGGCGATGCGTTGGATCAGGTCCGAGGACGCTGGCGCCCCCGGCGTGAAGTCGACAGCCATACGGGCGTAGTCGAGGGCCCGTTCCAGTTCGCCTGCCACCAACAGGGCATCATGGCGGTCGGCGAGACTTCCGATGACTTCCTGGGCGGTGACGCGCCGGGTCGCCTTCGTGTTGATCGCCTCGCGGACGGCGTTGTAGTCCTCGAGTGCCTCGGCGTGCTCCCAGCGGGCAGCGCGGGTCTCGGCTCGCCCGAGCTTCGCGGGTGTCGCGCACGCCTCACCTTGGTATTCAGCCAGCACGGTGGCGAAACGCTGTTCGGCGTCATCCAAGTCGCCACGCTGAAGGGCCAACTGCCCCAAGAGGAGGATCGCCTCGCCCTTCGCGATCGACTTCGAATCCGACATTGCCAAGGCCCGCTCGAGGGTCTCACGGGCGATTTCAGGTTCGCCGATCGCCGCATAGGCTCGACCGAGGAGTGAGGTCAGTTCGGCATAGGTCTCAGCGGACACCTCGCCGCGGTTGACTTCGGGGGCGCTCTCCACACGACGCAAATCCAGGAGCAGTCGGTCCGCCGCTTCGCGCGGCCGATCCAAGGCGAGCCTCGCCTCGGCTTGCCGAGCGGCGGCCCATGCCTCGTCGCTCAGGGTCGTCGCTGGATCAGCCCGGAAGGGTCCGAGCCCGGTCAGGATCGCTTCCCAATCGGGATGTTCATCCTTGGTCGCCTGGTCCCAGGCTCGCTCCATCACCATGCGACGCACCCGGCCGCGAAGGGCGTCGAGTTCATCGCCCTCCGCATCGACGCGGCTGACCTTCTCCATCGCCTCTTCGGTCCGACCGATCCGAACCAAGGCGGCCGCCCAGCGAAGGAGTCGCTCGCGACCCATCTCAAAGCCTTCGTGGTCTGCCTTCTGATAGCGCTCGACGATCTGGGCGTCGTTCTCCGCCGCGGCGCTGCCGACCCCGGAGCGGGCGACCGCGAGCCAGTCGGCGGTAGTCGCCTCGAAGCGTGCCTGTTCCAGCGGCGAGGCCACGTCGAGTTTGGGGGCGATGGTGTCGTAGAGAATCGCCTTCGCCGCATCCACCTGGCCATCGGCGAGCAGCTCGTCCACCTGATCGAAGGCCCCGCCGAAGTCGTTGTCGCGCGGGAGGTTCAGAATGTAGAAGACCCCACCGCCGACCAATCCAAGGGCCAGCAACAGGGTTGGAACTTGCCATAACTCCCGCCAGCGCAACGGCTGCGGTCCAACCACGATCCCGGCCGCCGTTGTGGGCGTGCCGCTGCCACTCTCCGATTCGGGAGCAGTGACCGATGGGGGCTTGGAAGCGCCCGAGGGAGAGGATGGGGTTGTTGTGGGACCGTCTGACATGAGATCCGCTCATGGCTGGCGCGATGTGCGAGAACTACTCGCGCACACTCGCCTAGCGACGATCGGCAGCGAATCCTTCGCTGCCAACTTTGCCGAACCGACGGGCGCCCGACCGAACGACGCCCGTCACCCGCTTTTCATCCGTGCGTCTGCAGCACGGACAGAGTCGAGTACCGCGACTATCGACCGACAGGCCAAAACCGCTTGACTGACGGCGCGACCCAAGCGCAACCGACGCGCTATAGGAACCATTTCCTGCCCGGAGGGGACGAAAACCCCCTTCGAACCGGACCCGACTGCCGCTGTGCCGAGGCACCGAAGGGGTGTACCCCGCGCCGACAATGCGCCCGACGCGCGGTTCCTCTCCGGCTGGTCACTCTTTCGCAGGCGGCTGGAGGCTGACCATCGTTCCCGAGGCGATGTCGCCGATCCCGCGCCCTTCGCGATTGAGGAAGGTGAAGATCCCCAGAATCGGGGCCGCGAGGATCATCGCCTTGAAGGCCCCCCGCAGGAAGGCTTGGCCGAAGCGGATCGGCTCACCGTTGACACTGACCAAGCGACCCCCGACCAGCCACTTTCCAAGGGTCTTCGATGTCCACCACTCGGTAAGCCCGGTGTGCAGGCAGGTCAGGCCGATCGCGACCAAGGCTGCGTTGGCCTGGTCCAAGGTCGTCGTCCACGAGGTCAGAAGAACCAGGGGGCGGGGCATGGTCCCGAAGATCGCCCATGCGATGGTGCATGGAATGGCCAAATCGATGGCCAAGGCAGCCGCCCGACGGCTGAAGGGCAGGACCGGAATGATGACCTCGCCCGTCGCCGGATCGAGGGCGGGGTTGAGCGACGGGTTCATGGTCTCGGGAAGGCGAATGACCCGGACGAAGGCGACGACCATGAGCATCGCCATGCCGACCATCAGGATGAGCGGGATGTGAATCCACGCCCCGACGCCGAACCCGGTCGCCTCGAAGCGTTGGAGCAAAGCGCTGGACGGAAGGTGTCGGACTGCCGCGGCGTCACCGGTCGCGGCGATTTGGTCAAAGGGAATGCGCGTCCATTGGACGGTCGATTCGATGCTCTGCGTTTCGGAGGGAGGGGCGACGGCGGCTGACGAGGGCGCCTTCGTCGCGGAATCCCCTGGCGGAGTGGATGTGGATTCGTCAGTCCCGCCCTCTGGACTGGGCGGCGCGATCGCGGCTTGGTTGTTGCTTGTCGAGTTCCCACCCGGACTCGTCACGGT
>JAEUIU010000057.1 GCA_016795065.1 Phycisphaerae bacterium
ATGATCGTGTCGTTGCCGGTGCCACCGACGAGACGATCGTCGCCAGCACCGCCGTCGAGGACGTTCGCCCCCGTGTCACCGGTCAAGGTGTCGCCGTATGTCGACCCGGTCGCGTTCTCGAAGCCCGAGAGCGCGTCGGTGCCGGCGCCGCCGGTCGCCGTGCCGGTCGCGAGATTCACATTCACCGCCGAGCCAGACTCGGCATAGCTCGCCGTGTCCGTGCCGCTGCCGCCAGCAAGCGTGTCGTTGCCCGCGCCGCCATCAATCGTGTCGTTCCCTGCCCCGCCGGAAATCACATTCGCGCTCGCGTCGCCGGTGAGAGTGTCGTTGTACGACGAGCCGGTGAGATTCTCGAACCCCGAGAGCGTGTCGGATCCTGCTGCCCCGCTCGCCGTGCCGCCGGCGAGACTGGCAGTCACATCCCCGGAGGCGCTCGCATAGGTGAGCGTGTCCGTACCCGCGCCACCGATCAGCGTGTCGTTGCCGCCACCGCCCTCGACCGTGTCGTCGCCGGCGCCGGCGTCGATGGTGTTGTCGACCGCACTGCCGGTCAGGGTGTCGTTGTAGGAACTTGCCGTCACATTCTCGATGTTCGAAAGCGTGTCGCTACCGAGCCCGCCGCTGACCGCACCGGTGCCGAGGTTGACGTTCACCGCCGAGGTGGACCCGGCATACGTCACCGAATCGATTCCAGCGCCGCCATCGATGACGTCGTTCCCCGCGCCGCCGTCGAAGACGTTGGCATTCGCGTCGCCGGTGAGCGTGTCGTTATACGCCGACCCAGTCACGTTCTCGACATTGCTGATGAGATCGCTGCCCAAACCGCCGCTGGAGGTACCGCTTGTCAGGTTGACGACGACCGCCGAGGCCGAAGTTGAGAACGTCACCGTGTCGGTTCCAGCGCCGCCGTCGATCGTGTCGTTGCCGGCCGCACCGTTCAGCGTGTCGTTGCCGTCGCCGCCGACAAGGACATTGGCGTTGGCGTCGCCGGTAAGAGTATCGTTGAATGCCGAGCCAGTCAGATTCTCGATCGTGTTGAGCGTGTCCGAGCCGTCGCCGCCGGTCGCGGTGTTCGTGGTCAGGCTCGCGTTGACGGCCGACGTTGCATTGGCGAAGGTCGCGGTATCGGTTCCGACGCCACCGATGATCACATCATTGCCTGCGCCGCCCTCAAGCGCGTCATCGCCGGATCCGCCGTTGAGGGTGTTCGCGTTCGCGTCGCCGGTCAGCGTGTCGTTGTAGTTGGATCCGGTCAGGGCCTCGAAGCCGGAGAGCGTGTCCGAGCCGTCGCCGGACGCGGTGTTGGTAGCCAGGCTCGCATTCACCGCGTTGGCGGAGGTCGCAAAGCTCGCGGTGTCGGTACCGGCTCCGCCGACAAGCGTGTCGTTGCCGGCGCCGCCGTCGATGGTGTCGTTCCCGCTGCCGCCGTCGATGACGTCGGTGCCAGCGCCGCCGATCAGGGTGTTGGCATTGACGTCACCGGTGATGGAGTCGTCGTACGAGGACCCGGTGATGTTCTCGATGGCATTGAACGTATCGCTGCCAGCCGCGCCTGATGCGGTGTTGGTGGTGAGGTTGGCGGTGATGCTGCCCGATGCGGTCGCATAGGTCGCGGTGTCCGTGCCGGCGCCCCCCTGGATGGTGTCGTTCCCAAGACCGCCATCAATCGTGTCGTTCCCCGACCCACCGTTGATGGTGTTGGCGTTCGCGTCGCCGGTGAGGGTGTCGTTCAAGTTCGATCCGGTGAGGTTCTCAAAGCCGCTGAACGTGTCGGTGCCATCGCCCGACGCGGTGCCGGTTGCCAGGTTCGCCGTAATCGCCGCGGCGGAGCTTCCGAAACTCAGCGTGTCGGTGCCCGCGCCACCAACCATCGAGTCGTTGCCCGCGCCGCCGTCGACCGTGTCATTGCCGCTGCCGGCATCGATCGAATCGTTGCCGGCACCACCAGAGAGCGTGTTGCCGGATCCATCGCCAACCAGGACATCGTTGTAGCTGGATCCGGTCAGGTTCTCGATGCCCGTCCAGGAATCGTCGCCCCCGCCGCCAGTTGATGTGTTCGTCACAAGGCTTGCGTTCACCGCAGAGGTGGCCGAGCTGAACGTTAGGGTGTCCGTTCCCGTGCCGCCATCGATGGTGTCGTTGCCCGTTCCGGCATTGATGGTGTCGTTGCCGGCGCCGGCGCTGATGGTGTCGGAACCCGATCCGGTGGTGATGGTGTTGGCGTTCGCGTCGCCGGTGACCACGTTATTCCCGTTTGAGAGCGTGATGTTCTCGAAGCCGGAGATCGTGTCGGTTCCCTCGCCAGTGACCGTTCCGGCCGAAAGGTCAGCCGTGACGGCATTGGTGGTCGTGAAGACCAACGTGTCGGTGCCCGTGCCGCCGATCAGCGTGTCGTCACCCTCGCCGCCATACACGGTGTCGTTGCCTGCGCCGGCATCGACGGTGTCGTTGCCAGTGCCGGCACTGATCACGTTGGCGTTGGCGTCGCCGGTGAGCGTGTCGTTATAGCTCGACCCAGTAATGTTCTCGAAGGTGCTGAGGGTGTCGGTGCCGTCGGCGCCGGACGCGCTACCTGTGGTGAGGTTGACCGTCACAGCACCCGTTGTCGCTGCGAAGCTCACCGTATCGGTTCCCACGCCGCCGATCAGGGTGTCGTTGCCCGCTCCGCCGACGATCGTGTCGTTCCCCGATCCGCCGTCGATGACGTTGTTGCCCGAATCGCCCGTGATGGAATCGCCTCTAGCGCCACCGGTCACGTTCTCGATTCCCGAGAACGTATCCGTGCCGTGGCCGCTCGCGGTCCCGGTCACCATGTTGATGGTCAGCCCGATGCCTGTGTTGGTTTGGCTGGCGAAACTGAAGGTGTCGGTACCCGCCCCGCCGGTGACCGTGTCGTTGCCCGTTCCCGCGTCGATGGTGTCGTTGCCGGCGCCGCCGTCTATCACGTTGTTGCCGGTGTTGCCGGTGAGCGAATCGTTATACGCCGACCCAGAAATGTTCTCGATGGCCGAGAGCGTGTCCGAGCCGGCTCCGCCGGTTGCGGTGTTTGACGTCAGATTGACCGTGACCGCCGAGCTGGCATTGGCGTAGCTCGCGGTGTCGGTGCCCGCGCCACCTGCGATGACGTCATTGCCGGCACCACCCTCCAGGATGTCGTCACCCGAGCCACCGTCGAGCGCATTCGCGCCTGCGTCGCCGGTGAGCGTGTCGTTGTACGACGAGCCAGTCACGTTCTCGAAGCCGGACAACGTGTCGCTGCCGTCGCCGCTGGCGCTGCCCGTGGCGAGGTTGACGGTCACCGCGCCTGTGGATGTCGAGAAGGTCACCGTGTCGGTCCCGGCGCCGCCCGTCAACGTGTCGTTGCCGGCTCCGCCGTTGATCGTGTCGTTGCCGGCGCCGCCGTCGATGACGTTCGCATTCGCGTCACCCGTGAGCGTGTCGTTGTACGACGAGCCAGTCACGTTTTCGAAGCCGGAAAGCGTGTCGGTGCCATCACCGCCGGTCGCGCTACCCGTTGCGATGTTGACCGTCACAGCGCTTGTGGCTCCGGAGTAGCTTGCCGTGTCCGTGCCATCGCCGCCGGTCAGCGTGTCGTTGCCGGCGCCGCCGGTGATCGTGTCGTTCCCCGCGCCGCCGTCGATCACGTTCGCGCTCGCGTCGCCGGTCAGCGTGTCGTTGTACGACGAGCCAGTCACGTTCTCGAAGCCGGACAGCGTGTCGGTGCCATCACCGCCGGTCGCGCTACCCGTTGCGATGTTGACCGTCACGGCGCTTGTGGCGCCGGAGTAGCTCGCGGTGTCGGTGCCAGCGCCGCCTGTCAGCGTGTCGTTGCCCGCGCCGCCGACGATCGTATCGTTCCCCGCGCCGCCGTCGATCACGTTCGCGCTCGCATCGCCGGTCAGTGTGTCGTTGTAGGACGAGCCGGTGAGGTTCTCGAAGCCGGAAAGCGTGTCGCTGCCGTCGCCACCGGTCGCCGTGTTGGAGGCGAGGCTTGCGTTCACCGCACTCGACGCGCCGGAGTAGCTCGCGGTGTCGGTGCCAGCGCCGCCAATGAGCGTGTCGTCACCGGCGCCGCCGACGATCGTGTCGTTTCCTGCGCCGCCGTCGATCACGTTCGCATTCGCGTCACCCGTGAGCGTGTCGTTGTAGGACGAGCCGGTGAGGTTCTCAAAGCCCGAGAGCGTGTCACTCCCGTCGCCACCGGTCGCCGTGTTGGAGGCGAGGCTTGCGTTCACCGCACTCGACGCGCCGGAGTAGCTCGCGGTATCGGTGCCAGCACCGCCGGTCAACGTGTCGTCGCCCGCGCCGCCGGTGATCGTGTCGTTCCCGGCGCCGCCGTCGATCACGTTCGCGCTCGCGTCGCCGGTCAGCGTGTCGTCAAACGACGAGCCAGTCACGTTCTCGACTCCCGAGAGCATGTCGGTCCCGTCGCCGCCTGTCGCGCTCCCCGTCGCGAGGTTGACGTTCACCGCCGAACCCGCATCGGCATAGCTCGCCGTGTCGGTCCCGTCCCCACCGATCAGCGTGTCGTCACCCAGGCCGCCCACCAGAAGATCGTCGCCCGCCCCACCGTCAAGCAGATCCTGTCCGGCGAGTCCGTCGATTGCATCGGCATCGTCGGTACCGACGAGGGAGTCGTCACCGGCGGTTGCGGACATGAGGATGCGGGCCTCGAGCCGTTCACCTCGAAAGCTCGGGGCCGGATCTTGCGCGCTGCCAGTGCCACCCTCACGGTCACCTCGCGATGCCTCCGGTTTCTGCGCGCCAAACATGTGCAGCCAAAGCCATGCGAAGAACGTACGCATTCAGCTTCCCCCAGTATGTGTTGACCGTCTGGCACGGCATGGCAATCCATGTCTGCCGTGGCACCGATCGGCGATCGCACAATGGCTACTCGGGTATTGCCCTGAGTTCCGTCAAGGGCGGGTAGGGCTGCGATGCTTCGCCGTTTTGCAGCGGTTTTCGCGATTGTGCACTCGCTGCCAAGAATCGGGCCTCTCCCGGTACGCTGTTGCCATGAGAAGCGACGAGGCACGTCCCGCCGATCAGACGATCGGGGCCCGCAGCGCGAGCGCGGAGACCGGTATCGAGAGTCACCTTCACGAAAGTCGTATCTTCGAGGCGAGAAAGGACTTCGGAGCGTCCGTGGGTGGCGCGTATGTCCGAAACCTCAAGGAGTATCGAGCCCGCTTCAAGCGGTCAATCGAGGACCCGGAGGGATTCTGGGGCGAGATCGCCCGCCAGTTCGATTGGTTCCAACCATGGACCAAGGTCTTGCAATGGGATCTTCCGGACGCTCAGTGGTTCGTCGGCGGCAAGACCAACATCTGCCATAACTGCATCGACCGACAGGTGCTTCAAGGCCACGGCAACGAGGTCGCGATTGTTTGGGAAGGCGAGCCGGAACTCACCCGCGATGCGGCGTCGGCTCCCCGCTTTGAGGTTCGCCACCTGACCTATTCGGACCTGCTCGCTGAAGTCTCGGCATTCGCCAACGTCCTCAAGTCGCTCGGCGTGCGCAAGGGCGATGTCGTCACGCTCTACATGGGCATGGTGCCCGAACTGGCCATCGCCATGCTCGCCTGCGCTCGTATCGGCGCGGCCCACTCGGTCATCTTCGGTGGCTTCGCCGCCGCGGCGATCGTCGATCGCGTGCAGGACGCCGGCTCGAAGATCATCGTCACCTGCGACGGAGCGTGGCGACGAGGGTCGATCGTCCCGCTCAAGGCCAACGTCGATGCGGCCTGTGAGCAGCTTCCGGACGTGAGGCACGTCATCACCCTTCGCCGCACGAAGAATGATGTGACCTGGTTTGCCGAACGTGATCACTGGTGGCACGACCTGACCCGGGCCGCGAGTCGCGATTGCCCCTGCGAATGGTGCGATTCCGAGGACCTTCTCTATCTCCTCTACACCTCCGGATCGACCGGCAAGCCGAAGGGCATTCGCCACACGACCGGCGGCTACATGGTCTATACGGCAACGACCGCAAAGGAAGTCTTCAACCTCGTTCCCGGCCATGGCCAGCTTTACTGGGCGACGGCGGACATCGGTTGGGTCACGGGACACTCGTATGTCGTCTACGGCATGCTGCCCAACCGCGTCCCCTCGCTCATGTACGAGGGCGCTCCGAACGCCCCGGCCGAGGATCGCTTCTGGGACATCATCGAGCGACATCGCGTCACCCATTTCTACACGGCGCCGACGGCGATTCGGGCGTTCATGAAATGGGGCAATGAGCATCCGCTCAAGCACAACCTCACTAGCCTCAAGGTGCTCGGCTCAGTCGGCGAACCGATCAATCCCGAGGCCTGGATGTGGTACTACCAGACCATCGGCGGCGGGCGCTGCCCGATCGTCGACACCTGGTGGCAGACCGAGACCGGTGGCCACATGATCACGCCGCTTCCCGCGGCGACACCGTTGGTGCCTGGCTCATGCACGTTGCCCTTCTTCGGCGTCGATGCCGCGATCGTCAACGAGAAGGGCGAGGAGCAGCCGCCGAACACCGGAGGCCTCTTGGTGATCAGGAAGCCGTGGCCTTCGATGCTCCGCGGCATCCATGGCGACCGCGAGCGCTATATCGATACGTACTGGTCGCGCGTGCCGGGCATGTACCTCGCCGGCGACGGCGCCCGGCGCGACGAGCGCGGGTATTTCTGGATCATGGGGCGCATCGATGACGTCATCAACGTCAGCGGCCATCGTCTCGGGACGATGGAGGTCGAGTCGGCGCTCGTCGCCCACGACGCGGTCGTCGAAGCGGCCGTGGTTGGCGTGCCCCACGAGATCAAGGGCACCGGCGTCGCGGCGTTCGTCACGTTAGGTCCGGGCTTCACGCCGAGTGAGGCCCTGCGCAAGGACCTCATCGAGCACGTGGGCAAGGAGATCGGTGCGATCGCCAAACCGGACATGCTCCGCTTCACGCAGACCCTTCCCAAGACGCGCTCGGGCAAGATCATGCGTCGACTCCTTCGCGACATCGCCGCCGGTCGCGACACCCGACAGGACACGACGACCCTTGAGGACTTCACGGTCCTCGCCAAGCTGCGGGAGAGCGACGAGTGACACGTGCGGCGCCACGAACCTCGACCCGCACGGCCGCCCAGGTCACCGAGCATGCCCGGGTCCGCGACCAGCATGCGATCGAGGCCGCCGAGGATTACTGCGAGGCGATCGCGGAGTTGCTTGCCGCCGGCGAGGAGGCCCGGGTCAGCAGCCTGGCCCGCACGTTCACGCTCTCGCACGTGACGGTGAGCCGCGTCATCGGGAGGCTTCAGCGCGAAGGCTACGTGCGGACCGCGCCTTATGCTCCCATCGTCCTCACCGCCAAGGGACGCAAACTCGCCGATGCGAGCAGGGCGAGGCACGCGGCGGTCCTGGCGTTCCTTCTGGCCCTCGGCGTCGACGAGACGACCGCCCGCCTCGACGCGGAGGGCATCGAACACCACGTGAGCCCGGCGACGCTCGCGGCATTCGCGGCGTTTGTTGCCGGCCGATCCACCACCCGGAAGCCCGCTGCCAGGCGATCGTCCCAGGAGTCATGACCATGCGAACCCCCCTGCCGCTGGCCCGTCGATCGCTGATCGCCGGATTCGCCCTGATCACCGTGTTCGTGACGATGACGGGCTGCGAGAGCGAGCCCAAGCGAAGCGATGTCCGGGTCGACCCGCAGCGCGTGGACAAGGTCCGCGAGGACAAGATCCTCCCGACCTGGGGCAAGCCGAAGGAAAAGAGCTGGTGGGAGTGAACGGCGCCTGAGCCGCTCCTGCGATCGCATCGCGATGGGGCCGTTCCCAGGGCCCTCTCCGGCTTCCCACTTGTAGCATATGCTACCGTAGCGTACGCTCCAGACCTGATAGTCATGTCCAACCGTCGACGCGAGTTCCTGGCCGCATCGCTGCTCTTGCCGGCATGGCTGTCGGCGTGCACCGCCAGTCGACCCGAGGAGCGATCGCGCCGCCGCATCGTGGCCACAACACCGATGCTCGGCGACCTTGCCAAGCGCATCGCGCCGGACGCCGACAACGCCCACCTCTTCGGTGAGGGCGTCGATCCGCATCTCTACAAGCCGACCCGTTCTGACATCGTTGAACTCGTCCGCGCCGACGTCATCGTCACCAATGGGCTCATGCTCGAAGGCCGTATGGGTGATGCCTTTCATCGGGCGGCCGAATCGGGCCGGACCGTCGTCGCGGTCGGCGACTCGCTCCCGCCGGATCGGCTGCTGCACGCCGAGGGATCGCACGGCCATCCCGATCCGCACATCTGGATGGACCCGTCCCTTTGGAGCCTCTGCGGCGAGGTGCTCGCCCATCGGCTTGGGGCGGCGGATGACCGCGGTCGCGACCAGTATCTCGAGCGGGCCGCCCGCTTCTCGGCGCATGCCACGGAACTGGAAGGCAACGCCCTCGGCGCCATCGACTCCGTGCCTGCCGATCGGCGCATCCTCGTTTCGGCCCATGACGCGTTTGGCTATTTCGGCAAGCGATTCGGCCTCGAGGTGCATGCCATCCAGGGCATCTCAACGGAAAGCGAGGCGGGCCTCGCCGATGTTGAGAGCCTCGTCACGTTCCTGGTCGAGCGACGCGTCCCGGCGGTCTTCGTCGAAAGCACCGTCTCGCCGCGCACGATCCAGGCCCTCATCGCCGGAGCCCACGCCCGCGGCCATTCCGTCACGATCGGCGGCGAGCTCTTCTCCGACTCGATGGGTCCGGCGGGAACGCCCGAGGGAACCTGGCCGGGCATGCTCGCCCATAACGTTTCGACCATCGTCACCGCCCTTGGAGGCACCGTTCCCGCCGGCGGCCTCATCCCGAAGGAATTCGCCAGTGCTCGTACCTAACACGGCGCCCAACCCGACGGCACGACCCGAGCACTCCGCGTCGAGCCCGCTATCGATTCACGCGATGACCGTCGCCTACCGGCGCAAGCCTGTCCTCTGGGACGTCGAATACGACGCGACGGCGGCCAAGCTCATCGCCATCGTCGGTCCCAACGGCGCTGGCAAGAGTACCCTGATGAAGGCCTGTCTCGGGCTGCTTCCTCTCTCGGCCGGAAGCGTCGCGTTCTGGGGTCGCCCCTTCGCCGAGGTGCGCGGTCGGGTTGGCTACGTTCCGCAGCGGGAGAGCGTTGATTGGGAGTTCCCGGTCTCGGCACTCGATGTGGTTTGCATGGGTCGCTACGGGAAGATCGGTTGGTTCCGCGGCATCTCCCGTGCCCATCGGCAGGTGGCGCTCGAGGCCTTGAGCAAGGTCCACATGGAGGCCTTCGCCGATCGCCAGATCGCCCAACTCTCCGGGGGGCAGCAGCAACGGGTCTTCCTCGCCAGGGCCCTCGCCCAGGAGGCGGACCTCTACTTCATGGACGAGCCGTTCGCCGGTGTCGATGCAGCCACCGAGAAAGCGATCGTCGAGGTCCTGCGAACCCTGAAAGGCGCGGGACGCACGGTGATCTGCGTTCACCACGACCTGCAAAGCGTGCCCGAGTATTTCGACGAGGTCCTCATGCTGAACATGCGGGTCGTCGCTGCCGGCCCGGTCTCGGAAGTCTTCACCGCCGAGAACCTCCAGAAGACCTATGGCGGCCGCCTGACGCTTCTCGACGCGGCCAGTCACGCTGTCGCCCGCGCGGCGGCCGGAGGACCACAGCCTCGCTGATTGGCTTCGCCAGCTCCGCTTCGCCCATTCCCATGCAGGCACTCCTCGACGCACTCCTCTTTCGCTCTGGCCATAACACGACGCTCGTCGTGATGGGGACGATTCTCCTTGGCATCGCCGGCGGATTCGCCGGAGCGCTTGCCCTTCTCCGCAAGCGCTCACTCTTCGCCGACGCCTTGGGTCACGCGACGCTGCCTGGCATCTGCATCGCGTTCCTTCTGGCTCCACTCTTCGGAGTCGCCGGCCGAAGCCTTCCGGTGATGCTCGTCGGAGCCACCATCGCGGCGGTCGTTGCGACCGGGCTGGTGCAACTCATCCTGCGGGCCACACGCCTTCACGAGGATGCGGCGATCGGGGTCACGCTCTCGGTCCTCTTCGGGCTTGGAATCGTGCTTCTCTCGGTCATCCAGACGCTCCCGTCGGGCGACCAGGGCGGTCTCAAGAGCTTCCTGTTCGGCCAGACCGCAGCCATGCAGCGAGGTGACGCGATCCTCCTCGCGGGTATCGCCCTGATCGCCGCGTCGACGGCATGGGTGCTTCTCAAGGAATTCGCGATCGTGGCCTTTGACGAGGGATTCGCCCGCAGCATTGGCGTTCGTGCGGGCCTGATCGACACGCTGCAACTCCTGCTCGTCGTCGCCGTCACGGTCGCGGGGTTGCAGGCGGTCGGGCTCGTCCTCGTCATCGCGATCCTCGTTATCCCTCCCGTCGCGGCCCGCCTCTGGACCGATCGCGTCCGGCGATTCGTTCCGCTCGCGGCACTCATCGGAGCCGTGAGCGGTTGGGTCGGCGCGAGCCTCTCGAGCATTGCCCCGCGCCAGCCGGCCGGGGCCCTCATCGTCCTCACCTCGACGGCGATCTTTTTGGCGAGCCTCTTCGTTGCCCCGCGCGGGATTCTCCCCGCCGCCATTCGCCGGACCGGCCTGATCGGCCGGATCGCCATCGATCACCTCCTGAAGACGCTCCTCGACGGGTCGGTCGATGCACCGACTCTCTCTCGTTCCTGCGGGCTGCCTCGCCTCGTGACCGACCTCCTGCTCCGTTGGCTTGCATGGCGCAACTTCGTTCGCTTTGCGAACGGACGTTGGGAGCACACCGCCAAAGGCGCCGCCCGCGGTGCGGCCATTGCCCGCAATCATGCCCTCTGGACGGCATACCTCGTGCGCGATGCGGCCATCGCGCCCGATCACGTCGACCCAAGCGCCGAGGCGATCGAACACGTGCTCGATCCCGCACTCGTCGCCGAGCTTGAACGAACCCTCGCCCGCAGGATCGCATCCGACGGGGACTCCCCATGAACGCCGCCCACACCGGAACCTGGGAGTTTCTTGCCGTCGATGTGCCACCGTTGCTGGCGGCACTTCTCTCCTCACTTGTCTGTGGCCTGCTGGGCAATTGGCTTGTCCTTCGGCGCATGAGCCTGATGGGCGATGCGATCAGCCACTCGGTGCTGCCCGGGATCGTCGCAGCGTTTCTCATCACGGGGAGCCGGGCGCCGCTGCCGATGTTCATCGGCGCTCTCGTTGCGGGAGGGCTGACCACGCTGCTCTCCGCGGCTGTGCGTCGATACGCCCGCGTCGACTCGGGGGCGGCCATGGGCGTCGTCTTCGCGAGCCTCTTCGCGTTAGGCGTGCTGCTCATCGAACAGGCGGCGGCGCGGCAGGTCGATCTCGATCCGGATTGCGTCCTGTACGGGTCGCTCGAGTCGCTCTTCTGGTTCCCACCCGCGGATGCGGGCCAGCTTCTCACGCTGGCTTCTCTCGCCCGCCTGCCCACGCCGATCCTGACGCTGTTTGGCACGACGGCCATCGCTGCGATCGTCACGTGGCTCCTTCGGAAGGAACTGGCCCTCACCAGCTTCGATCCGGAGTTGGGTGCGGCCCTCGGATTCCGTCCCAGGCTAGTCCACGCGATCCTGATGATGCTTGTCGCGGCCGCGACCGTCGCGAGCTTCGAGGCGGTGGGCTCCATCCTCGTTGTGGCGATGCTCACTTGCCCTGCAGCCTGCGCACGCTTGTGGACCGACCGCCTTCGCAGCCAGATCGCACTCTCGGTGGTCTTCGCCTTGGGACTGGCCCTGAGCGGGTATCTCATTGCGGCGACAGCGCCGACATGGCTCGGCACCTCCGATGCCCTCAGCATCGCCGGCACGATCAGCGTGATGGGTGGCGTGGCCTTGACGATCTCCGCACTGGCCAGTCCGCGCCACGGTGTCATCGCCATCGCCCTTCGTCGCCGCTCGCTGGCCCATCGGATCGCCCGCGAGGACGTGTTGGGACTTCTCTATCGGCTACGGGAGACCGGTCAGGTGGACGTCCCGCATCTGTCGAATCTCGGGCTCCATTCCGGCGAACTTGGCCTCCGCCTCGCGATCGCGTCGGGCGATATCGCGCGGTTGGGTGAGCATGTGCGCCTCACCGAGGCTGGCCTGGCCGTCGCCCAGACGATTATCCGGCGGCATCGCCGATGGGAGGGATTCCTGGCCGACGAACTGAAGCTGCCGCCGGATCACGTCCACCCGACAGCCGAGCAGCTTGAGCACTTTGCCGAGGCAGAACCGCCCGACGGGAACCGGACCGTCGACCCGCATGGCCGGCCCATTCCCTGACTGCGGCCGACATGAACGAATCGTTAGGTCGTTGCCGGAGTCGGATCGCGCGACTCGCTCGCGGCGCGGCGCAGGTGCCGACCGGCCACGTCGAGCAGTTCGGCCCTCGTGAGTGGCTTGGTCGCGAAGTCATCGCAACCGGCCGCGAGGCACCGCGACCGCTCGTCACCGATGGCGTGCGCGGTGATGGCCACAATTGGTAGCCGACAGCCGGCGGCCCGGGCGATGCGCGTCACCGCGTAGCCGTCGTGGCCGGGCAATTGCATGTCCAGGAGGACGAGGTCCAGTCCCACCCCGTCAGGGCGAGGCATCATCCGCTGGAGGGCAGCAATGCCGCTCTCGCACTCCTCGACCTCCGCCCCTGCCCGGCGAAGGTAATGGGCGAAGAGTCCTCGAATGTCAGCGTGGTCATCGACGAGGAGAATTCGTCCCTGGAGCGCCGCTCCGTCGCTCGGGTGGGCGTCGACACCGCCGGTGCGCGGAGAGGCACCCGTGAAGGTCCCAAGGGCATCACAGGGAAGTTCGATGAGGACTACCGCGTCGCCGCCGTCCAGTCGCATGCCAATGTTGCCGCCCATGCGGCGTAGCACCCGACGTGCGAGGGCGAAATCGACCAGCGCGTCGGCGCCGACATCACCAGCATCGCCAACTCCTCCGACACCGGCGACGCGAATCTCGATGCGAAGGAGATGGGCTGGCTCACCGGTCTGCCGGGCAGGCGGGCAGACAAGTGCAAGGTCGGCGGAGCGCCGAACGCCGCCGCCGCGCTGGAGTACAAGCGAGAGAACATGGCTAACCACCCGGCGCGTGCGATCGGCGTCGATGAGGACGAGTTCTGGCAGATCCGGCTGCGCGGCGATGCGACCATGAACCGCTGTCTGTCCGTTCGTGTTGGCGATCGACGCCCGGAGGATCGCCAGCGGCGAGACCCACGATCGGCGATCGGGCACGTTCGCCTCGTCGGGCGCAATCGCATCGTCCAAGAGACGAAGCACATCCTCGACCGGACCGCTCTCGGCTTTCCCGGCCGCGAGCGCCTCGCGCACGTTGCGTAGCGACGCCCCCAGGTCCCTCGCTCCTGCCTCCGTCGTAGCGATGCCATCCCGGCGCAGGCGATCGACCTCAGCTCGGGCCTCGGAGAGTTCCAGCGATGTCTGTTCGCTTCGGGCCTCCGCCCTGCGGCGCCCGAGGGCAAGACCGGCGAAACCCGCACCGATGCGCAGCGTCGACAACTCCGCAGGCGTCGGTCGGCGGGGCGATCGCGAGTACGCGGCCAGCGTTCCTAACAGTTCGCCCGTGTGGGAGCGTACCGGGAGCGACCAACACGCGCCGAGCTCAAACGCCTCAGCGACACCGCGGTAGCGAGCCCAAGCTGGATGGGTCGAGGTGTCTTCGGCGATGACCGGTTCGCCGGTGTAGGCACAACGGCCGCAGGAACCGGCGTCGGGGCCGATCTGCAGTCCCTCGACCAGCCGCGAGAAGGCCTGAGGCAGCGACGGCGCCGAGGCGACCCCGAGGCGATCGCCCTCAAGAACCAGCACGGAAATGAGTACGCCGGGGATCGACAACTCAACGTGCTGCGAGAAGGCGTTCAGGACGTCCTTGAGCGGCGCGTCGCCCAAGAGCATCGCAACCATGTTCGCGTAAGCCTCGCGGGCCAACTCCACGTGCCGGGCGTCTGAGACATCCCGCTCGAGAATGACGAAGTTGGTTGCGGACCCGGACTCGGACAGGACAGGGTATCCCTCCAGCCGGAACCAGGACCTGGCCCCATCGGCTGCCTCACCGATGCGTTCACCGGAGAACGTTTCGCCCTTGGCTAACGCCCCTACGACGGCACTCACCGTCGCCTCGTCGTAACCGGTCGTGCGGAGTACCCGCTCAAGTCCGGACCCGACAATGCTGGCGACGTGAACCCCGCGAAGGAGCCCCTCCGCGGCCCGGTTGTTCCAAACCAGAATGCCGCGGGCATCGGTGATGAACGTCGGAAGCGCGGTTCGTTCGATCGCCTCGGTGAGCTTGCGAGCCTCGGACTCGCGGCGAAGGAGCCACTCCTCACGCTCGGCCACGAGGCAGCGCATCCGTTCGAGGGCGTCGCCGGCCTGAGAAAGCTCGTCGTCGCCCCCCACTCGGCAATCGACGCCACGTTCGCCATCGCTCAACCTTCGGGCGATGTCCGCGAGGCGCCTCGCCCGGCGGGCAGTCGGCACGATCAGCGTGGTGATGCCGAAAGCAAGGAGAAGAAACGAGATGGCCCCGCCGACCGAAGCGAAGACCTGATCCCGGCGAAGGGCTCCGGTCAGTTGAACGACTTGGTCTTCGACGGTGTCGGCATGCGCTTTGGCTGCGACGGATGCACACTTCGAAGCGACTCGCATCATCTCCTTGAATGGTTCAAGGTAGAGATCAGCCTTCCGCACGCTCTCCAGATCGTTCTCCAGGTGGAGCCGACCGGCCACTCGAAGCACCGCGTCGCGGTAGTCGAGCATCGCCGACTCCTGGCTGGTCAGGCATGTGGTGCGTCGGCCGGTTCGCAGATAGGACTGGTATCGCTCCTGAAGGACATCGCAGAACCAGAGAAAGCCGGCCAGGTGGATTTCGCGAGCATCGAAATCAGGACCAGAGAGGAGGAGCCCCTGCTCATATCGTCGGCAGTCGAGGATCGCCGTTGAGACGCGCTCCGCGTGATAGGAACCAAGTTGCTCCTCTCGGATCACGCCTTCCGTCTCAGCGGCAACCGCTCCCGAGCGAATGGTCGCCCAGATGCTGAGGCTTGCCAAAGGGATCGCCGCAATGATGGTGATCAGCGAGATGGACGGAACGAGCTTCAGACCGGATCCTCACGGTGAGAGTGACGCTGCGGCGAAGCTCCAGGTCTTGGGCGTCGCGAGTCGCCCACCTCGTGAGCAGACCAATGGACATCATGCCCTCTTGTGTCGCCTTGGCACAAGGCGACGCGTCGGAACGGCAAAAAGCCCCTTCGTGAGGGGCTTGATAGGCCTTGGAGGGCTGGGACCACGTTGCCCGCCCCAAACCCGCCTGTTACGGCGTCGCCTGGGCGGTCAGCTTCCAATCTGGCTCCGTCGCTTGGTCTGACCAAAGTCGCATGTCTCGGAGTTCGTCGACGTGCTTCGCCTCAGCGTGACCGTCCACGAAGGCCGCCACGGTCTTCCCCCCATTGCGGCTGGAGAGCTGGCCATAGCTGGATGGGTCGGCGTCGTCGTAACCGGCCCCCCATTGCGAGGCGGTGAAGTTTGGGCTGCGAACCCGGAAGTAGCCCTCGGTGAGCTGACCGGTCTCGCCTGGGTTGGCGTCGATGCCTCGAGCAGAAGCGAAGAGGATCAGGCCGCCGGTGTTTCGGATCTCGGTGACTCGTGTAGCGTAAAACTTGCCGTATGCGGAGAGGTAGGCGGGATTGAAGGCGCCTTGATTCTCGTCGCCGCCGATCCACGTCGCGTTGATGCCGAGGCTCGGGTAGGCACTGGTCTGGTAGAGGTAGTTCCAGTACTCGGACTGCTCAAGGGCCTCGAGGTTCTGAAGCGCCTCATCGATGTACAGGGCCCGAAGGTTGAAGCTGAGATAGGGAGCAAGGCGCCAGACGTACCGGGCGGCAGCCACCCCAATGGTTTCAACAGCGATCGCCTTCCCGTTCTGGTCGAAGGCGGGAAGTCCGTTCTTGTAGCCCGGGATCACGGCACCGTTGTTCTCCGTGGCGTAGGAAGACCAAGCGGTCACCAGGTTGCGGGCGGTTGCCATCTCGCGTGCCACGGCTGTTCGGTTGCGAACCGAGGCGATGGCAGGAAAGAGAACGGCGATCACGGTCACGATGATGGCAATGACCACCAGCAACTCAACCAAGGTGAAGCCACGGCGGGATGAACTGCCTCTCACGTCGCGGTCGCTCCAAACTGAGCTATGGGAACAAGTTGCAGCGATGGGATTCACAGGAGAAAGAGCAGAGAGCATTGGGATCTGACTCATGTTGGTGCACAATCGAGGGCCGAACCCGAATCTACGCCGGAAAGGGAATGGGGCCAGCCAATTGTCGACCTGAACCGGCGGACACTTCAGGCACCGGTAATGTCGAACTCGGATAAGTGTATCCGGGATTCGGCAGAAGGGCTAGACTGGGCTTCTGAAAGAGCCACACTTGGGGAGGTCTACTGCCCATGCGGAGAGTGTCGATTCGGGAAAGTACTCGATCGACGAGGCTCCTTCCGCTTTCGTCACTGTCGGGCTTCCTGCGTTCTGCCTGCCCCTCGCTCCCGATGAGGAACGTTCCCGGCGAGATCGCTCGGTTGTTCCGCCTAAAGTCAATGCCTTGGCCTTGTTAGGGCGCCCTCCCTCACGGCGCTTGCCTCCATCCACTCACTCTCGTCGGGCGCGGAAGGACTTCCGTTCGACCCGTTCCCGATGACCTCACTTCGTGCCGCAACTCCAACATCTCTCACTCGCCATGAATACAAGCCGACGTTCTACCAGCCGCATCATCTCCCCGTCCGCCTTGATTGTCGCAACAGCCACGTCGTTGCTCAGTGCCGCAGCCTCGGCTCAGACTGAAGTAACCATCAACTACACCCTCCCGAGCGCGGACCGCTGGAACTACCCCTTCAACCCCACGCCTGGCATTCGCCCCACCGCGTCCGTCTTTGGCAACGACGCCGGTTCGCCCCTCTTCGACAACCGCGACGGTCAGATGATCGTCGTCTTCAACACCGCGGCGGATATCCCCGCGGGTCGTGCAATCAGTTCCTACCTGGTGCTGAATGCTCGGGTGACCGTTGAGTTCGCCACCGATCTGTCGCTGGCCTATGACGACTCGACCGACCCGTGGCAATCGTTCCTGCCGAAGTCCGATCGTCGGTACATCCCGGACACCGACGCCGGGCAGCCCATGGAGCTCTTCGGCACCGGCTTCCGCAACGGCTACACCCCTGCGACCTGGGTTGAAAACTCCCCCTATGCCCCGGCGGGATCGAACCTGCTGAACCCCGGCATCCGCAACGCCTACGGCGCCGGCTTCGATGGTGCAGGCAACCTAATCGACATCTCCAACAGCGTGCGGAATGAGATCTCCCCCGACCCCTTCGCGATCGGCTTTGTGCCAGGCGTTGCCCTTGGCGAACTCATTCCGATCGGGAGCGAGTGCCAGTTTGACCTCGCCACGGATAACCCGCTTCTGACCGGGTACCTCTCCCAAGGACTCAAGGACGGCAAGCTCAGCTTCTCGATCACGAGCCTCGCACGCGTGGTCCAACAGGGCGCCGTCTTCCCCTCGTTCTACACCAAGGAGAACCCGCTCGTCGGAAAGGGCCTGGCCAGCGCCGCTCGATTGGAGATGACGGTCCTTCTCTTCGATTGCGAGCCGGGCGATTTTGACTGCGATGGCGTCGTCGGCAGCGTCGACCTCGCCCTCCTTCTCGGCGCTTGGGGGACGGGAAGCCCATCGTTTGATCTCACCGGAGACGGCGAAGTCGGTGCCCCCGATCTCGCGATCCTCCTTGGCGCTTGGGGATGATCGGAAGCCATTCCGATGCGCCCGTTCGCGGGTAGGGGCCGCTCTCCGCTTCCCCTGACTCCGAACGATTCCGACGCCGAAGGTTCGCCTTCGGCGTCGTTGTCATCATGGACCGGACGTTTGCAGGCGTCAGCGAACCGACTCACCGAAGAGCCAGGCGAACTCGCTCCACCAACGCTCGAAGCGCTGCATGCACCTCGGCGACGGATGTCCGGGTCAACACCGAGATCTCCTCGTCCGTGAGGCCGTCGGCGTATCGCAGGCAGAGCAACAGCCGCTCGCTCTTTGAGAACTCCAAGGCGAGCCCGTAGGGCGAGGGGGGCTGGGCGTCACTGGCTCGACGGCTCACGATCACGTCACGATGCGGCATGCCGTCCTCCTTGACGGGGTGCCTTCACCAAAGGCGCATGGAAACGCTCGGCGAAGCTGCATCGGCGTCGGTGGCATTCGCAGCGTTGTGGGCCATCCATGGTCCTCGCACGCCGCTCCCACCGACCCGCTTACAGGTTGGACGGCGGCATCGTACTGCGGCGGTCGACATCCGCAATGTCCGCAACGACCTCAATGGTGGGCCGAGGCTGCCCCCCAGCTTGAGTACTGACGACCGAAGGCCCGCTCCGCTCCGGCATGAAACCCACGGGAATACGAACCGTGAAGGAGCTCCCCTGCCCCGGTACGGATTGGACCGTGAGTTGGCCGCCCAATAGTTCGGTGAGGCGGCGTGAGATTCGAAGGCCAAGCCCCGTCCCGCCGAAGCGTCGTGACGTGGTCGCGTCGGCCTGCTCAAACGGACCGAAAACCCGCTCAAGCTGGTCTCCGCTCATGCCAATGCCAGTGTCGATCACCCGAATGACGATCTCTCCCTGCCCTAATGCCTGACCCGCGCCGTCGCCCCGAGGCACCACATTCGCCTCGACCACGACGCTTCCCGTCTCGGTGAACTTGATGGCATTGCCCACCAGGTTGACCAACACTTGCCGGAGCCTGATCGGATCGGTCAGAACCTGACGACGGTCCACCGCGTCCCCCACCGTCGAAAGCAGCAAGCCCTTGGAGCGAGCTCCGGGGCCCAAGAGACTGAGGACTTCTGCCACCACACCACCGACGTTCGTCGGCAAGTGCTCGATGACCATCTTCCCGGCATCGATCTTGGACAGATCGAGGATGTCGTTGATGAGAGCGAGGAGATGGCGGGCGTTGTTGCGGATCGTCTCGGCAGCCGAACGGATGCGGGTCGGGTCCTTCTGGATCTCGCCATCGGTCGAAAGGAGCTCGGCGTAGCCCAAGATGGCGGTCATCGGCGTGCGAATCTCGTGGCTCATGCTGGCCAGGAACTCGCTCTTGGCCCGGTTGCCGCGCTCGGCCGCCTCGCGGGCCCGACGCAGCTCTTCCTCTCGCTCGACCTCCGCTGTCACATCCCGCACCGTCCCGATCAGGCCGAGCACCGAACTGCCATCGGCGCTGAGAACCGGGCGGCCGCGAGCCGACACATGTCGCACGCCTTTGGGCGCCTCGCGAAGTTGCAACACCACCTCATAGGGAACGCGTTCAGTCACAGCGCGGCGCACCGCCGCGTCAAGCCGCTGGGCTGAGGCAGGTTCGTAGGTGTTGAGAATGCCTGCGTAGTCAGGGGCGGGAAGGGTCTCGTCGGCTCCGAAGAGGCGGTAGACCTCGCGCGACCAGGTCACCTCGCCGGAGGCGACGTCATACGACCAGCTTCCGACCCGCGCGGCGGATTCCGAGTCATCCAACAACTCGCGGGCCCGCCGGGCCGACTGCTGGGCGGACTTGAGTGCGCTGATGTCTTCGACGAGGACGAGAACCCCGGCCGTCGGCAAGCTGACATCCGACCAAGGGAGCATCTCCCACCGAAGCCAACGCTCCTTCCCCGTCGCGTCCATCACGTGATCGTCACCTCGCCTCTGAGGCGTGCCAGCGAGAGCCGAGTGGCATGCCCGCTCCCAGTGACTCCATGGCCCCGGGAGCAGCTCACGCAGGTTCGCCCCGTCCTGACCCACGTCATGAGCAGCCTCCGGCCCGCCGACAGCCTTGTTCCAGTGGCGCGACACGCGCAAGCAGCGGAGCTGACGATCACACATCGCCAGCGCCACCGGGGCGTGTTCGATCAAGGCGACGAGGGTTGCTTCGCTGAGGGCAAGCCTGTCCCGCTGACTGGACTGTTCGGTGACGTCCAAGGCCGTCCCGACGATGCGGACAATCCGCCCGCTCTCATCGCGCGTCGTCGTCGCGGTGAGCGCAATCATGCGGAGTCGCCCGTCTGGCGGCGTCACCGGCACGGTCATGGCCACGTCTTGCCCGCGGGCAAACGACTCGGTCACGGTCGCGGCGACGGCCTCGTAGCGTTGGGCGTCGACCCAAGATCGCGCCGATGCAAGGGTGTGGGTCGCGGTCGGCTCAAGTCCGAGCATCTCCGCCAGCAACTCGGAGAAGACGACCCGATCCTCGGCGACAACATACTCCCAGACCCCGATCCGACCTGCCCGTTGGGCCAGGCGCATCCGTTCGGACTGCTCCTGAAGCTCATCGTGAAGGGCGATGACGTTCGACACGTCGCGGTTTCGAAGCACGAATCCGTCCGGACGGCCCATCTCATCGACCAGGGCGAAGATGCCCACCTCAACCCAGGACATCGTGCCGTTCTTGTGTCGCGCGCGATAGGTCATCGATGCCCCCTCATGGCGGGTGATGCATCGAGAGCGGACCTTGCAGCAGCGTTCGAAATCGTCGGGGTGAACGCGCTGTGACCAGTCGGTCGTCCGAAGGTCCTCGGGTGTCCAGCCCATCCACTTGGTGAACGACTCCGAGAGCCACACGGGATTGCCGCTGTTGTCGAGATAGGCCAGCAGGTCGCCGCCCTGATCAAAAAGGGCCTGTTGGACCCGCTTGGCACGATGCATCTCGCGAATCGCTTCCCGATGCGTGCGGAGCAGATACAACAGCACGGGGATCAGCAGCACCAGCATGGTCGCAAGGGCCGCAACCCGAGCCACTGTCTCCGGCAAACCCAAGAGGCGAGCGAACCCCCAGCCAAGGAGTTCCACGATGACCACCGAGCCGACCACCAACAGGACCGTGGCAAGGATGGCATCGCTGGCCCGAAGCGGCTTGTCGGCGGGACCTGTGGTCGTAGGCGTCGTCACGACGACAGGTTGTAACACGCCGACCGGTTGACCCGCATGCCTGCCCTTCAAACTCCGACCTTGCCTCGGGATTCACGCCGCCAGTCGCGATGCACGTTCCTGCGCCTCATGCTCGGCGTGGAGGGCGTCATACTCATTGAAGTCGAGGGCGAGGAAGGGTCCGACAAGGTCGGGATCGAATTGCTTACCGGCACATGCCCGGATCTCGTCAAGGACTTGTTCGCGCGGCCGACCGGAGCGATAGGTCCGATTGGAGCCCATGGCGTCGAAGCTATCGGCAAGGGCGATGATCCGAGCAATCAGCGGAATCTGTTCGCCGCGCAAGCCATGCGGATAGCCGCGACCGTCCCAACGCTCGTGATGGGAGAGGACCCCGTCGAGCATCTCGCGGAACTGAGGGATGTCCTTCAGAATCCGCCAGCCGATCTCGGGATGCTGGCGAATCTGGGCGAACTCGGTGTCATCGAGGCGACCGGGCTTTCGGAGGACCGCCTCGGCGACGCCGATCTTCCCGATGTCATGAACGAGCCCGGCGATGTGCACGACGCGAAGCCCGGCCTCATCAATCCCGATCGATCGAGCAAGCGCCTGCGAAAGGAGGGCGACGCGTTGGGAGTGGCCGCGCGTGTACGGGTCCTTCGCGTCGATCGCGGTGACCATCGCATCGAGCGTGCCGAGGAACATCGAATCGAGATCGCGATAGAGGCTCGCGTTCTCCAGGTGCATCCCAAGGTGGGCCGCGGCCGCCTCGGCCAGTTTCACGTCGGCACTGCCGAGGTGGGCTTGAGCATCACTTGATGTGTCCACCGCCGAATGGCCCACAAGCAGGATGCCGTTGCTGCTGCGCTCACGACGAATCGGACAGACCACGAGCGGACCATCGACGTTCAGGAAGGTGAGCGTGGGATGGCCTTGCGGGTAGATCCGCGAGGCTTCTGCGCCTTGTGCAACCAACAGCCGCGTGGACAGGTCCAGGAGCACCGATCGGTCAACGGGAGGTGTACCGGCAACGAGCAGGCCATCCGGCTGGACGAAGCGATCCAGCGGTGACCGCACGCGGACCGCCACCCAGGCAACCCCGATCGTGCGGACCAACTCGTCGCAGGTCATCGCGAGGAAGGCCGACGGCTCCTCGGAGACGGCGCCGCCGGCGATCATGGTGTAGAGGAGATTGAGCTCCTCGTAGGTCGCTGCAAGCTGCTGGCCAACCGACGCCGAACAGCGGCTCTCGGCGGCCCGTTCCCGCTCGGACCGATGGGCGAATCGCACCAGGGAGGCGATCCGATGAAGCTCACGCGGCTCGATCGGGTCGCGGGTGAGGATCATCTGCGAGAGCACGCCCGGATCGACGGCCGTCGATGAGGCGAGCCGACGAAGATCGTCTGAGAAGGCGAACTGAAGCGTCGGGAAGATCGCGACGCCGATGCCGTGCGGTCCCTCTTCCGGCAAGACGCTCGCGAACATGTACAGGCCGGCCAGCGGTTCGACCGTCGCTCCGGCGCCAGCGCTCATGAGTCCCGGTACGAAGACCCGAAGGAGATGCTGGAAGGGCGTCGAGTGGAGGAAGGCGTTGGTGAGCAGATCGCGTTCGCCTGAATCCGCCGAATGCACAACACCCCGGTCATCGCACTCGATCCAGATGCCGCCGAGCGAGCGGACCTCGTCGGCGAGCGAGTGACGGCGGGGATCGGCGCGGAAGCGCACCGGGAGCGTCATGCCGCCTCCCCAGAAGAAACGGCGGGCGACGCATTCAGCAGCCGCTCCAACTCCTCCGCAAGATGCCGCGGGCTAAAAGGCTTGCGGAGCATTCCCTTCACGTTCGGCGTGGCGTTCTCGATCACATCGTCGGCCTGGCCGGTCAGGAAGAGGATCGGAATGCCGGCCAGTCGGGGATCCGCAAAGAGCCACTCGGCGAACTCGAGTCCCGAGGTGCCGGGCATGTTCACGTCGGAGAGTATCACCTTGGGCAGCCCTGTCCCAAGCTCGCCTAACTCCTGAAGCAGCGAGAATGCCTGTTGGGCGTTCTCGGCTGCGACGACGCGATGACCCTGGCGCTCCAGGAGCGACGAGATGACCAGCACGATGTAGGGCTCGTCGTCCACGACGAGGACCTCGGCACGTCGTGGCGCATCTGCTCCGAAGAGCGGCGCGCCTGGGGCGAGGATTGGCGCGGGCGCCATTGGTCGAACCTGACCCACCTTGGGCACCTGACCGGGCTCCGGCACGACAGGATGGTGTGGTGATCTAGACATCGATCCGCTATACGACTCACGGAGAGGCTCGCCACATCCGTGCGGACGAGCTTGGGTCCCCACCACCCCCAAACAGGTTGTCCACCATCAAGATCGGGTGCGCACCGAACCCGCATGAGCGGAGTCCCAAATGGACTGCCATTCTGGGGAGCATCCCGGTTCATCGCCGGTGGCGGCAGTCATCCGGTCATGAGTCGCCGGCGAGCGACATCAGAAGCTCGGGCTCTTGCCCCGATTCCTGGGCGACCTTCGAAGCCTTCTGGAACCACTCGCGGGCGAGCGGCTCGTTGCCGTTGCGCTCCTCGACCAGGCCGAGGAAGACGTAGCCTTCATAGCGATGCGGGGCGACGCGCAGAAGTCGCTGGCCGCAGGTCTGGACGCGTGATAGGTCGTCCAACTCCCACGCCACCGCGGCGAGATCGATCCAGCCTTCGGCGTCCTCGGCGTGATCGCGGGTGATCTCGGAAAAGACGATGCGGGCGTCGCTGGTCCGGCCGAGCATGGCGAGGCAGCGGCCCTCGGTTCGCATGAGTTCCATCGTTCGGCCGCCCGGCAGCTCGCGCTGCATGCGACGCACCGTGTCAAGACACGCACTCCACTGCTCGCTCTCGTACTGGGCCCGAGAGAGGTTGTCGAGGACCATCGGCAGCGTCGGATCGATCAGAAGCGCCCGGTTGAAATGCTGGGCGGCGATCGTCGGCTCCTCGCGCAACATCGCAACTTGCCCGAGCAACTGGTGCATCGGGGCGTTGTTCTCGAAGTAGGCGAGCTTCGGTTCGAGTTCCTGCTGGGCCTCGTCGTACCGCTCCATCGTGACCAGCACTTCGGCCGCGGCCAGGACGTAGGAGACCTTGGTCGGGTCGCTCTCGGCCGCCTTCCGGTAGGCAGCGACCGACTTCTCCGACTGGGACCATCGCTCGTGGACAATCCCCTGGAAGTAGTACGCGTCGGCGCAGTCGGCCTTCACCTCGATTGCCCGACCGAAATCGTTGAGAGCCTGCTCTAGCCGCCCCCGCTCAAGGCTGATGCGGCCGCGAAGGACCCAGTAGCGCGCGTCGTTGGGCGTGCGGTAGATCGCCTCGTCGACTTCCTTCATCGCCTTGTCGAACTGGCCGCACTCGAAACTCTGGCGGGCCTGGTCGAAGACGATCACGCTGGTGGCGCGATGCATGCGATCCTGGGCAGCGGCGCGGGCTTCCTGCCCAGCCTTGGTCGGCCCGCCGCAGCCGGTGAGGAGAACGGCGGCGGTCGCGATGGATGCGAACGTGCGAAGCGTGGCGTTGGTGCGCATGGGGGTCCTGTTCTTCGGTTGAAGCCCTCGCCCGACGATTGCGTCGGGCGAGGGCGAATCTCACGTGATCACTTCTCGTTGCCGGCCGGGAACTCGAGGTTCATCGGATCGACTTCGCTCGATTCGCCGACCTCGGCGATCTCGGCCGGGTTCGGTTCGATGGTCACCGCCGAGCGGGTCACGGCGTTGTTGGTGGGCAGGTTGACGAAGGCCCGAAGGCCAACCACCGAGAGCTGCGGCATGCCGAAGCGCGAGAAGCCGTACTGCTTCTCGATCATGGCCAGAAGCGACCATTCCTGGACGATAGGGCTGACCGAGGTCTCGGGCGTTGCGAGCGGGAGACTCAGGATCGGCTGCTGGGTGACGGCCGCAAACTGGGCCTCATCGATCGCCGGCAGGGCCTCATAGCCTTCGCACTCCGGATCGAGCGACGGATCTCCGATGTCCGAAGGCATCGGCTCGGCCGGCGTGTTCAGGATGGAGGCAATGACTTCCGAGGTGCTGGGGTAGTAGACCTCGTCCTCGGTGGTCGGCGCCTGGGCGGTCTGGTCGGGGGTCGCCTCGTCCGAGGTGCCCTCGTTGAAGGTGCTCTCATCGCCGGAAACCGGTGTGGGCTCATAGCCCTCTTGGGTCTCTGCGTTGACGCCATCCTCGAATTGGGGATCGGTCGGAACCTCCGACGGGGTCGGGGTCATCTCGCTCTCGTACACCGTCGACTCCTCGACCGACGCGGTGGCGTTCGAAGCCGCATCGTTCTGAGCCATCGGCTGCATGAGCGGATCGCTCATCGGCGGCTGCTGGGCGGCAGCGGCGGCGGCGAGTTCAGCCTGCTGGGCTTCCATCAGGTCGTTCCGCTTGCCCTGAATGCGGCGGTACATGTCGCGCTCGAAGACGCGGTTTGGCTTGGTCTTGTCGAGCTGCTCGCGGAGACGCATCATCTCAGGCTGGTTCTTATTGATGCGGAGCGAGTTCTCGGTGTGGTAGAGCGCCTTCGCGGTGTCGCCCTTGGCGAGCGCCTCGAACGCCTGCTGGTTGTGGCTCGAGCTCATCGCCTCGCGGCTGAATGGCAAGAGCGACTCGCGAGCGCCGACGCGGACGGCCTCGGCGAACTCGTTGGCCTCGTGACCCTGCTTGTCGATCAGCGAATCGTGCATGATCGTCGGGGTGATGAGGAAGATGATCTCGTTGCGCTCGAGCTTGTCGTCCTGGCCCTTGAAGGCATTGCCCAGGATCGGCACGTCACCGAGGAGCGGCACCTGACGACGCGAGATCGTGGTCTTCTCCTGGAAGAGACCGCCGAGGACGAGCGTCTGGCCGTCCTTCACGCGCACGTTGGTGGTGACCTCGTTGGTCTTCTCGTCGGGGATGACCATGCCGCCGCCGGCATCGGTGGTGACCTGACGCAAGGTAGCTTCGGAGACGCTTGGGGCGAGCTCCATGCGGATCGAACCGTCCTTCGAGATGAAGGGGCGGAAGATCAGCTTGATGCCCGTATCGAGGTAGTTGACGGTCTGGGTCGCGGTCGTTTCGGTCTGCGTGGTCGAGATATAGCCGACCTTCTCGCCGACGAGGATGTGCGAACGCTGACGGTTGAGGGCCATGACCCGCGGACGGGCCAGCACCATGGTGTCGGTGACTTCGTCGAGGACGCGGAGGAAGACCGCGACGTTCTCGCTGAGGACGCCGACCTTGAGGCCACCGGCCTGGCTGGTACGTCCGACGGTGGTCGAGCCGGCTGCAGCTCGGTTGTCGGCTGGCTGGAAGCCAAGGTCATCGGTCGCCTTGGTGCCCGGCGAATTGTTGCCGCCGATGAGGTTGTTCACGGCAGCGAGCGGGTTGGCGAGGTCGCTGAAGTCGAGGTCGCCGATGACGCTGAAGTCAACACCGAAGGCGTTGTCTTCGTTCACGCGGGTCGAGACGATCGTGCTCTCGACCGAGACCTGCGTCGGGGGAGTGTCGATCTCGGCAAGGAAATCGGAGATCGCCTGGAGGTTCTCGGGATAGTCGTTCACGACAAGCATCGCCTGGAAGGCCCACGAATCCTCCCCTGCGTTGCTCACGTCGGCCTGCACGCCCTTCTCGGTCTGACCAATGAAGGAGACCTTCCCGACCTCGCTGATCAGCGGCTGGACGAACTCGTTGGCGTCCTTCGCACCGATGTACTCGAGGGTGAAGCGGCGACTCTCCTTCTTGCGGCGAGCCTGCTGCATCGCTTCCCAATCAGCGAGCGTGTAGACGTAGATGAAGTTCCCGACCTCCTCGAAGCGGAGGTCGTTGGCCTTGAGGATGACCTCGAGAGCCTCCTGCACCGTGACCTCAAAGAGATTCGCGGTGACCGTACCGCTCACGCCCTTGCCGGCGATGATGTTCTTCTGGCCCTGGATCGAGAGGAGCTGGAGAGCCTGGAGGATGTCCGTATCCTGGAACTGGATCGTGAACGTCTCCTTGCCCGCGGCCTGGATCGACTTCTTTTCATCGCCGCTCGTCGCCGGTGGCGTCGAGGTGCTTCCGCCGCCAGCCTGGCCAAGGGCCGGCTGCACGAGCGCCAACGGCAGGATGAACATCACGCCGGGGAAGAGGAGGGGGAGGGCGTTCCGGTATGTACGGCGGTCATCGCTCATGTGCTGATCCCTAAAACGGGGCGAGGGGAACGGGCTGATGTCAGCGTCGGTATGACGATCGGGTGGGACGTCGAAACGGGTTATGGCACGTCCGACGAGGTTGCCCCATCGGAGTCTTCCGACATGTTTTCCTCGGTCGTTTCACCGGAGGACTTTCCCTCGCCCGCGCCGTCGGCAGGGTTGAAGGTCCGCTTCAGGTTCGGGTTGTGCGGCCTGTCCGATTGACGCGGGGTGTCGGAGGTCGACGACGTTGAAACTGCGAAGGGGTTTCTTGACGGGCTTCGTGGCAGCACCACGACATCGGGCTCCTGCGAGGTCGGCCACTCCTCGGGCTCGAAGCGATCGGCGAGTGTCGCCTCGTCCTCGGCAATGGCGGTGCGCGGGATGTTCGCGAGGATGCGCAAGCGGGCCCAGAGCAGGAGCCCCATCGGCTTCGCCCACAGGACGATCGCAACGCATCCGACGAACGCACCTGCCCGCACCTGTGGCGAGAGGAGCATCGAACGACGGCGAGGACGTCGGTTCATCGCTCACTCCCTTCCGTGGGGGCTTCCGTGGCAGGTTCCGTGGCCGGCACCATGACGAGTTCGCTCGCCTGCGGTGCCGCCTCCTCCAGCGTGACGTCCAGCTTGAGTCGGTCGCTGGTGCCCTCGCGTTCAAGCGAGAACTCGCGCACCTTGAAGCCGGTGGCCAGATCGACGGAGTTCAGGATCGCTCGGATGTCCTCGAAATTGCCCGAGGCCTGAAGGCGACGCAAGCCATCGGCGATCGGCGTGAGATGCTGCGCGGCCGTGGGGTCGATGCGCAGCGGTGCGCCAGCGATCAGGGCGAGGCATCGGTCGCGTTCGACCATCAGCCGCTCGGCCGCCGTGCCGCTGCCCCGCAGGGAACGGGCGGTGTTCTCCATCGCCGTGCGACGGGCGTCGAACCGCTCCGCTTCGGCAAGGGAAGGCCAGACGAAGGTAACGGCAATGGCCACCGTCGCCCCGACGCCCAAGAGCATGGGAATCGATCGCTGCACCGACCAGGGAAGCCGGTCTCGGCGGTTGCCGGGGTCGGATATGGCTGGCGAAGGGATCGCACGCGGGTGCTTCCCGGGATCCGTGCTATTCATGATGTCCTCCCCTGTTGATGAGATCCTCGATCTCGCTGTGGCTCGGGCTGTCGGCGTTCACGTCGGCGTCGCCCTGCACCACCGAGTAGGGGCGGTCGTTGGGGATCGCGAAGGTTGCCTGAAATCGCTCGGAAGCCTGGACGTAGTCGTTGATCACCACCCGCTCGAAGGGTCGCGTCTGGGCAAGGACATCGAGGAAATGCGAGAGCGGGGCTCGCTCGGCGTTGCCTGACAACTCGCAGATCCAGTCGCCAGCTCCGTCGGGCACCAGTCGGACGCGCTCCAGCGACGCTCCCAAGGGAAGGGCGTCGGTGATCGCACCGAGAATCGACGAGAGAGGAAGCTGAGACTCGCTTCGCTGGAGCTCCACGGCAGCCTCGGCGAGGTGGCGGACCTCGGCCTCCAAGCGTCGGCGATGTTCATCGCGAGCGAGCGCACTTTCAGCCTGTCGCTCTGCCGCGTCGCACGCTTCCATCGCCTGCAACCGTCCGGCTTCGGAGGCGGCGGCGGCCGTCGCGGCGATCACCGTCAGCGCCAGCGCTGTGCGGCAGGAACGGGAGACCTCCTGGGCCCGCAGCACGCGTTCGCGGGCGGAGGCCGGAAGAAGGTTGAGGTCCCGCTGCAAGGTGTGTTCTCTCATGCTGCCTCCCGTCGGTGTGCTGGTCGCTGGTCCGTGCCGCTCTGCCGCAGTTCGGCCCTCGAGAGGCCGCGGAAGGCCGCCCCAAAGGCGCCCATCCACGCGGCGGCGCCGCCGGAATCGGTTGCCGCGGCGTGTTGGCCGCTCGCGGCGGAGTCAATGGCCCGGACACCGATCTCGGCGAAGGCCGAAGCGAAGGTGCCGGCGTCGTCGTCGTGCAGGACCGGAAGTCCGCAGGAGCGTTCGATCTGGTGTTGCAGGTCGACGTCGTAGGCTCGCGAGCCAACGATGCGCACCTCGGTGGGCGGTTCGGTGCCGAAGACGCGGCGGGCCTCGGTGCAGCAGGCACCGAGTGCATCGGGCACCCGCGAGCGGCTTGATGCAGAACTGGCGTAGACGATGGTCTGCCCCTGAAGGAGAAGCGCCGTCGCGCCGCCCTCGTGGAGATCGACCGCGAGGCGGACGCGACCCCGATCCGCGGCACGGCGATGGGTCCGGCAACAGGCCCGGGCAACGGCGGTGAAACTCGGTTCGACGGCGGTCGGCCAGAATCCGCTGTCGATCAGCGGGTTGACGATCGACTCAATCAGCCGACGGTCGGCAACGACGGCCGCGACTTCGCATCGGGCGTGACCGACCGGGCCAAGCCGTACGAAGCCGAATTCAGGATCACGTGTTTCGACCGAACCGTGGCCATGGGCCAAGGTGCGGGCCACGTCGGCTTGGATCGCGGCGTCATCGCCTTCCGGCACGGTGAAGGTCTCGACCCGCGCCGCCTCGAAGGGAAGAACGACCACGCACGCCCGACCGCGAAACGACCCGCCCAACAGGGCATGGACGACCGGCTCCATCGAATGGGCGATCGAAAGACCGGGGCCCCTGCGGTCGTAGGCCACGCACGCCGCGGCCAGGACATCGGCGCGACGATCCCTGGCCACTTGGACCATCCGGACGAAGCCGTCACGGAACTCAAGACCGATCGGTCCGGCCTTCGGCCCAAAGGCCTGCCGAAAGCGCGATGCAAACCACTGGGCGTGCCGCATGAGCGGAGCTCTCCGAGGCCTGTCGCGCCGGTCACCGGGAAGCGCCATCGCAGGCGCAGGGCAACCGACCATCACGACAGTCGTTGGGAGCCATCGGCTCTCGGACTCGCTCTATTCGGCGTAAGTCTGAGAATCGGCGCGACCGGACGCGATCGCACTCAGCCGCCCAGACCGCCGACCTCCAGCTCGAGTTCCTCGTTGGAGATGTCCTCGACCGAGATCTTGCCGGTGATGCCGTCGACGGTGATGCGATAGACGCTCGAACCGCCGCGCAGGACGATCTCGCCGCCGGTTCCCGGCTGGTTCGTGTGGGTAATGGTGCCGCCGAGCTCGTCGTAGGTGATGTACGCGGCACCGCTGTCGATGTCGACCGCGGCGATGATCGCGTCACCGAATCGCTCGTCGTCCTTGAGATTCACGATGTACCGCCCGTCCTGACCGCCCGGGGCCAGAGGATCGTTGACGTACACAGCGGTGTCCGGGTCGTACTCGCTTCCGACGTCGCTTTCGCGCAGCTTCACGATCGCCCAGCCGACAAACTGGCCTTCCTCCTCCGAATCGGGAAGGAAAACGAGTCGCCGATGCTCCTGGTTGGCCAGGGCATCCGACTGGGCGAAGGTCATGTCCGCGATGAGTCGCCGGACCGCGCCTTGCGTGTCGAAGTCGCCGCGGTCACCCAGCACGGGGACCAGGAGCGCTCCCGCCAGGCCGAGCACGGCGACGACGATGAGGAGTTCGATGAGCGTGTAGCCGCGTCGCGCCGCGCAACGGACTTCGCCCTGCCGTTGTGGTCGCATGTCCCGCCCAGGTGTGTGCATTGCCATGGTCCTCTCCCGACCTCCGCTTCGCCATTCCGAACGTCGCAACACGGTTGCGCACCACCCTGGCATGACCTGACCGCGTGGGTCTTCGCTGCTTACGGCTTCGGCGGCGTTGCCGTCACTGGCGTCACCGCCGCAGCCGTCGGATCGACGCGCGGCGCTGGCGCGCTCGCCTTCGCAGCAGCGTCGTCCATGATCTTCTTGAGTTCGGCAAGATTGCCGACGTTGACCTTGACCTTCCCACCGTTGAGTGTTCCATCGAGGGCACGGATGTCGTCGCGAAGCGAACGCACCTCGGCGATGAGCCGCTCGCGCTGCGCTCCGGCGTTGGGCACGCCCATCGTCTGGTCGTCTTGCGTAAACGACGGCGCGGCATGGGCCGTCGAGGGACCGTCGCTCACGTTGGTCCACACCAGAGCCGCCAGGAGGACGGCGTTCACGGTGAGGATCCCGTTGAGGAACTGCCGCGAACGGATGGCGGCAGAGCGAAATCGGAGCGAGCGGACGTTGGAGCGGGTCGAGTGAGCCATGGGTAGTTGCCTCCGCGGCGAATGGGACTCAGTGAGAGTCGACCGTTGGCAGTCCACGCATCAGCGATTTCGGGAAGTCCGGGCTGGAAAACAAAGCGGCTGCCGCGGGGAAGGTCCCCGCGGCAGCCGAGGTTCAGGCAGATCGTTCAGGCGTGCTCAGATGAGCCCCGAGGGATCTGGAGTAGAGGCCAAGAGCGATCTCAAGCGATGGCTGGTGAGCTGGATCACCAAGTGTTCGGATCGATCGGGCCATCCGGGCCATCCGGAAGAGCCGGACCGTCGTCCGAGTTGTAAGTCACGCGAAGGGTGACGCCATCCCAATCCCAATCCCAATACGCGTTCGGGAGCACCGGGGCGCTCTGGAGGTACTGGAAGCCGCCGTTGTCGTCATCTGCCGTGGTGAGCAGGGTGAACAGGGCGTCCGCATCAGCGGCGCCGGTGAGTTCGCCGGAGCCGTTCTTGACTCGGAAGAGCTCGATCTGGCTGCGGACCGTCTGGAGCTGGCTCTTGACGGCCGAGACCTGAGCGTCCTGCGACGCGTTGGTGAACTGCGGGATCACGATCGCGGCAAGGATGCCGAGAATGACCACGACGATCAGAATTTCAATAAGCGTGAAGCCTCGCTGACGACGCGCATTCGTTCGGAGCTGCATACGCACTCCTCCTTCGTTGACGGGGCCCTCGCCTGGCGGCCTTCCCGGGGCTCGACGGTCGGTTCCCCTTAGACACCTCATGCGTAACCCACCGTGAGTCACGCTGTTCCAGTTCGGTCCCGCCGTTGGGCAGAAGCTGAACGGACACCAGTGAGCATCGGAAAGGATCGGCGTCGTGTTGACGACTGCGTTGCGATCCTGACGGTTGTCAGCCGTCACAACCTGCACAACCGGAAATGGGTGATCCGCTCATGGCGTTCCGGCAGGCATTCCCGGACGCAGTCAGGCGGCCAATCGGGCTTCGAGACGAATGCGCAGCCGGTAGCCGACATCAGGTCCGGCACCCATCGGTTCGCAGAACTCAACGACGCCGCGCCGGGCGATCTGACCGTGGGCTTGGAAGCCGACGCAGACAATCATCCCGGTGCGAAGTTCCTCGCAGGCCTCGGCTTCGAGCCAGTCGCCCATGATGGCCACGCCCACCAGTTCGTGGATCCGCCCCCAGTCGTCACCGAACAGGCCAAAGGCGGTGGCGACACCGTCCAGACGTCGGGATTGGGGGACACCAAGTGGGCGGCTCGAGTTCGGCTGGCCGGGGGACATTCGGATCTCCAGTTGGACAGGCAGAGGGAGGAAGGCCGGCGACGGGCGCTGGTCGCAAGGGTCCACGGCGCATGGCCACGGGCCCTTCGCGCGTGAAGTCGACCCAGACGCGATTCGACTTGAGCCAGCGTCGGTTCTGGTCGAGAGAATCCCGCGTCGCCTGAGGCCGACCCCACTTCCCGGGTGGGCCGCTACCATGCGACACCTTCCGCCAGGGTCCTGGCGCCATGAATCCCGGCTCCGTCACGGGTTGCGTCTCGCTGACACCGCTTCGGGCGGCCCTTCCTTGGGCCCCACGCCGCGGCACTGCGAGGACAACTCACACCGAGCCAGCCGCTTTCGACATGCTCCGGGTTCACGCATTCGAAGCCCTACGTCCGGCCGGCAGCCGAGCTGCCTTGGTGTCATGCCCTGCCCATGGCATTGGCCTCCTCGCCGATGACCGCCAGGCCAGTTGCGGATGCTGCACCGACACCAATTCCTACCGACAGGTGCTCGAGGCGGCCTCGCCTGACGAGGCCCGCAAGGCCATCGAGCGGTTGAAGGACCAAGGCGTCCTCACTCCCGATCCCAAGCCCTGCATGTATGTCTACCGGATCGCCCGCGATGGCCGCCGGCAGATCGGCGTCGTTGCTGCCGTCGATCGCACCGCCTTGGCATCGGCCATCGCCCCCGGCCAGGCCCACGGCACTCCAGACGTCCCCACCTGGGCGGAGCCGGCGACGGCGGTCTTCGACGACCCCGCCTCGACTATTTCCGATCTCGCAGCCGAAGACATGAACGAGCGACCGCTCTTTCACTTCAATGCCGGCGACGGCACCACCCACAGTGGCTGGCTCGCTCGCGACCCGCAGCGCTACGTCGACGCCTTCGCTGCGCTACCCGGGCGAGCGACGTTGGTCCGGCCCGGCGCCTGTACCGGCTGCGACCGGATGATCACGCTGCTCTTGGACTCGACCAACGCCCTCGACCCCCTGCCGATCCCGCGGTGCGGACTGTTCGTCCCCTGCGCGGCCCTCGCCTCCTGATGTCGCCCTCTCCGACTGCATCCCCAGAAAGGCCGTCGCTCGCATGAAGATCCTCGTGGCCGACCGCTTCGACAGCTCCACCATCGAAGCCCTCAAGGCGAGCGGCGAGGTCGAGGTCCGCGCCGAGGCGACCGCTGATGAGTTGCCCGGCCTGGTGAGTGAGTTGCGTCCCTCGGCGCTGCTGGTGCGATCCACCCGCGTCACCGCCAAGACCCTGCACGCCAGCGATCGGCTTTCGCTCGTCGTTCGGGCTGGCGCGGGCTGCGACACGATCGACGTCGCCGAGGCAAGCCGTCGAGGCATCCACGTCGCGTGCACGCCGGGCAAGAACGCCATCGCCGTGGCCGAGCTCGTCTGGGGGCTGATCCTCGCCTGCGACCGTCGGATCCCGGACCAGATTCAGGAACTCCGCGCCGGGCGGTGGAATCGCTCCGAGTACGCGAAGGCCAACGGCCTGTGGGGCAAGACGCTGGGCATCGTCGGCTTCGGCCAGATCGGTCGTGAGGTCGCCTCGCGGGCGAAGGCCTTCGGCATGCGCGTGGTCGCCTGGAGCCGTCGCCTCACCGAGGATGACGCGGACAAAGCCGGTGTCGATTACGTCGCCAACATCGTGAACGTCGCCCGTCTCGCCGACGTGGTGAGCGTCTCGGTGGTCTCGAACCCGGAGACGCAGGACCTCCTCGGCGAGAAGTTCTTCAACGCGATGCGAACGGGGGCGATCTTCGTCAACACCAGCCGCGTCGGCGTCGTCGACGAGAAGGCCTTGGCGAAAGCCGTCGTCGACAAGCAATTGCGCTGCGGCATCGACATCTTCACCCAGGAACCGCAAGGCGGGAGCGGTGAGATCCGCAACGACCTCCTGAAACTCCCATCGATTTTCGGCACGCACCACATCGGCGCCCAGACCGACCAGGCCCAGCGGGCGACGGCAACCGAGGCCGTGCGGGTCATTCGGGTCTGGAGCGAGAGCGGCCAGGTGCTCAATTGCGTCAACCGCGCCGCAGCGACGCCCGCCACCGCAGTCCTCACCGTGCGTCACCTGAACAAGCCCGGTGTCCTCGCCCACATCTTCTACACCCTCGGCCAGGCCCAGATCAACGTCGAGGAAATGGACAACGTTGTCTACGAAGGCGGCGAGGCAGCGTGCGCCAAGATCCAGTTGTCGCGTTTGCCCAGCGAAGAGCACATCGTGACGATCCGCAAGAACCCCAACGTGCTGGGCACGTCGCTCTCGCTGATCAAACGGTGAGGGAGTGAGGGAGGCGGTTCTCTGTGACTGTTCACCGCAGAGGTGCGGAGGACGCTGAGCCTAACGCAGAGAAGACAATGGGATGGGGAAGAAGGTCGCAGGCCGGCTTCCGTTCAATCACCTCCTTCTGACCCTGAGGCCTCCGCGCCTTTGCGGTGAACAAGCGTCACCTGACCTCCATGGACCCCCGACGATTCAACTTCTCCTCTGGCCCCGCCGTGCTGCCCGAGCCGGTGCTGCTTCAGTTGCGCGAGGAGTTGTGGTCGATCGATGGGACCGGCATCGGCATTGCCGAGCATTCCCATCGCGGACCGCTCTTTGACCACGTGCTTGCCGATGCCCAATGGGCCGTGCGCGAGGTGAGCGGGTTGGATGACGAATGGGAAGTGCTGTTCCTCCAGGGCGGGGCGACGATGCACTTCGCCTTGATCCCGATGAACTTCCTCGGCGAACGGACGACCGCCGCATTCGCCGACACCGGGACCTGGACGGCGAAGGCGATCGCCGAGGCCAAGCGCTACGGCAAGGTCGATGTCCTTTGGAGCGGCAAGGACACCCACTGGGATCGCGTGCCGAAACAGGGCGACCTTCCGCGCTGCGACGGCGCACGCTATTTTCACTATTGCTCAAACAACACGATCGAGGGGACGCAGTATGCGGGACCGCTCGACGTCGGGGCGCCTTTGGTCTGTGATGCCTCAAGCGACATCTTCAGCCGGCGCTACGACCTCGGTCTTCATGCCTTGGTCTTCGCAGGATCGCAGAAGAACATCGGCATGAGCGGCAACGTGTTGGTTCTTGTCCGCCGTGAGTTTCTCGCCACCGCCCGCGAAGATCTCTCGCCGATGCTCTCCTATCGTGCCCACGCCGCCGCCGGGTCGCGTCTCAACACACCAAACACGCTGGGCATCCGGGCCTTGGGCCTCTGCTGCCGCTGGATCCTCGATCAGGGTGGCGTCGCCGCAATCGAGGCCCGCAATGAGGCCAAGGCCCAGTTGCTCTATCACGAGATCGACATGAGCGGCGGCTTCTACCGCGGCTGTGCCCACACCACCAGCCGATCGCGCATGAATGTCACGTTCCGGCTCGCCAGCGAATCACTCGAGCAGGCGTTCGCCGCCGAGGCCGCGCGAAACGACCTCGACGGCCTCGCCGGACACCGCAGCTTCGGCGGCATCCGGGCCTCCATCTATAACGCGATGCCTCACGCAGGATGCGAGGCGCTCGCCTCGTTCATGAGGGAGTTCATGCGAACGCGGGGTTAGGGCCGGTGGAGCGAACTGTTAGGGGCATTGGCAGGCAAACGGGCACTGGTACTTCGCGAGATAGACGCACATCGAGTCCCAACTGATCTCGCAACAGGACGGATCGAGCCCGCAGACGCAAGAGTCGCAGCCGGGCTGCTGCGAGCCCGCTGACGCGTGCACGACGCAGGCGGGACCACCGAAGCACGACCCCCACGCCCCGAGCATGATGCTCAGGTCGGCCCCATCGACCACCCCGTCGGCGGTGAAGTCGAAGTTCGGGTCGTGCGAGCCCCACGCCCCCAGAAGGCCCGCGAGGTCGGCGCCGTTCACGGTGCCGTCAAGCGTCGTGTCGCACAGGCAAGCGGTTTCCACCACCGCGGGACCGATCGCGCCGATCGGCACTTCGCTCCAGAGCTGGTCGGCGCCCACCGCCGCCCGCCCCGGAGCGGCCCCCAGCGCGGGCTGCCCGCTGCGCCACGCCGTGTAGGTCACCGGCGCGCCGTCGGCCCAGCGGAACGTGCCGCCGACGGCCTGGTCGTCGAGCCCGATCGCGTAGTTGTTGACGCCAAGGGCGACGTGCACGGCCCACGCGACCCAGGTCGCCTCGGCGAGGGAATTGAAGGTGACCAGGTGGCCGCCCAGCTCGCGGGCGGTCCGCTCGGCCAGGCTCCAGGAGGTCGGCGAGAGGATGTAATAGCGGTGCCCCGTCGAGGGATTCCGGAAGGGACCGGCCATCACGCTCGGCTCGCAGTAGCCCGACGCCTCCGACGCGCAGGTCTCGTCCCAGATCGCGTCGCAGCAGAAGGCGTCGATGTCGCAGATCGCGTTGCAGCAGGCCTCGTCGGCGCAGCCCTTCGTCGAGCCTTCCTTGTAGCAGTCGCCGGCGAGGGGACCTCCGCACATCGTGCGCCACGAGTCGGTCACGGCCGCACGCGTCACGCTCGAGGAGATGTCGTTCCAGCGGCCGTGCAGATGGGACATCTCGACGACGTCCTCGCCGTCCAGATCGTTCGGCTCGCCGGGGTACCAGTCGGCGAACGTGAACGGCTCGCCGCTCGACCAGACGAACTCGCCCTCCTGCTCGACGTCGCTCAGCCCGATGAACGCGGGCGCCGGGGTCCACCCCGGGATGTTGTTGAGAAGCGCATCCCGCACCCAGACGTTCTCGAGCTCGCTCCGGATCGTGATGAAGCCGTGCTCGGTCCCCGCGACGCCGGGCAGCGCGTCGGCCCAATAGGTCGAGTCGATCAGCCGATGGCGGTGACCGTTCCAGGGATTGATGATCGGTCCGGTGACAAAGGCCGGAGTGCACCATGCCTCGGCTTCGGAGGCGCAGATCGAATCCCACACGGTCTCGCAGCAGAAGGGATCGTGGTCGCAGACGAAGCCGCAGCACCCCGCATCCGAGCAGCCGAGTCCGTCGTGCGGCGACAGGCACTCGCCGGCAGCGGATCCTCCGCAGACTTCGGCGATGTCGAGGGTCACATCGAATTGGGCAGTGCCGGTCTCAAGTATCATGATGGATTGGTAGCTGTAAACCCATGCGTGAATGTCGAGCTCATACTGTCCAGGCGCCAGGATCGCAGTGAAGTCAAACGCAACGGGAGCGTCGTAGGGCGCGGCTTGGGGAGACTGAACGAAGAAGATGTCCGCATCACCCTGCGAAAGGGTGAGGTGGCACGTGCCGTGGTGCAGCGGTGGTCCCCCCCAAGTCGTCTGGTAGGCCGTCAGGCTGCCCGACAAGGCGACTGCGGAGTATCCCGACAGATCGAACACCACATGGAGGTTCGATTCCGCGGTTTGTGTCCCCCACCCGAGCGTGATGGAACTCTCCGCGTCCAAGTGGCCGGGCAACACGGTGGATGTCTGGTACACACTCGTACCAATGGCCGCGCTCCACGGCCCCAGGCTCGTTGTCGACTGCACTTCGGCCTCCTTGCGAAGAAGACGCTCGGAGGAAACGACCGACTGCGCGCTCGACGTGTGCGCAACTGCGCCATGCAGCAATGCGACCGCCAGCCGCGAAAGGTCTCTCGACCAACGGGCGGAGGCAGCACCTGAGAAGAGGCTGCTCATGAGATTCTCCAGATCGGAGTGGTCGTCCGCACGGGGCACCATCGCCTCGCCAGCGGAACGCGCTCCAGCGTACGACGCGCGAAGTCGGGATACGAGCCGCGTCACGAGCGACCGAGGATCACAGAACCCGGAAAGGGAATCGTCGCCGCTCACTCATCAGCTTCGGGAACGAAGCAGTTCGTCAAGAAGTCCGACGCACGCCGCATCAATCATCGAGTACATGTCGTCGAACCCCTCGGGCCCGCCGTAGTAGGGATCGGGCACTTCGATGCCGCGCGGCAAAATCGCCGGCTCGGGGTGGTATGCCAGCAGAAACTCAAGCTTCGACTTCGGCGCACCGCGATCGAGGAGATCCGAGTGGTTCTCGCGGTCCATGACGATGAGGCGATCGAAGCGTATGAAGTCATCCTGCGTCACCTGTCGCGCGCGGCTCGGCAGCTCGATTCCATGCTTCGCGGCGACAGCGAGCGAACGCCTGTCCGGACGCTCCCCCGCATGCCAACCGCCAGTGCCGGCCGAGTCGACCTCGAAGCGATCAAGCACGCCCCGTTCGCGGGCCCGGTGGATGAACACGCCCTCGGCAACGGGGCTTCGGCAGATGTTTCCCATGCAGACGAAGAGGATGCGGTGCGAAGCGGCCATCGCGTGCTCGTCACGCTACCAAACGCAGATGCCATGGGAATCTTCCCCGTACGATCGCGGCGGCGAAGCTCGGATCCAGAGAAACGAACGCCACCGTTTTCCGTACGAGCGGCGAGACTCACACTCAAGGAGAGACCCATGCCCATCAAGCGTGCCTGCATCGGCACCACCGCCGCCCTCGTCGCAACGTTCGTCCTTTCCCTCGACGCAGCAACGGCGCAGGATGCCGCCCCGGCTTCGGCCGAGATTCGCTCCGAACCGAATCTGCGGGCCGGACAGCCAGCCCCACCACTCGCTGTCGAGGCGTTCCTCAAGGGAGCTCCAATCACGGAGTGGGCTCACGGCCACATCTATGTCCTTGAGTTCTGGGCCACTTGGTGCGGCCCGTGCGTGGCAGCCATGCCGCACCTCTCCGAGCTCCAAGCCGAGTTCAGGGACAAAGACGTTCACATCGTTGGCATCAACATCTGGGAAGACCCGACCTACAGCGCCGACACCGCCAAGAAGGTCCGGGAGTTTGTGGCCAAGAAGGACGCGTTGATGGGGTACGCGATCGCCTTCGACGGCGCCGCAAAGGCGACCGACCGGGCTTGGATGGGCGCGGCCGGACGCAAGGGCATTCCCACGACCTTCGTGGTCGACCGGGCAGGGCTGGTCGCGTGGATCGGTCACCCGAGCGAACTCGATCCGGTGCTCGCTCAGGTCGTGGACGGCTCGTGGGATCCCCTTGAGGGACCGAAGCGCCTGAAGGCGGCTCGGGACGCGACGATCGCGGCGTGCGGAAAGTACGCGGAGAGTTTCGAAGCCGGCGAACAGGCGTGGGAAGCCGCGACCAAGCCCTTTCCGCATCTCGCCGCAGCGTTCGAGGACCGCCGTTACGCCGAGATGCTTGCAGCGGGACACGTGGAGCAGGCCACCAGGCTCGGCCGCGCGATGTTCGAGAAGGCGAAAGCGAAGCGCGACTCGATCGCCCTCATGGACATCGTGGTTCCGATGCTTGACCCACAGATGTCGATCAAGACGTTCGATCGCACACTCGTGAAGGACGTCGCCAACGCGATCGCCGAGGTCGGCGACATGAACGATCCGGGGCCGCACATTTGCCTCGTTCAGATCAACTTGCTTTTGGGCAACAGGGACGCCGCAGCGGAACACACCGCAAAGGCCCTGGCGCTGGCGCCGGCGGACCGCAAGGAGGCGATGGAGCGCTGGCTCAAAGAACTCGCTGCCGCAGCAGCGGAGAAGCCGAGCGCGCCGCCGTCCAAGAACTAACGTCTGACGCGAACCGTGCGAACTTCTCCCCCGCGTCGCCTCGACCACGACTGGCCGACCGCTATACTCTCTTCACGCAACGGGGCCGATCCGGAATCGACCGGGCAAGGAAGGCTTGACGTCGCGCGCCGTGGAGCATGCTTGCCACGTAAAAAGTATGCAAAACCAAAACTGCCAACACGCAGTACGCTCTCGCAGCCTAATTAGGCAGCGCGGAGATCCGGCCTCACGCCCGATAGGGCCGGACTCCGTCAAAATCGGGCTGGTTCCCCCAAGCTGGCATGCTGAGGGGGAACGAGACTCTTTCGTATGCCTTGGCCCGAACACACGCTGCCGTCGGCGGAGTGCCGGGACGAGAACAGAAACGATGGACACGCGCGTAGAAGCGGCTTGCTGATTGCATCGGCACTGGGGTTCAAATCCCCACGGCTCCACTTCGCAGGCCCGGCGTTCGCCGGGCCTGCTTCGTTGCTTGTTTGAGCGCCCCGTAGCGCCCTCCGGGCGCACACTCGCTCTGCGCGCAATACGGCCTGCGTGGTGGTCACCGGACAATCGTCGTCACGCCGCCCCACATCGCGTCACCGCTCCCTCACCGCCTCCGCCTTCGCGCGCCACGCTTCGGCTTCGGCATCATGCCCCTTACCCGGTTCCGCCTTCGCCCAGCCTTCGTGCAGTGCGGCCATGGCCTGGAAGCACTCGCGCCGCCGCACTGCGAGTGTCGTTGGCGACCCTGCGATCCGCTCGACCGCCGGAGCGAGCTCGGCGGCCGCATCGGCGTACTGCCCGAGGTCGGTGAGCGCCTGTCCGAGGAGAAGCCGCAGTCCGGCGAAGCGGATGCTCTCGGCGCCGGCCCGGCGCTCGAGCGCTGGCTTCGCCGCACGCAGGAGCGTCACCGCCTCGGTCGGGTTGCCCCGCTTCCGAAGGACGGTCGCGAGATTCATCGACGCGTGGAGCGTCGCGAACTGATCGGGACCTACCACCCGCTGGAGGCGGGTCAGCGCGTCACGCTGGGTCGACTCCGCCTCGGCGAGCTTTCCCTGTTGCTCGTACAGAAGCCCCAGGTTGCTCTGGGCCAGCAGCGTCTCGCGATGGTCCTCGCCCGAGACGCGCCGCCGCACCGCAAGCACCTCGACCAGCAGCGGCTCAGCGTCCGCCGGACGCTTTATGAGGAGAAACCCATTGCCGGCGTTCACCATCGTGGTGAGCGTTTGCGGATGTTCGGGGCCAAGGACGCGCTTCGCGAGTTCCACCGACTCCGCGTAGAGCTTCGCGACTTCTTCGAAGTGCCCGCCACCCACGAGTGCTCGTCCCAGGATGTCACGCGTGACGATCGATTCGATTCGCTCGTCGCCGACCGTTCGCTGCCAGCTCGCCAGGGTCTCGCGAAGGAGTGACACGGCCTCGTCGTGACGCTCGAGTTGGAAGAGCAGCGAACCCAACGTGGTCATCGCCATCAACGTGATCGGATGTTCCGGCCCGACGCTCTCCCGCGATCGTTCAAACGCCTCGCGGCCGAGAGGCTCGGCATCGGCGAATCGGCCCTGCTGAACAAGATTCCCGCATACCCCCCTCAGGACCGTGATGGTCGAGGGGTGCGACTCGCCGTAGAGGCGACGGTACTTCTCCAGGACGATCCGGAAGAGCGACTCCGCCTCGGTCAGCTTGCCCAGGTCCTGTAGGAGCCCTCCGAGGTTGTAGGTCCAGACGATCACATCGGGATCGTTCTCGCCGAAGACGCGTTTCCCCGTTTCGTATGCCTCGCGCCAAAGCGGTTCCGCCTTCGCGGGTTCGCCCTTGGTCGCGTAGAGGAAGCCCATGGTGTTCATCGCGATGAGCGTGGTGCGGCTTTCGTTGCCGATGACGCGCCGCTGCCCGGCCAGCGCGTCGCGCAGGAGCGGCTCCGCCTCGGCCATCTTCCCCTGTGCACGGTAGACGTTCCCGAGGTTTCCCATCGCGACAAGCGTGTCACGATCGTCGGGGCCGAAATGCTCCATGCGAAGCTCATAGGCCTCGCGATAGACCGCTTCGGCCTCGGCGACCTTGCCTAACGATTCGACGATCATGGCGACTCGCTCGAGCGACGCAAGCGTCTCGCGGTCGTGCACGCCGAGTTCCCGTCTCCGAAGGTCGAGGGCCCGCTGGGCCAGGGACAGCGCCTCCTCCCCGGACCCGAGATTCAGGAAGACCTCGGAGAGTGTGTGACGAAGCGCCGCGTCGACCAGTGGCTGGGAAGCGAACTGCGCATCGATCGCCTCAACGGCCGGGCGGAGGACGGCGTTGCGAAGAAGTTCGGCCGCCGCGTCCGTCGCGTTGACCTGACCAAGTTCGCCCGCAAAGACAGCCGCCCGGCCGGCCCGCTCGGACTCCGGCGATCCCGCTCGCTCGATCGCTTCGGCAAACTGCGCGCGGATGCCCTTCATGAGACGTTCGCCCGATGCGGCGACATCGATTCCGCTGAGCATCTTGGCCTGAAACTCGGCGACGGCCTTGAGTTCGAAGGCCCGGGCCCGCTGCTGTTCCTCGGCGAGCATCGCCCGGTCGCGCTGTCCGCTGGCGACCCTGGCCTGCCAGGCGAAGGCGATCGCACCGAGGAGGAGCGCCGCGGCCACTGCCGCGCCAGCGCCAACCGACACGCGATTTCGTCGCACGAATTTCCGCAGCCGGTAGACGCGGCTCGGCGGCGCCGCGACCACCGCATCGCCCGCGAGATAGCGTCGGATGTCGGCAGCAAGATCGTTTGCACTCTCGTAGCGACGGGTGCGGTCCTTCTCGAGCGCCTTCATGACGATCCAGTCGAGCTCGCCGCGAATCGTCGCCCCAAGCGTCGCAGGCTCGGTGCGCCGACGGGCCGCAATGCCCGAGATCGTCTCGCCGCTCTTGGCCAGGCGTGTGCTCGGCAGCGGCGGATCGACCTCGCGGATGATTCGCTGCAGCTCTCCCAAGGCCGCCGATCGAAGCTCGGCGCTGGTGAATGGCGTCGTACCGGTCAGGAGTTCGTAGAGAAGCACACCGATCGAATAGATGTCGGTGCGCGTATCGATATCGAGCGAGCCGTCCGCCTGCTCGGGGCTCATGTACTGCGGTGTTCCGATGAGTTGGCGTTGTTCGGTGAAGACGCTGTGGTCAAGCCGCCCGGCGCTGGTGGCCTTGGCGATGCCAAAGTCAATGACCTTCGCGCAGGGCCGGCCATCCTGCATCGCAATGAGGATGTTCGAGGGCTTGATGTCGCGATGGATGATGCCCTTGGTGTGGGCGTGCTGCACCGCCAGGCAAACGTCGACGACGAGCTCGATCCGGGCCCTCACGCTGAGGCTGTTCTTGTCGCAGTACTCGACGATGGGGTCGCCCTTGACCAGTTCCATGACGAAGTAGGGCCGCCCCGACTCGGTCGTTCCCGCGTCAAGGACGCGGGCGATGTTGGGGTGCTCCATCAGGGCGAGCGTCTGTCGCTCCTGCTCAAAGCGGGCCACGACCTGTCGCGTGTCCATGCCCAGCTTGACGACCTTGATCGCGACCGATCGCCTGACCGGCACTTCCTGTTCGGCAAGGAAGACCGAGCCGAAACCGCCCTCGCCGATCTGCTGCACGAGGCGATAGGGTCCGATGCGGCTGCCCGGGACCTCGACCGGAAGCGGACTCAGGGAGTCGATCGCGCCGGCCCCAAGGAGCTCTGCCGTCCTGTCGGGCACCTGCTGGGATCCGCCATGCGATGCCGGCATCCCGCCCCCACTCGATGTGTTGTCGCTCATTGGACCATCCCGATTGCAGCATACAGCCCCCTCACAAAACCCCCATTCGATGGCGCTGAAATGGTCGCCCATGAACGAGATGCCTTGGGCCGTGACGCGCATGGGGAATTCGCCGTCCGAGGTACCTGGCCAGATTTTCGGCGCATCCGCACAGCACATGTCGCGTTCATTTTCATGCAACGCCATGACTTCGCCCGGTTCGCGCTCGGCCTGAGCGTTCTCCTGTGTGTGTCCCTACCGGCTTCGGCTGACTCGATCCGAATCGCCCCGCCACCCGGGGCAGAGGGCTTCGGAGGCGAGGTCCGCGGCATCGCGGACGTGAACGGCGACGGCGCCGGTGACATCCTCGCCGCCGCCCTCTATGACGTCCATGCAGGGCCCGCATACGGCGCGGTGTACGTCCTCTCCGGTGCGACCGGCGAGGTGATTCGCATGCACGTTCCGCAGGGCTTCGTCACGCACTACTACGGGACCGCGCTGGTCGACGTGCCCGACCTCGATGACGATGGAGTCAACGACTATTGCATCGGAGACCCGTGGCGCGACGTTGGCCGGGACGAGGGCGCCGGCGGCTTCGAGATCTACAGCGGCGCCAGCGGGGCCCTGATACACAGTCGCCAGTCGCCCGTCCCGCACCAAGGCGCCCATTTCGGCCGTTCGCTTGCCGTCGTTCCCGACTTCGTCAGCCCTGGACACCACGCCCTCATCGTCGGCGAGCCCGGCGCCGTGCCCGCGTTCGCGAGTCGTGTGCACATCTACTCGCTCGACACCTTCGAGCTTCTGGCCACCTACATCGATCCGGCCGGACCCGCCGCGAACAACTTCGGCATGTCGGTCGCCGGCTTCCCCGATGCGGACGGCGATGGCCGCGGCGACTTCGCCGTCGGCGCCCCGAGCGCGTCGTTCCTTGGACTTCAGCACGTCGGTCGCCTCCACGTCTATACGGGCGGAACCCTCGTCAACTCGATCTATCCGCTGAACATCGCCGAGGGCGTCTTCTTCGCCCATTCACTGGCCGGTTGCTCGGACATGACCGGCGACGGCCGCGGCGACATCATCGTCGGCTCGCCCGACGAGTCGCCCAACGGCGTCCTCAGCGCCGGGTGCGTGTACATCGTCTCCGGGGCGAGCGCAAGCGTTGCGACGTTCGCGACCGAAGAGCCGCCACAGGCGATGGGGCTTCTTGGATTCGATGTTGCGGCCTTGCCCGATCGCGATGGCGACGGGCGACCGGAATGGCTCGCCGGCGCCTCGGGACGCGACGATTCGGTGAATCCGCCGATGGGTCGCATCCGCTCGAACGCCTGGCCACATCGCGTGGACGGGCCGGCTGACGCGCTCGACTTCCGCTTTGGCCGCGTGGTTGCGAGCGTTCCCGACCTGAACGGCGACGGTCATGCGGACCTCGTGACCGGCAACGAGTGGGACTGGGAATCAGCCGACTCCGGTGCGGTGTACATCGTGCGCACGCTGCGGAATGACGCGTGCACGTCGCTCGTTGAGGCGTCGACACAGGTCTTTCAGGGCATCACGCCGATCACCACCGTCGGGGCGACGCCGACCCCGAACCTCGAGATCAACCCGAGCGCCTGCATGTCCGTTGCGGTCAGTGATGTCTGGTTCCGCCACGAGGCCCAATGCAACGGGACCCTGACCGTCGAGACCTGCGGCGCGAATGGGTTCGACTCGATGATCGCGATCTACGAGGGCTGCATAGCCAACCCCGAGAGCTGTTCGCTCGGTGCGGAGCTGGCCTGCAACGACGACGCTTGCGAGACGGGATCGCGCGTCGACTTCGCAGTCACTGCGGGCGCTTGCCATGTGATTCGGGTCGCGACCTATCCCGACACGCCACCCGGCCCCGCCCTTCTCTCGATCACGTGCGCCTCCAACTGTCCCTTCGACCTGAACGCCGACGGATCGGTCAACGCCGCCGATCTCGCGATTCTCCTCGGCGTCTGGGGCACCGACAAGCCCGAGGCAGACTTCGACCAGAGCGGGCTCATCGACGCGGCGGACCTCGCCCAACTGTTAGGTGCCTGGTCCTCCTGCGGCGCGTAGTGGCCAGGCTCAGAACAGCGTGTAGATGAACGGTGCCGCGGCGGTGGAGCCCAACAGGACGAGCACGCCGATCAAGAGAAGCACCACAACGGTCGGAATGAGCCACCACTTCTTGTTGTTGACCAACAGGTCCCACAATTCGCTCAGGAGTCCAGCATTCGCTTCCTCGGCCTGGCGCGAGAAGTCGGTGTCGGCGGAGGGACGCTCCGGATCGGTCGACGAGGATGGAGGCGAGTTCTTTGGCACGGGCTGTTAGGACTGGCGGAAGTAGCGGCGAGGATCGGTCACGGGTCGGCGCTCCACCCAGTAGCTTCGAGCGTCGCGGTTCAGCGTACGGTCGAGCGGATCGCGTCCGACCAGCCGCATCAGGAGTCCGGTGGGCGTCAGGATCCCGAAGAAGACGACCGCAAGCAAGAGGTGGGAGACCGTCCATCCGATCGGTTTGAACGCCGTCATCCAACCGGCGTAGGTTGCCGTGCCGATTGGGGGCGAGATAGCACAGGCCAGGCCGCCGAGGCCGCCGACCAGCCAACCGGCCATCCTGCACGTGTCCGGACCCGCGAGCGGAGCGAGGAGGCCAACAGCCACAAGGCAGACCGCGGGGAGGAAGCCGAGCGCCGTACGCGATCGGGGCGTCTCCTGATCCAAGAGGAGCGCAGCCAGCGTCGCCGCGGCGAGAAAGCCCCCCGCACCCACGAGCATGGTCCCGCCGCGCGAGGCAAGCCAGCCCAAGCCGGCGAAGAAGAGAAGCCAGAGTCCAGCGAAGATCAGGCGATCTCGCGTCGATGGCATCTCGATGGCGTGCGAAGTGCTCATGGGCTTCAGTCCAGCTTGAACTGCGACAGGTAGCTCTCGTCGCGCTCGGCACCGCCGCCGGGCTGTTCCTCCTTCAGCAAGACGAACCGCTCCAGCACGAGGACATCCATGTTCGTCCCCATGAAGCAGCGATAGGCATCCTCCGGCGTGCAGACGATCGGCTCGCCGCGCACATTGAAACTCGTGTTGACGATGACAGGGCACCCCGTGCGTCGCTCGAAGGCCTTGAGCAACCGGTAGTACCGGCCGTGCCGTTCCTCGTCGACGGTCTGCACCCGCGCTGACCAGTCGACGTGGGTGATCGCCGGCACGACCGAGCGGACCTGCTTCAGCTTCTCAAGACCTCGGGCCGTCGCGTCGGCCTCGCCCGGCAGCCGCTTCGACTCGGCCACATTGGCCACGAGAAGCATGTATGGGCTCGGCTGCCCTGGCTTCATCTGGAAGTACTCATGCACGCGCTCCTCAAGGACGCACGGCGCGAAGGGCCGGAACGACTCGCGGAACTTGATCTTCAGGTTCATCGTCGACTGCATCGCCCGCGAACGGGCGTCGCCCAGAATGCTCCGCGAGCCAAGGGCCCGTGGGCCGAATTCCATCCGCCCTTGCACCCAGCCGACGACCTTCTCCGAAGCCATGAGTCCGGCGACGTGGTCGACGAGTTCCTCCTCATCGTCGAAATGACGATAGACGGCGCCGCGAGCATCGAGGAAGGAGCGGATGCTGGCCTCGTCCGGCCGCGGCCCGAGCAGCGAGCCGCGCTGTGTGTCGGTTGGCACGGCAACGCGCGACTTTCCTAACAGTTGGTGCCACACGAAGAGCGCGGTCCCTAACGCGCCGCCCGCATCGCCCGCCGCCGGCTGGATCCAGATGTCATCGAAGGGACCTTCGCGCAGGATCGCGCCGTTGCCGACGCAGTTGAGGGCGACTCCGCCGGCGAGGCAGAGGTACTTCGCTCCCGTCACACGGTGGGCATGGCGGGCGCAGCGGAGCATGATCAACTCGGTGACGCGCTGGATGCTCGCGGCAAGGTCCATCTCGCGCTCGGTGATCGGCGCCTCGGGCTCGCGCGGCGGTCCGCCGAAGAGCTCATGAAACCGCGGGCCGGTCATGGTCAGTCCCTGGCAATAGTTGAAGTAGGACATGTCCATGCGGAAGGACCCGTCCTCCTTCACATCGATCAGACGCCTGAGGATGAGGTCGACGTAGCGCGGCTCGCCGTAGGGGGCGAGGCCCATGAGCTTGTACTCGCCGGAGTTCACCCGGAAGCCGGTGTAGTAGGTGAAGGCCGAATAGAGGAGGCCCAGCGAGTGGGGAAAGCGAATCTCGTGGCTGAGCTCGATCCGGTTCCCGCGGCCCACGCCGAGGCTCGTCGTGGTCCATTCGCCGACGCCGTCGAGGGTGAGGATCGCCGCCTCATCAAAGGGGCTCGGAAAGAAGGCGCTGGCCGCGTGTGACTCGTGATGTTCGACGAAGACGATGCCGCGTGAATAGCCCGGCATGCGCTTGCGGATGTTGCGAGGAAGGTGCAGCTTCTCGTGGAGCCACAACGGCATGGCCGACGCGAAGGATCGGAAACCCCTCGGAGCGAACGCGAGATAGGTCTCCAGCAGCCGCTCGAACTTCAGGATCGGCTTGTCGTAGAAGCCGACGTAATCGAGCTCCTCCGGTCGCAGTCCCGCCTCGGCGAGGCAATACTCGACGGCGTGCATTGGGAAGCGATGATCATGCTTCACCCGCGTGAACCGTTCCTCCTGGGCCGCGGCGACGATCACACCGTCGACAACCAGGGCGGCTGCCGAGTCGTGGTAGTAGGCGGAGATGCCGAGGATCGCTGTCATGGCTGGCGCATCGTCATGGCTGGCGCATCAGGGCTCGATAGGCGTTGGCGTTCGGGCCGCGAAGCCCCTCGTCGATGATGGCCGCTGCGCGATCCGCTCGCCCCGTGGCCCAATACGCCCGGACCAATGCCTCATCGGCCGTGACGAGCGAACCGGGTGGAAGTTTCGGACGGGCACCCTCAAAGAACGTGATCGATGGCTCCAGCTCGCCGCGAATCTGATGCAGAAGCCCCGCCCAGAATTCAGCCGCGCCCGACGGGCTGCGATCATGGGCGATCAGGAACGAAGCTCGCTCGATCGCCTTCGCTGCGGCCTGCAGGTCCTCGGCATCGAGCCGGTGCCCTCCCTTCACCGATGCCATGAGCGACTTGTAGGTGTACTCCAAATCCCAGGTGCCGTAGGGAAGAACGGCACCGTGAGCGCAGCGAAAGAGACGGGCAGCCTCGTCGAAGGCACCGTTCTGAAGGCACGCTTCGGCCACCCATCCGGAGATCGGACGCTCCTCGGTCGCGTGCGTCGTGACATCAAGCCACTGTTGCATTCCCATGCGGGCGAAGATCGACGCGCTTCGCTCGATCTTGGTGCAGATCTCCTGGTGGTGCTCGAGGAAGCCGGGATTCGTCTGCTGGAAGAAGGGAATGCCCGCGAGCAGCCGCATCGCGTGCGACGCCGCGAATCGTTCGTAGACGTTGTCGCCAAGGCGAGCCGCATAGCTCTCCCAAGACGCAAGCGCCGGAAGGCGTGAGGCATCCACCGGTGCGGCGAACGGTGCCGTCGCGAGCTTCTCGGCGATCGATCGGGCGATGAGGAATTGGCCGCGAAGCGACGCATGCACGTGGTCGTCCATGAGCTCCCAACCCGTCGAACCTTCGGGGCTCGCCTCATGGAACGCAGCCTCGAGGTCACAGAGGATTCCCCCGCCCGCTCGCGCCGCCCGACGGATCGCCTCGACCGACGAGCTTGGCGGACGCCAAGGCATCGAATCGAGATCGACTGCCTTGCGGAAAGCCGACGCCGACTCGGCCTTCCGGTCGGCCCGGAGGAGGGCCTGCCCGCGCACGTAATGGACGGTCGCGTGGTTTGGGGCGAGGTGCAGCGCCTCGTCGATCAGGGCCAGTGCAGCGGCCGGATCGGCTGGCAGAGCGCCTCGAGCACGCTCGATGAATTCCTGTACCTTCGCCCGCTCGGCGTCACCTAACGACTCGACACTCGGAGCACCGAGCGGTGCCAGATCGCGCTCGTTCGATGGCGGCGTGCAGACGACGATCGGCACGCCTCGGCCCGCGCAGCGGTCGACCATCGCGCCGACGAAGGTCTCGAGATTTCGTTCGGCCGCGGAGCGCAACGGATCGTCCGGAGCGATGGACGACTGCCCCATCATCGTTTCCATCAGTGTCCGAGCCGTGTTCGGCGGTGCCGGGCGCCACGAATCGATCATTTGGGCGATGCCTAACGATCGGGTCGCTCGGATCAGGCGGATCATCCACGGCGAGCGGCCGGCACTATGCAGCGACGCGACCCCGTAGGCGCCGTAGAACTCGTTGTTTCCGAGGTAGGCGATGACCAGATCGGGCTCGTGGTCGAGTGCCTCGGTGAGGATGCCCAACACCGGAAACGAAGCCACGGCCGTCACGCCAAGATTGATGACCTCCACCTGCCGATCCGGCCACTGGTCGGCGAGCATGCGCTGAAGAAACGCTCCGGCCGAGAGCGGACGAATGTAGGGATTTCCCTTCGCCGCCGACTCGCCGACGATCACGATGCGAAAGGTCTTCGCAGGCTTCGGCGAAACGAATGCGGTCGGGTCAAGCGAGCCTGGATTGGAACGGTTGGTGAAGAAGTAGGAGTTCGGTCCGCCATGGTCGGTGACGATCAGGGCCGAGCCATCAGGGAACCGGCCGGCCTCGACGAAGGTCGGGCGATAGCCGCCGAAACCGGCGATACGACAGGCGATCTCGATCGACCCGACGATGAGCAGGGTGAGAACGAACGAGACGAGGAGCAGGACGAGCCTTCGATGGCGCTGGAGACGACCCGACCTCGCATGCGGTTGGGCCCGCGGCGCGGCCGGTGGTGCAAGCGTCTCGTCGTTGTCGGAAGTCCCCATCGGGTGTGCTTGGCCTGTTCGAGGGTTCGACGAGTGGGCGATTCGTCCGCAGGCAGATTCTCTCGCGCGTCCTGCGTCGCGCCCGAGAGACTACTCTAACGCCCAGTTGCACCGCAGCGTTTGCGGACCACCTCTGGCCATCACCATGCCGGATTGCCGGTCCGGAATAGCCCTAAAGGACCCATGCCGATGTCGGATGAAAATTGGTCGCCCATGAAAGGTCTTGGCCGAGCGGCCCTGTCGCTCGTTTGGCGCGGAGCGATTGCCCTCGGCTTGTGGCTCGGACTCTTGTGGGGCTTTCACGCCGTCTTCATCGTTGGCCTCGGCATTCGGGTCCTTCCCTATCTGATCCTCTTTGGCTTCGGCCTCCTCGCGGGCAGCCTCATTGGCCCGTTGCTCGGCCGACACCTCGACGAGCGGGCTGGATTCGTGAGCCCCCTGCTCACCTGCCTCGCCGGCGCCGTCGCTGCGGCGGTCGTTCTTGGCGGCGATGCCCTCTTCGCCCAAATGGTCGAGCCGACGGGCGACCATGTTCGCTACCTCATCACCGGATCGACGATGGTCGTCGCCCTGGGTTGGCTTGTGAAGTTCACCCTCATCGAAACCTGACCGCCCCCACCGGTTTCTTCGGATTGGTAACACACCATGACTGCACGTACGACGCTTCCACTTCTCACGCTGTTCTCTCTTGGCCTTACTGCAACGGCTTTCGCTGCGGCACCGGAGGAACCCCAGGCTTCTGACCGCGCCGTCAAGGTCACCATCGGTGGCGGCTATCTCCATCAGTTCGACACGGACTTCGATGACGAGGGGTCGCTTTCGGTCGACCGCGGCTACGGCGCGGTCGGATCGAGCTTCGAGCTGAGCCCTGCCCTGAGTCTTGGGCTGCGCGTGGCGTGGGAAGGCGCGTGGTACCGCTTCGAGCCCGAGGCCGGCGGGGCGATGCCGCTCTCGCTTGGCTCCGGTGCGAGTCCCTGGCACTCGGTGCAGGGCGTGCAGTTGGGCGGACGGCTCGGCTGGTCCATCGACGACCATTGGCAACTCTCCGCGGGCGTCTTTGGAAGCGCGGCGGGCGAACCCGATGCCGATGCCGGCGACTCGCTCAGCTTCGGCGGCACGCTCGCCGCCGCGTATCGGGCCAGCGACCGCCTGACGATCGGCGGCGGCGTGCTCATCGCAAGTCAGATCGAGGACGATGCCCTCGTGATCCCGCTCTTCGTCCTCGACTGGCGCATCACCGATTCGCTCCGACTCAGCAATGTCGCCGGTCCCGAGGCCTACCCGACCGGCGCTGGACTTGAGCTTCTCTGCCAGGCGTGGGAGGGTTGGGAGTTCGGCATCGGCGGCCGTTGGGAATCGCGTCGCTTCCGACTTGACGACACGGGCCCGGCTCCGAATGGCGTCGGCGAGGACAGTGGCCTCGGCCTCTGGCTTCGGGCCGGCGTGCGCCCGATCGATGCCCTGCGCATCGACCTTCTTGTCGGCATGATGGTGTCCGAAGAACTTGAGCTCAGCGACCGCAACGGCAACGAGCTGGCCACGAGCGATCTCGACCCGTCACCCTTTCTGGCGTGCTTTGTGAGCTATCGATTTTGACGGGGATCATCCCCAAACGGCGCCCAAGCCAGCGGCTCGATCGCGATCGTGGAGGTGATCCGAAGCGCATCGAGGATCGCCTGAATCTGGTCCTCGTCCTTTTGCCGTTCCGCCCGAGGCAGATGGTCCCAGTCGACGATTGCGGTCCGTTGGCGCCTGACATCATCGCGCGGTCCATAGGTCCAGCCTGACAGCAGGCGCTCAGCAAGCCATCGGTTGTGCTCCATGCGCTGGATCGTGAGCCGCTGGGTGTCGGTCACCGTGGGGGCCATGGAGGGTGTCACGTCGCCCGGCAGCCGGCGCGTCAGGGCGTACCCCAGCGTGGCGAACTTGATGCTGGCATGCATCGCCGCGGAGAGGTTGGAGCGGCGGGCCCACCGTTCGAGATCCCCAAACTGTCCGCCAGTCGAGGTCGGATTCGGGTAGCGCTCGGCGTATCGTCGGGCGATCGCCTGGGCCAACTCCTGTTCGCCCGACCAGGTGAGCGCGTCGTAGGAACAGAGCTGGGTGAGATCGCCGAAGGTCCTCAGCCGGCCGCGCTCCACCGATTCGCCGAGGACCTTCCGATAGGGCACGTGGGCGAAGATGGTGACGGGACGCACTCCCGGCCGGTACGCGCCTTTCGTGCGCAGCCGTGCCCGAAGCTCGTGATCGAGCTCGTACGCCACGCTGCAGTTTTTCTCGTCGTCCTCGGCACACACGAATACGACCGGTTTGACTCCTTCGCGATGGGCGATCTCGGCGATGCGGTCAACCGCACCGGACGCGAGCAACTCGCCATCGTGCTCGGCGAAGCCACCGTTCACGACGAACCCGATGCCGCGATCGGCTGCCGAGGGTGCCTCGACGTCACGCACCGCGACACCGTAAGACCAGTGGTCCATGGCCTCGGGCGGGTCCCATGGATCCCACCGCGACGCACCGGGGGGAGCGTGAAAGAGCCGCTGATACGTCGCCCGGAACTCCGAGACCGCCTCGCGATCGCGCGGCGAATGGACGATGGTCATGCGCGACCGCTTCAGGTTCTCGAAATGAGCAAACTCGGCGATCTGCGTCGCGAGCACCTGGGCCATCGGTCCCATGCCGATGATCACCGCATGCAACATCTCGTGCGGTTGACGGGGTCGAAGTTCCGGATGCGGAAGGTGACGAAGAACCACGTCCGCCGCGGCACGATGAAGGATGTTGAACGCCCGGACATCGATCACGGGCTCTGGACCAGCGGCAGCCTCCAGGAGGAGTCCCAGATCAGCCCGGCGCAAGTGGGCGAAGGCCTTGGGTTGCGGCTCGTCGGGGCGTCGGTGCTCGCCGATCACCTCCAGCAGGTCGCGCACCCCCTCAACGTTGGCTTCGTCCGAGCCGGTCGCGAAGAACACCGCCTCCGCGCGCTCGGCTCGGACGCGCTTCAGGAGCCGTTCGTCGGTGGCATCGCCGTGAACGACGATCGCTCCCCGTTCGCGGGCGGCGTCCGCCAACGGATTCTCCTTGTCGTGCTCGATCACCACGACCCTGCGGCGCAGGCCGCCTCGCCGCCGCCCGAGATCCTGCAGCAGGGCGAAGCCGGTTCGGCCCAGACCTGCGATGACGACGTGTCCGCGAATCCTGTGCAGAAGGGCCAGATGAATCGAGTCGGCGAAGAGTTGACTCAAGGCCTCGATGGCCACCAGCACCACCGTTGCGAGGGCGCACAGCCGCGACGCATGAATGAACTCATTCTGGCCCGCGTCGGCCGGAGCGTTGAGCGAGATCTGTTGGGCAGCCAAGTAGACCGCGTTGATGAACTTCGCCACGGCGCCATCCGCGGGAAGCACGGCTGTCTGGCCGGCTGATCCCGGCGTGGGCGCCGCTCCCTGCTGAATGCACCATCCGATGATGCCCAGGACGATTGCCGCACTGGCCACCGCCAGCAGGATCCAAGGCTTGGCTCGCTTTCCGTTCGGCACGCCAGCGGGAACGCGGTCGCCCGCGTACGCCCAGCCACTCAGGGCAAGCAGCACCAACGCCAAGCAGACCAGGAGAATTTGTCCCACCATATGGCTGTTTCCAGGCGACACGCAATCGACACGATGATGCTCACGCGGAAAGGAAGGCTACATCTCCCGGTCCGGAACCGCCAGCCGATGGCGACAGAGCTCGTGACTCCTTGCTCAATGCCGTATCGGCAACCGGAAGACATCCAAGCGATCGAGGACCGGAATCGAAGCCTGCTGCTCGGCGCTCAGTAGCCCGCGCAGCCGCGAGATGACATGGGCGTTCAATTCCTCCCGCTCAAACTGGGCGAGATCCTGACGCATCGCCTCGTCGCCTGAAGCGGAGTGCTCAGCGTAAAGGTCCTTCGGCTCCCGCGGTTCCGGGCGTGCGTCGGGCTGCATGCGCCGGCAGCAGTCGAGATAGCGGCGATCGAACGCGGCTCGCGCCTCGACCAGGCGGGCTCGTGTCTCGTCTGGCAGCGACTCAAGTCTGAGAGCCGCCCCGAAGAGTTCCCCTGCATAGCGAAAATCCCTCATTGCGTTGACGGAGGCGACCAGAAGCAACGCCTCCAGCCGCGGCCTCGCCTCTTCGTCAACCGCTGCGATCAGGACCGCAACGCTGACAGCGGATTCCAAGGGCGCTCGACCTGCGAGACCAGACCGCTGATCGCCATCGGCCGCGATGTCCACAGCTCGAACTGGCGGTTGAGCCTGGCCTGACGCAGGGAATCCTCGGCGCGGGGACCGAACGCCGTTGCCAACGCGCTGAAAAGAGACGCATCGACGACCTCGACCGCCACAGCGATCTCGCGAGCGTGCCGAAGTTGTTCGGGCCACGCCTGCATCCCGCGAGGCACGCCCGCGCTGGCCGGCTGTACCAGCGGTGACACCTCCCGCTCCCAACGAGCCAGGTACTCGGCGTGGATCGTCTCCAAGGCGGCGGATGTCTCCGCTGGCGTTGCACCGTCGCCGGCCAGCCGACGAACTGCGTCAAGATCCATCGGGCGGCGAGCCATCTCGAAGGGCATGAACGAAGCGCGCTGATCATCCACCTTGGGTGCTGGGTCTGATTCATTCGGATCGATGGTCCAGGTCGGATCGCTTTGGTCCCGTGCCCAAGCCTTTCGCTCCAGCGACCGACTGATCGTCTCGCCGAGAATCGCCGCGGCCTTCGCGCGAGCCTTGCGGAAGAGCTCGCTTCGTGCCGTCCGGATCTCCTCAGCCCGTGGATTCGATTGGTTCATCGTGCCCGGCACATGGGCAATCTCGTCGGCATCGAGAAGACGCATGCCCTCTTCGATGAGCCGGTCGTCCTCGGCCCTCAATTCGACGATGGCAGCCTCAAGACCGAGACGTTCCTCCTCGGTGATGCCTCGCTTGCGCAGCCCTGCTTTCAGCGGAGAATCGAAGGAAACGGATGACCAGATCCCACCGTACTTCGCCTGAATCCAGCGGGATCGAATCCGGAGCATGTGGACCTGCGTGACCTCCGGCCCGACGGCGGCCTCGAGATCGCGTGAAAGCTCCGCAACGAAAGCGCGGTGGCACTTCTGGAGTTCGCTCTTGGCCCGCCGCGCGCTCTCTCGCGCCGAGGCAGTCGCATCGGACACAGGCCCGCCGTTCAGCCCCTCGAACGGAACGGCATCAGCGGCCACGACAACAAGCCGATCGAGGATGCCAACAACCCGCTCCTGATAGGCGCGGCAGCGGGGCAGCACCACGGACTTCTCGACCTCGCTCCACCGGTGGTCCAGCACGACGCCCGCCAGCGTCTGGTCGCGACTCTGCCAGAGCCCCTGCTGCCCGATCGTGAAGGTCGCGAGTTGCCATCGACGGTCAAGTCGGGCCCCGACCACCCGCTCCTCGGCACCTTCGCCAAGGATGGCCGCAACACCATCGAAGAGCGTCCGCTCGAGCGCCTCAAGCGAAGCGATCGCCCTCCGACGCCTCGGGAGAAGTTCCTTCTCCACGGTCACATTGAAGAAGCTCCCCATTCGCCTCGTCCGCTCGTCAAGGAAGGCCTGAATCTCGCCATGGCGCAGGACCGCCGCGGCGGCGATGTAGTCCTCGTGCATGACGTGCAACACCGGCCACTCCACCTCGGTGACACCGGTGTGAAGCCGAAGGAGCGCCGCGAACTCGACCGATGTGATTGGGTCAGGGAACTCGCCAACGGTGCCTTGGGCATAGAGAGGCCGCCCGAGGGGAAGTGCCCACGCGAGCGCCCAAACCAGCAAGCTGAGCAGGCCGATAGGGAACCGGGTGGGTCCAGACAGCATGTGGCACTCCTTCCCGGCAGCGAACCGGACGGGACCTCGTCGCGTTCAACGAACTTCGCGTTCGTCGAACTTTTTCGTTCGTCGAACTTTTTCGTTCGTACACTCACCGATCTTTTCGTATCAGATTTCGACGCACATGGCACCGTCCGACCCTCCACCCAAGCCGGGATCAATCAGGAAGCGAGTCGACAAGATCGCTCCCCCCATCGATGCGCCCGCGTCGGCCTCGGCGACGGACTGGTCGCTGTTGCGGGAGGCCTCAGGAAAGGGTCCCAAGGCGAGTGCCAGCCGGGAGGCCGTTGCGAAGCGGTATTGGGGGGCAGTCTTCGCCTTCGTACGGGCCACCGGTCAGACTCCGGAACGGGCCGCGGACCTGGCCCAAGGCTTCTTTGCCGATGTCCTCATCGGTCGGGCGCTGCTCGCCTCGGCCGATGCGAAGCGCGGCCGGTTTCGCTCTCTCCTTCGTCAGGCGGTGGTCAATTACGTTCGCGATCGGGTCCGCTATGACAAGAGTACGAAACGTACGCCAAAAGTCGGAACCGTCAGCACCCGTGACGGCGCATCACTCGATGGCCTTGCCGCCTCGCGGACCGCGGCTGCCGAGCACGTCTTCGACGCCCATTGGGCCGCTCAGGTCGTGCGCGTTGCCGGGGAACGGGCCGAGCGTCGCTGCCGGCGCGATGGCCGGGAGATGGCCTGGATCGCCTTCCAGCAGCGCACGCTGCGCCCGCAGCTCTTCGGTGACGCTCCGGTCCCCTATGCCGACCTGGTAGCGACGCTTGGCCTGGAGTCGATTGGACAGGCCGCCCACTTGGCGATCGTCGGACGCCGCGTCTTCGTTGAGGAACTCTTGGAGGAAGTGCGTGCCACCCTCGGTCCTGAGGAGAATGTGGCCGACGAACTTCGTGAACTGATCGCTGCCGTGGAACATCCACGATGAGGTTGCCAGTGGATTCATCCGGTTCTCCCAATCATCGTCCGAAGTCATCGTCACGCTCTCGTGGCGCGTCCCAACCCAAGGACATCAACGAGGAGACGCGCGGCATCCATGGGGCGTTCCAGTGGGCGCTCGACGCCAATGCCGATCCGTCGCGCACCGCAGCCGATTGGCTGGCCCGCGAGATCGTGCCGCTCGCACACGACGCCGCCAGTGCCGTCGCCGGAGCTCAGTCGACGCTCGAACAGATCATCGCCCTGAAGGTCGCTTTCAAGGCCCTTCGCACCGGCGCGGCGTCGACCGCCGAACGCAACCGCGCCGCACGGCTCTACGCCGCCACCATCGCCGCGGGCCTGGTGCGGTTTGGGGTGAAGATCAGCCGACAGAGCGACGCCGTCCTGCGCAAGGCGTTCCAGAGCCTGCGTGACGACACGAGCTGCGAGGAGTCGCTGCGGGATCTGGCGACGGTGGCGATCTCGCGCTGCTGAAGAGGCGATGGCTACCAGTCGTTGGCGCTTTGCAGCGCCTCAGCCTCCGCTCCCGTCGCCGACTGTCCCTCCAACTGATCGATGTCGATCGGGCCCCATTCGACGCCGGCGGCGCCAGGGAGTGTGCCGGTCGCGAAAGCGATGTCGATCATCGCGATCTGCCATTGAGCGAGGGCATTCACCTCGCGGCTCTGGGCGTCGGTGAGTCGGGTGGAGGCGTCGAGAACATCCTGGCTGGTGCGCACGCCGACATCGAACTGCCGCTGTTCCGCTTGGTAGGTTCGCGCCGCGAGCACCGTCTCAAGTCGGGCGGCGAGAATGCGCTGCCACGCGGTGTGCAATCGATCGAGGGCGTTGAGGACCTCGGCCTGAATGACCTGCCGACGGTTCTCCTTGGTCGAGAGCCGTTGCACCCGCTCCAGAATGGCCCTGGCCACGCGGTTCTTCGCCGCCTCGTTGCCGAGCGGGATCTCACCGCGCAGGCCGACGGTGTAGGGGTCTTCCTCGAAGTCACCGATGTTGCGGACAGATCGACCCAGCGTGCTTCCGCGGCCGACCGGTTCGTAGCGATACTCGATAGCAAAGAGCGGCAAGGCCGCGTTGCGGGCGAGGGCGATGTCGGTCTCATCGGAAGCCAACTGGAGCTCGATCTCGAGCAACTCCATCCTGTTCGTCAGCGCGTCCTGGGTGAGGGCCGTCGCGTCGAGCTCAAGCCCAAGCGGATTCGGCTGCGTCGCCGGCACAAGCAACGTGCCGCTCTCAACCGGAAGGTCGCCGCGGTTCATGATCCGCTTCAGTTCGCGAACCCGGTCGCGCAGCGTGGCATCGGCAAGGATGATCTGTTCAAGCGTCTGTCCGACGCCGCTTTCGGCTCGCGTCACCTCGATCGCCGCGACCTGCTGCTGGTCGACCAGCCGCTTCGCCCGATCCCGCTGGGCGACCGCGAGGTCGTACTGGGCCTTTCGCACCTCGAGCTCGCGATACGCGGCATAGAGGTTCCAATAGGCCTTGTCGGCATCGGCGAGGATGCGGGTGACCTCGAGCTTGGTGCGCGCCCCGGTGATCTGCCCGTTGTACTCAGCGATTCGGATCGAGGCGGTGTTGGCGTTGATGCCCGCCCCGCGAAGGAGGGGCTGGCTGATTGAGAATCCGAGCCCCGCGCTCCATTCGCCGTTGCCGTCCCGTTCGAAGGAGGGCTCGTTGCGGCCGATGTCGGAGAAGACGTTGACCGTGCCGCCGGTGATCAGCGGCATCTGCACGCCGACATCGAATGTGTCGGAGTTGCTCGATCCGTCGGCCGCCGTGGTGAACTGATTCGAGCCGTTGTTGGTCCAGTCAGCGTAGAAAGTCGACTCGAACTTGGCCCGTTCGATCTCGACGTCGCGGCGGGCGATCGAGGGAGCGAAGAGCTGGGTGCGCAACTCCAGGTTGTTCTTCACGGTCGCCTCGCGCACGTCGGCGAGACTGATTTCCATGCGCGAGGGCCAGGTCGGCATCGGATCGACCTGATCGAGTTGCGAGCGCGTCGCGTCCTCGGGCTTCACCGGCGTCGTGGTCGAGCGGGCGGTCAGGTCCTCTGTCGCAATCCGCTGGAGCCGTTCGGGGGCGACCTCCCATGTCGAGTGGTCGTTGTCGAAGAGGCCCTTCGAACAGGCCGGAGTGAGAAGCGTGGTGGTGGCCAGAAGGAACACCGCGACGGTTCGGGAACCGCTCGATTCATTCATGTCGGAGAGCCTCGATCGGATCAAGCCGTGCGGCTTTGATCGCCGGGAACATGCCGAAGGCGACGCCGACGAGGGCGCAGAAGCCGAAGCTCATCGCCACCGCCCACAGCGG
>JAEUIU010000061.1 GCA_016795065.1 Phycisphaerae bacterium
GCGGCGAGTCGCCGCCGGACGCGCCGAGCGGAGCGGACGTGGAGCCCATCGCCAATCGGGATCGCCCCGGCAGGCGCTCATCCTCGTCCTTCTGATCGGCGCGTCCGCGGCGGCTTCCGACTGGGTGGCGACGCAGTTCACAATCGACGAGTACCGTCGAAGCGGTCACCTCCACATCCGGCTCGACCTGACTGCCCTGGGGCTGTCCCTCACCGGAGCCGCGGTTCTCGCCGTGGTGGCGTGGTGGCGGCATCCGCCACAGCACGATCGATGAGACGCATCTACTCCATCCCGTCGATGGACTGTCCGGCCGAAGAGGCCGTCATCCGCAACCGCCTCAGGTCGATGCAGTCGATCGGCGCGATCGAGTTCGACCTGTTCAACCGGCGGCTCAGCGTTGACCAGGACGGAACAGACGACTCGACCCTGCTGGCTGCGCTCGACGACATCGGGATGGCCGCCACGTTGGTGGATCGATCCGGCCCAGCGTCGGCTCCGGGCGAGCGCACGCCGTCCGACTCCGATCGGTGCGCCGGGGCGGCATGCGACGCATCGCCAGTCGCCGACCCGTCGACTGGCCGGTGGCGTCGCATCGCTCCCTTGGCGCTCGGCGGGCTCATGGCCACCTTGGCAGAGGGACTCTCTCTCTGGGGTGTTCGGGACTCGTCGTGGCCCATCGTCCTTCTCGCCATCGGCTCGATCGTCGCGGGCGGATTGCCGACGCTCCGCAAGGGCTTCCTCGCGGTCAGGACCTTCACCCTCAACATCAACTTCCTGATGACCGTGGCGGTGGTGGGAGCCTGCGTGATCGGCGCATGGCCGGAAGCCGCGATGGTCACATTCCTCTTCGCCGTCGCAGAGCTGATCGAGGAGCGGGCTCTCGATCGTGCACGCAACGCAGTGCGCTCGCTCATGACGATGGCACCGGATTCCGCGAGCGTGCGCCAGGCCGACGGCTCCTGGAAGGACGTGCCCGCGGCCGACGTCCCCGTCGCATCGATCGTGCGCGTCAGGCCGGGCGAACGTTTGCCACTCGACGGCGAGGTTGTCGCCGGCGCGTCCAGCGTCAATCAGGCACCCGTCACGGGCGAGAGCGTGCCTGTCGACAAGGAAGTGGGCGACAAGGTCTTCGCCGGAACGATCAACGAGAGCGGCGTGCTCGAGTTCCGCACGAGCGGCGGCAAGGACGAGACGACCCTCGCGCGAATCATCAGGACGGTGCAGGAGGCGCAGGCCACGCGTGCGCCCACTCAGCGCTTCGTCGACTCCTTCGCGCGGGTCTACACGCCTGTCGTCTGTCTCGCGGCGCTGCTGGTCGCGCTCGTCCCGTGGTTCGCGTTCAGCCAGCCGTTCCTGCCGTGGCTCTATCGGGCGCTCGTTCTTCTCGTGATCGCGTGCCCGTGCGCACTGGTGATCTCGACGCCTGTGACGGTCGTCAGCGGTCTGGCGGCGGCGGCGCGGCGCGGCATCCTCGTCAAGGGCGGCGTCCACTTGGAGAACGGACGTCGGCTGCGGATTGTCGCGCTCGACAAGACCGGCACTGTGACCGAGGGAAAGCCCGCGCTGACCGACGTGCGGCCTGTCGGTGATGCCGATCGCGACGGCGCGCTGCGCATCGCAGCGAGCCTCGATGCCCTCTCGCAGCACCCGGTCGCACAGGCGATCGCGCATGCGTGGCCGGGCGAACGGGCGGCCGTCACGGACTTTCGCTCACTGACGGGGCGCGGGGTCGAGGGGCGGATTGGCGACGAACCATTCTTCGTCGGGAACCACCGGCTCGCCGAGGAGCGCGGAGTCTGCTCGCCAGAGGTCGAGGCCGCGCTTGTCGAGTTCGAGCGTCAAGGCAAGACGGCGGTGGTCGTCGGCACGGCGACGTCGGTGCTCGCCGTGCTCGCCGTCGCAGACAAGCCACGCGAGACCAGCATCGAGGCCGTCAAGCAACTCCATGCCATTGGCCTCCGGACCGTGATGCTCTCCGGCGACAACCAGAACACGGCCACGTCGATTGCGCAGGCCGTCGGCATCGACGACGCGCGCGGGGGACTCCTGCCGGACGACAAGGTCGTCGCCATCGATGCGCTGATCGCTCAGGAGGGCGACGTCGTGGGCATGGTCGGCGACGGGGTCAACGACGCGCCGGCGCTGGCGAAGGCGACCATCGGCTTCGCGATGGGCGCGGCCGGCACGGATACCGCGTTGGAGACGGCGGACGTCGCGCTCATGAAGGACGATCTTCGCGGGGTGCCCGCGTTCGTCGAGATATCGCGACGGACCGCGGCCATCCTGGCGCAGAACATCGCGCTCGCCATCGGGATCAAGGCCGTGTTCTTCGCTCTCGCGCTCTTCGGCACCGCGACCATGTGGATGGCGGTCGTCGCCGACATGGGCACCAGCCTCCTGGTCGTGGCCAATGGGATGCGGCTCCTGAGAGCAAAGACCGAGACCGGGCATCGGTCGTGACGTCTCGGTCGATCCCGAGCGCCCGGTAGCGACTGCTCGGGTTGAGGCTGCGATGGAACGACCGTGAGACTTTTCGCGAGGTATCGCGATCCCTCTACTTCTTGGCCGGTTGCGAACCGAACCGGCCCGCCAGTTCACGCGAGACGCCGCCGAGAGACCTCGGCGGCGTTTTCGTTTTCTACGCCGTTGTTTGCGAGGGTCGAGTGGCGGCCGCGAGTCTCTCGTGGGCGCGTGGTCATCACCGGACGGGCGGCCCGCGAGCTCCCCGAACCCCCGGTTGGGGCCGAAGTCTCTCCGTCTCTCCCGGAGACCCCTGCGGCGGTTATGAGGGGGTCGGCTCCGCTGTAGCGCGACCAACCGGGGAGGTTGGGACGCAATAGCGCTCGCGACGGTGTTCGAAACCGCGCTTCGGGTGAAGGCGTCGCCGCCGCATAATGACTTGCGAGACGGGGAGGCAGAGGGAGGTCTACGAGGACCGATCCCGTCGGTCGCCGAAGGTCGAGCGCGGACCCCGGGCTCATGGCGAGGCACGCCATCACCGGTGACGTCATAAATCAAAGTGTCTCAAGTTCGTTGACACGTTCCGAGGCACCGAGCAAGTGGGTTGGCAACCATTTCAGCGGCACGGTCCCCAGGCTCCGAGCAGCACACCGAGATCGGCGCCGTCGACCGTGCCGGAAGCATCGAAGTCGGCCGTTCCTCGACCACCCCACTGACCGAGAACCACGCCAAGGTCCGCGCCGTCGGTGGTCCCGTCCGCCGTGAGGTCGGTCACACATACCCGAGGTGGAACGCCCATGAGGTAGTGGACGTTGTCGATCGAGTAGACGTCACCCGTGCCGGCGGGCACAACTCGGACCGAGGCGATGTCGGCGGTAGAACGGACGAAGCCGATGTACGCAGCGCAGCAGCCACCGGGCGGACCGGTCTGTACGGCCCCCACCTCCAGCACCGCGCCGTCGGAGTCCAGCGCTTGTGCCACATTGCCCCCGAAGTTCGGATCGAACCACGCAAACAGCACCTGGCTCGCGGGCCTCGCGAACGTGATGGTGATGGGCGTGTAGCCGCCGCCGCCGGAGAACCCGCCCGACGGAAGGGGCTGGAGCGTGGCTCCGAACACTTCGGTGCCGTTGGCGGGATACCCCAACACGCTCACTATCCCCAGCCCAGGCCCGGATGAGAAGGTGATGTCCCCGATGACGAGGGGATTGGTCACTGGACCGATCGAGAGCGACTCGAAGTCGATGACTGCCGATGAAGGATCGAGTTGATCTGGACTAACGATGACGGCGGCACCGCACCACACCGTGATCGCGGCTGGTGCGATACACGCCCACCGAAACGAGCGGGCAAGTCGAGCATGTCGAAGCGGGTCTTGATGCATGGAGAGTCTCTTGGTTCCGAGAGGATGCTCCCCGGCGTGTGGGAAGGGAGCGCAGCCCGTCGATCAGATCGTACCAGCTTCGCCTCGGCACTCACGACGGGTTCGTCGTCCTCAATGGCCGCGTGAAGTGCACGCCGGAGCATCCGATCCTGATCCGTCGTGACGATCAATGGGGCTTCGTGTCGGCGGAGTTCGTCGAGGTCGGCGCTGCGCTCTTCCTCGACGGGCTCGGTGAGGAAGTCCTCGCCAACGTCGAGCGCATCGCGGGCCGCGTGCGGACCGTCGCGATTCATGTTCCGACAACTAACACCCTGCTGGTCGACGGCGTTTGGGCGCACAGCGACATCTCGCTCTCAGCACTGAGCCCGACCAGCACGTCTAGCTCCTCCTCGTCCGGCTCGTCGAAGAGCAGCGGGTCGAGCTTCTCCTGCAGCTCTGGAACGATCGCGCCGTCGGTCCTGACGAGCGGCGGGAGCAGCAGCCTCGGCGTGAGCGCCAGCAGCGGGAGCAGCAACAACACAGCGGTCTAGTGGATCCGCGATGAGCCGTCTCGCCCCCGAGATGCGGTCGGGCGCTCGCTCGGGTTGAAGACAGCCATGCGGGTTCGCGACCATCCGCCCCTGCACTCAGACATCCGCCTCCACGCTCATGACATGGATACGGAGCCCCAGCCGCATTCGGGGCACACATCACCTCGCGCCAATGGATGCTTGCAGCTCGGGCAGATGCCCCGTCGCAGGCGAGTTGCTCTGCGCCACGTTCGCCAAACACGTCCAATCAAGTCGAGGCCACCCAAGACTGCCATCCAAACCAAGATGCTCCACGCGGCGCCGCTCCACGCGATTCGAAGCCCCGAGGTGCGGTACGCATTCCACGCATTGGGACTGGTTTCATCCGGACTTCTAAACTCGGTCCGGTAGAGCGTGGCGGCGGGCCACCCGAACTCGACGTGCATGACGGCGTGCGTAGGCGGACCGGCATCATCTTTTTTGAAATGTGCGACGTTGAACTTCCGATAGGCCGGGCGGACCTCTTCAGCCCAATCTGTCGGCAATGGCCACGAGCGGTCGACCTGAACCGGCCAGCCGAGTTGCTCGGCCTGCGGGCCGTCCGCGCCGACTGTCGTTGTCATCCTGCTTCGGTCAAGGCCGAGAGCAAGCAGCGCGACCGCGAACGCAGCCGTCACGCTGAGGACCAGCAGCCACGCGATTCGACGATGGCAAGAACGCCGGGGAATCGATGCTGACACACTATGCCTCCGCAAGCCAGGCAAGGGGGAGATGACGTCCCCCCATTGTGGAGTTACAGACGGCGACCCGCCATGGGCCTGAAGGTCCATGGCGGGTCGCTCCTGACCTGCCCAAGGCCTGTCAGCACGCGTTCCCGTTGCTCCCGGCAGTTCCGGAGCCTCCGGAAATAGCACTGCCATCCGAGCCGGGCGAGCCATCAGTGCCGTTTCCAGCCTGCCCTGTTCCCTTCCCGCCTCTGGACCCCTTCGATCCCTTCGTGGCTGTGCCAGCGAGTCCCAGGCCACCTCCGGTGCCCGGCGAAGCTCCATCGCCGCCTCGTCCACCATCCCCGCCGTCGCCAGCGATCCCGTCACCACCATCGCCGCCATCACCACCATCTCCTCCGACTCCTGTTTGGCCAAAGCCACTCCCACCCTTCCCGCCATTCCCGCCACGTCCACCCTTTCCCGATCCACCCTTTCCTCCCTTGCCTCCGTTGCCCGCTACGCCTCCACAGCACTTAGAGCCATCCTCGCCATCTTCGGCATCAGTGCCACGTCCCACTTTTCCGTGTTTGCCGTGCCCGCCGTGCCCGCCATGCGGGTGACCAGACGTGCCGTTCTTTCCGTCTCCGCCGTCGCCGCCTTCCCCACCGGTGACCGAATCTCCGCCGCTGCCATCGTCTCCATTGGTCATCGTGCAGTCCGACGGCGACGTGGGAGTCACTTGCGTGTAGCACGTGAGCGGTTCAGAATGTGGGTGTCCAAAGTGACGCCCCGCAGATCGGTCGAGATCGGCGAGAGCATGCGACAGTTTCTTGGGTCGCTCGGCATGTCGACGAGCGGCGGCGAGCGCGGGAGTTACCACGCCCTTCGCCGGCAGATGAACGCCCTCGCGGCATGTCGGCTCTCGATCGGGATGCAGGAGGCCGGCCGCGTCGTGACCGTCGACGCGAAACCGATCAAGCGCTTCGAGGCGTGGATCCAGGCCGACGGCCTTCAGCGTTCGCTCTGGCCCGGCGTGATCGAACTCTCGGAGGACTTCTTCGCGACGCTCACCGAGCATGCGGTCCCGCTCGACCCGCGCGCGCTCGCCGCGCTCCGACACTCGGCGCTCGCCCTCGACGTCTACACCTGGCTCGCCCATCGGCTCTGCCGGGTGCGGACTCCCACGGGAACGCGGCTCTCGTGGGAGAACCTCCACGGCCAGTTCGGGCAGGAGTACCGCTCGTCGCGCGACTTCAAGAAGGAGTTCCGGCAGGCGCTCCGACAGGTGCGGCTCGTCTATCCCGACGCGCGGGTCGCCGAGGTCATCGGCGGGCTGCTGCTGCAGCCGTCGCATCCGCCGATGGCTCGCGTGGCCGTCGCGATGCCTCGGCTTCTTGACTGACACGCCGGATGTGGACAACCGACGGGATAGGACGAGTTGTCCGCGCTGCATCGCCCCCCACTCTGTTCGCTGCATCGCCCCCACTTCGGGCTTCGGAGTGCGCTGCATCGCCCCCCCCGAAACCAATAGAGAACCAATAGGCACTTTCCTGTTGTTGTGGAGTGGCCGCTGTGGATCGCTGCGAAAGCCGGGATGCCGCAACGCTCCAAGATGCATGCAGGGGGAGAGCGAGGCGAAGCAGATCGGCGGGCCGCCCATCCGGTGGCTCGACCACCTGGCCTGAGAATTCCGATCTGCCCGGTCCATGTTGGAACGGGGTTCACGTTGCTCCCCGGGTAGATTGTGGGGAACAGGTCAACCTCAACTGTTGACGTTCCGATGGCCACCTCGCTAGCATCACTCCGCTGATTGTGACTCCCTGTTTGACGGATGGCAGTGTGAGGCGAGGTTCGGATCTCGAATCGATGAGCGACGAGATCTCTCCTGCAGCCAAGCTCAAGCGAGCTGCACACGGCTACTCCGACGATCGAGGGATGTGCCGCAATGGCATAGCCGCGCCCCCGTGCGTGGCGGCATCAGCGGATTCCTACCTCGCTCATCGGAGGTTTCCCAATGGACGTACGCCCACAGTCCGCAAGCGGCCACGCTGTCGTAGCGCTCATTGCCACCCGCGGCAGATTCGACCTGCTTCGCGAGCGGGCAATCCCCTCCGTCCTCGCCCAGACGCGAACGCCTGATCGGTTCGTGATCGTGGTGGATAGGAGCAAGGAAGAGATGAGTGATCAGTCTCTCGCCGATCTGGCGCGGCAACTTCAGGCGCAATGTGGTGATCGGATTCGCGTGACCGTCATGCGCAACCGGCGCACTCCGGCACGAGCCGCCGGCGCATGGAACACCGGAATCGACCAACTGCATCGCGATGCGGGCATCGCTCGCTCCGTCGATCTCTGGTTTGTCGCCATTCTCGACGATGACGATGCCTGGGCCCCCACACACATTGAGGCATGCCTCGATGCCGCGATCTCTCGCGATCTGAACATGGTCGCGTCAGGCCTCATCCGATACGAGACGCTTGATGGCACTGGGCACCCGCACTCCATTCCCGACACGCTCTGCGCCCGTGAACAGTTCATCGGAGGCCAGCACATTCAGGGCTCGAACCTCTTCGTACGGCTCGACATGCTGCTTCTGGCTGGCGCGTTCGACGAGTACTTGCCGAGTTGCACCGATCGCGATCTGTGCATCCGACTCGCAGATCTGCCGTCCCTCCGGTTCGGTGCGACGTCGACACACACCGTGCATCACTACGCGGATGCACGTCCAGACCGCCTCACCGCGCCAGCTTCCTCGGCGAAGCACGATGGACTCACGCGCTTCTGGCGGAAGTACTCGCGCCGCTTCGACGCTGCCGCGACAGACGCTGCAGCCGCGAGGGCATTCGAGCTGTTTGGCTGGCGACCGTCAGAGCCCGTTGGGCCGCCAGAAGCAAGCATCCCACCCCTCCTGCCATCGACGCGATCGCTAGAGCTTGTCATCGGGTTCGTCACCGACGCCGTACCAAAGCCTCACGTCGAGGGGCTGCTGTCCGACATTCTCGGCTTGAAGTCCCGTCCCGATGTCTCCGGCATGACGGTGGTCGTCGTCGAGAACGGCCCCATCCCAAGGGATGGCACACGCCCGCTTCATGACATCCTCCGTCGCTTTCAAACCGAGGGCCTTGCAATCGAGCTCATCTCGCCTGAGCGTCAGCGTGAAGACTGGGCCCACGGGACCCTCATAGACACACCGGATCCGTCTCGCCAGCGGATGCCCATCGCTGTATCTCGCACGGTGCTTAACACCTACGTTGGGCGGTTCGCGGCACGCCATCCCGGGGCGGCGGCGTGGATCCTCGATGACGACAAGCGGCTTTCAGTTACGGTCGAGTCCGCCGGAATCACAGTAGAGAGAGCGAGTCCCGACGTCGGTGCGCTCCTTGCGCTTCGTGATCAAGGCGTAGACATCGTGATCGGACCCGACACAGGCGCTGCACCCCTCCCCTTCACCGCAACGCTGCGCATGCAGTTGCTCGATCTGGCTCAATTCGTGGCGGTCTGGGAGAGCCAAGCTCCTGACAGCCTGTGGATCGACGCGACCGCAGATGACGCGGCGACGCGACTCTCACTTCGGGACAACTACTACGACCTCTCGCGGCACACGGATCACCTCGAGACGCCACTCTCACTCAAGCCATCAAGCGACAACGCGACCCACCTGGATGCGCTCACAGTAATCGCCGGACGGGTGGGCCGGCTGCTGGCAGGGGAGCCCGTGTTCCGCCCGCTGGTGACAGAGGCAAGCTCGCTCACGATCGAGTCAGCGGTGCCATCGGTACAGCGAGGGGGATCGACAATCTTCTTCACTCCGGACCACCTGCTGGCCTACCCGCAGACGCTCGCTCGTTTCGGCGACCTCTACGTCCGCCGCTCGGACATGCTCACGGCCATGTTCATGCGGGATCAGATGGGACTCAACATCGTGACGCACGCGGCTGCGGGTGTGCGTCACGACCGCTCATTCACCACACCCAGCCGGCTGGACGATGCGACCCTCCTGGCGGACATTCTGGGATACGCGCTCTATCGCGCGACGAGCGATCTCGTGCAGGCGAGACCCCAGTCTCGGCGACGCGAGCCGTTACTCGCATGGTCCTCCGAAGAGCTCAAGCAGGGTGCCCGTCTCGTTCGCAAGTACACGGAGGAGCGTCTCGCCGCGTTCACGCTCAGCGCGTGGCGCGTGCTGGGCCTTGCTGACGGCATTCGCGGCCGAGTACGACGCCTGCTTGCCACTGAGTCGTCGTGGAACCAAGGCGCCGCACGCGATGCGTTGGGTCGAATCGCCCGCGAAATGGACCTGATCTGCAGCCTATTCAAGCCCAACGCGGTCGCCCAGTTCGCCGAAAGTGTCCGAAGGGCAGCCTCGGAAGGCAACGTACGCGACGCATTCGCCTCTATGGACGGGCTCATCAGCGAATACCGAGCGACGAGGCAGTCAACCTCAGAGACCGACGGGGAAGTCTCCGAGTCCCGAGAGAGACGCGCCAGGGCGCTGTTGAAGCGGGCATATGGCGCAAAGGACTTGCGGCTTCTCGGCGCCGGCGGCGAGGGAATCGTCTTCACCGACGACGTGCGCGTGTTCAAGGTCTTCGACCTGCTCAAGCGACGCCCGAACCACGACACGCTGGCAACACTGAAGGGTCTTGCAGCACGCATCGAGTCCCCGAAGCACCTGTATCCGCTCACCCGAGTCGAGATGCGAGACGAAACGCTGCTTGTGGTGTATCCCTTCGAGGCTTCAGCGCCGTACTCCGGCGGACACGGTACCGAACTGATCGCGCTCCTCCGGGAGTGCAAGTCGCATGGGATTACGTTCAGGAACATGCATCCCAAGAACCTGCGCGTCACCTCCAGTGGGCTGAAGCTGATCGACTACGGATCGGACATTCGTCCATTCACTGACGCGGGCTACCGAGGGATGGCGGAACGAGCCTGGCTGACGTGGCGCTGGGCACACCGCACCGATCTCGACGAACTTATGCGGCGGGCTCTGGTCGACAAGTCGATACCAGAACTCGATGGCTTTGAGCGCTTCTGGAAAGCGCTGAACGAAGAGCGACCATCCGCGACTCGAATCGTGTCGGCGGTCGTTGATCCGATCATCCTGGAGTCCGGGGCGCAGAGCGTCTTGGACTACGGCTGCGGGAAGAAGGCCAGGAGTGCTCGTCACCTCGCTGAAGCCGGGCTTCGAACGGTCGGCTTCGATCCCGGCGTAGACATGCCAACCCGTTGGCAGTCACTGGGTGCTACACCTCCGTGTCTGACGCTTACCTCTGACCGACTCGCTGCGATGAACGCGGGGCCGTACGACGCGGTCCTCACGTCGCTTGTCCTCTGCGAGCTTGGGGATGGAACGGAATACGAGCAGGTTCTCGCCGACATTCGCGCCGCAGTCAAGCCAGATGGCCTCGTCGTGGTCACGCTCTGCAATCCGATTGCGACATTCGGTGGGCCCACGAATCTCCATCGAAGGCGCGACCTCCCCGCGGGCAAGTGCTATGACGATTCCTTCTGGTACAGCGAGAGCTCCGAGACCGGGGCTGGACGCAGGGAGTTTCACCGTCCGCTGGCGAAGATCGAGCGGGACCTCCTTCGGCATGGGCTGCACGTGGAACGCCGCATCGCGAGCGAAACCGTCGACACGGATCGCTTCGAGCCCGCCTCCGACTTCCTCACTCTCGTTTGCCGGCCCTTGCTCGTTGAGCGATCTGTCCCGCGGGTATCCCTCGTGATCAAGACCTGCGCGATGGAGGCCTCCACGATCGAGAGACAGGTGACTCACCTCGTTCGCCAACTCGAGGGCCCACGTGTCTTTTGTGAGAGAGTGCTCGTCGTCGACTCGCTCCGCGATGGTTTCGTTCGTCAGCACTCATCAGCCGACCTCGACGATCTCATGCAGGCGGCGCAGAGACTGCGTACCCGCAGCGTCATCGACCGCGTCGTCATCAGTCCGGGTCCGGGGGCGGACGCCGGTGTAGTCATGCAGGAGTGGTTCGATGTCGACTACCACGGCACCCACAGCGCTCACGGCGCTCCTCTCGTCGCCCCGCTTCTGGCGTTTGAGCAGTGTGTGGGCGAGTACATACTGCAGGTCGACTCAGACATTCTCGTCCGACGGACTTCTCACACCGACGACTACCTCGCCGAGATGATCCAAGCGATAGAAGGCGATCCGAAGGCCGTGACCGCATCGCTCAGCGTTCCTCAAGCAGCCGGCACCAGATTCACCGCTTGCAACGACGGAGCGCCTTGGCGTGTGGAGGTTCGCGCGTGCCTGCTTCACCGCGAGAGATTCCTGGCGGCGCGGCCCTTCCTGAATCCGTTGGCTGACGGGCAACCGTCGGCATCCTGGCACAGGGCGATGGATCAGGCCGCCGTGACCGGTCGTATTGCCTCGCTCCGCGGAGGTTTAGCTCAGACTGCATTCGTGCATCCCCCGAACGAACTCAAGCGCAGCCGTGAGGATTGGATGTTGTTGCTCGATCTGATCGAGAAGTTCCCGGTGCCCGCAGCTCAGGTTGGCATCGTGGATCTGGTGGGCGGCCCGCTGGATTGGGTGCCGCGCAATCGCTCGGAACCCTTCATCTTCGTGATCACCGGTCGCAATGTGCCGCCCGGCCGCATGTCGCGGTGTCTTGAGTCTATGGGGGCCCAGCAGAGATCGGATTGGGGCGCCGTGATCATCGACGACGGCTCTGATTGCCTGTGTCGCGAGGCGCTACAGCTCGCCGTCAAGCCGTGGCAGGACCGCGTCACGTTGATCCAGCCGCGGGAGCGCCGAGGGCAGCTGGCGAACATGACGCTTGCGATCCGGCACGTGTGCACCGATGAC
>JAEUIU010000008.1 GCA_016795065.1 Phycisphaerae bacterium
GGCGGCGTTGCGAAGGTCGAGCGAGAGCTGTACGCGATCCGCGTTGGGTGTCTGGTTGGCGATGAGGGTCGGGAGCGTCGCCGGCGCGCGATCAAGCTGATAGACACGGAAGGTCAGGCCAGGCTCGGTCTGCACGGCAGGCGCGGGAGGAGCCTGCACTGCTGCGAAGCAGTCATGCGCAAGGGAAGTTGCTAGCAGCACGGACGCCAACGGACCGAACGAACCGACTTTGGGGCGAAGCATCGCTGGAGTGTAAGGCGGCTCGAACATCCATCGCCGCGTCGTTGCCGATGCGCTGTACCCAATCACCCAAGACCGACGCGCAAGACAGTCTCGAACAATCTCTCCATTCCTCGCATGACCACGCCGCAAGAGCCCCCGCGTGACTACGATGCTTCAAGATGCGAGAGCCAGAAGGCCCGCGTCGGATTGAGCCCTCTGCGACGGAATGCCCGTCGAGAAGCGTGAAACATCACAAGCTCAATCGAATGGACCGAGTCGTTTGAGACGGCTCAATCGAATTCCTCATTTGAGCCGACTCGCTCGGATGGGCGCACTGTTGGCGCCGTACATCTCGGCGTAGACAGCGTTACGTTCCAGCTCCTGTTCATGGGCCTTGCTTCCTCTCTGTCTCATTCTTGGAGGAGCGCCATGAGAAACAACTGCATGTGCCATGAAGGCACCTGTCAAGCGCCTTGCCGTCCCGTTGGATGGCTGGCTGCGGTCATCGCCGGATCGGTCGTCGCCTCGTGCGGCGCCGCCGATACCCTTTTCGGCATCACAAACAAGGATCTCGACAATCGGGCGTCGCTGGTCGCCATCGATACCGAGACTGGCGCCACGCGACTGTTCCGCACCATCGAGATCCCGGGCAATCTGGTGCCCGAATCGATGACGTTCCATCGGAGGCTCGGAGAGTTCATCATCGTCCTGAGCGGGAGCGACTTCCACTCGCCCTATGCGCTTCTCCGACTTGATCCGCTGAACGGCGCCATGTCCATCGAACCTGTCTCTGGCTTCCCCGCAGACCAGCAGAAGCTCCACGGCATCGAGTATCGAAATGACAACGACACGCTGGTCATTTCGTTCGGAGCCACCGAGATTCACCTGGAAGACCGTATTGCAGAGGTATCCGTCTACGGCGAAGCGCTGGCCTTCTCGCCGAGCCTTGGCGTCGGCGACATCGACTACTTGGCATGGCCAGACTCCGCCGGAAATCTGATCCTCTCCGATCCCAATGGCCACAATGGCTTCGCACGGCTCCTCTCCGTCTCGGATCCGTTCGGTTCGCCGCATTTCTCCCTCTACGCGGACACCCCATGGCAGGCCGCGATTGGCGACCCAGCGGTCGACCCGGCAACCCTTTCCATGTACGCGATCCAGTACAACGACGTCGGCGGTGCCTTGCTTGAGCTTGTCGACAGCGAGTACGTCCAAAAGGGAGCGTTCGGCGCGGCAGAACAGGTCGTCGGGATTGCATTCGCGAACGTGACCTGCCCGGGCGATTTCGATGGCGACGGCTTCATCGATGCTGCCGACATGGCGATTCTGCTCGGAGCTTGGTCGAGCATCGGTGGCGACCTGAACGGCGACAAGATCACCAACTCCGTGGATCTGGCCATCCTGCTGGGCGCTTGGGGGCCCTGCCAGGGAGGTATGCCCCCTTCCTGAACTCCAGCGGACCTCGCCCGAGCGGAGGGATAGGGAATTGAGTTCAAGGCGTCCAGCCTTGGACGACCGCCGTGCGATGGATCGCACGGCGGTTGTTCAAAGTTCAAACATACATGCAGGCAACGACGGCGCCTGGGTGATGACGGCCTCGTCACCCACCCCCACGCGCCCGGCCTTCCAATGCGGCAATCGTCGCTGCCAAGGCTCGCCCCGCGACCGAGGTCGCGTCCCACGGCGTGACGTAGCGGCTGGTATCGAAGGCCCGCAGCGCTGCGGCCATCGCCGCGGCGTCGGCGGGCGTCAACTTGTCGACAAAGCCGGCGGCTCGCAGCGCATCACAGTCCAAGAAGGTCGGAACGACGATCTGGCCACCGCGGAAGCGTGAATCATGGTCGTCATGGCGAAGTAGGTAGGTGCCGAGACGGAAACTCGCCTCAAGGCGCCGCGTGGCCGCGCTCAGATCGTTCTCCTCAAACGCCCGGATCGCATCGGCGCGAAGAAGCCGCGAATGCTGCAAGAGAATCGATCGCGGCGTACCGGCGGAGAGGCCGCCGCCCTCAGGAAGCAGCGCTGCAGATTGGAGTGACTCGGCGGCGAGGATCGTCGATTCAACCAGTGGCTGCTGACCGCGCAGAGCTTCGCGAAGCCGGAAGATCCCCACGGTGGAAGACAGCAAGGGCTCGACCTCGATCCGCGGCACGTACTCATGACGCGCTGTGACCTGCGCCTCGAGATCCGAGGGAAGCGGGGACAGCTGCGGGGCTGGCGTCGTGTCGCGTGCCTCCCCCGCTTGGCCGCTGCCGGCTTGGACTGCGACGTTGCCAGGTGCGGGATCCGCCCCGCCGCAGCCGCCGAGGACGACCGAGAGAGCCGTCGCGAGACCCCAGCGTCGAGCGAAATCCGATACGGTGACGACAAAGCTCATGCACATAGTGATATCCGATGACTATCAGGATTGCATTCGATCGCTCGATGCCTTCGCTCTCACGCGTGGCCATCAGGTGACGATTCACCATGACACCGTCACGGACCTGGACGCCTTGGCGGAACGATTCGCTTCGGCCGACGCGATCGTCCTGATCCGCGAGCGAACCCGCATCACTGACGAGTTGTTAGCCAGGCTGCCAAGGCTTCGGATCATCGCCCAGACTGGCAAGGTCGCCGGGCACATCGATCTCGATGCCTGCGAGCGGCGAGGCGTCCGCGTTACCGAGGGACAAGGCGCCGGGACCGCGACCGTCGAACTGACGCTCCTCCTGATCCTCGCGAGCCTTCGCAACCTTGTCGCCGAGGCCAATCATCTGCGCGGCGGCGGCTGGCAACGGACCCTGGGACATCAACTCGCCGGGCGGACCCTTGGCATCCTCGGATTCGGGCGAATCGGCTCGCAGGTCGCCCGCATCGGAGGCGCCCTCGGCGCGAAGGTCCTGGTCGGCGGACGACCTTCGACGCTGAAGAAGGCCGTTGCCGCTGGCTTCGATATCGTCGCGACGCAGGAGGAATTCCTTGAGCGTTCGGACATCCTCTCGATTCACCTCCGCCTCACGCCGGAGACGCAGCACCTGCTTGATTCGAGGGACTTGGCCCGCATGCGGCCCGGTTCACTCCTCGTCAACACCAGCCGGGCCGAGATCATCGCCCCGGGCGCACTGGAACAAGCCCTCAATGCCGGTCGCCCCGGCCGCGCCGCCGTCGACGTCTTCGAGGAGGAGCCGGTGCTCGGCGCCCGCCATCCGCTCGTCGGTCGCGACGACTGCCTCTGCACGCCGCACATCGGCTTCGTCGAACGGGACAACTACGAGGCGTACTTTCGCAGCGCGTTCGAATCGATCAACGCCATCGCGCCGTGAGCCCACGGTCTTCGCGGGCTCACGGCGCGACAGGCTAACTGATTCGTTCGACCTCACCTAATCCAAGTGCGTCTCGCACTCCAGATAGGTGTACCCGGCCAGCCCCGCCTCGTAGGCCTTCATGAGTTGGCTGCTCTCGGCGACGGTCATGCGCCTGGTGCGCACCGCCCCCTCGACCTCGCGGCGGATCTCCATCGCCAAGCGCGTCGCGTCGTATTGCACGTAATGCAGCACCTCGCGGACGCTGTCGCCCTCGACGATCTCGTCGATCCACCACTGGTTGTTCTCGTCGAGCCGGATGTGGGCGACGTGGGTGTCACCGAAGAGGTTGTGCAGGTCGCCGAGCGTCTCCTGATAGGCGCCCACGAGGAACGCGCCGAGGTAGTAGTCCTCGCCCTCGCGAAGTTCGTGCAACTCAAGCGTCTTCTTGATGTCGTGGTCGTCGACGAAACGATCGATCTTGCCGTCAGAGTCGCAGGTGAGGTCGGCGATCGTCGCCTTCCGCACCGGCTTCTCGTCGAGCCTGTGAATGGGCAGGATCGGGAAGAGCTGGTTGATGGCCCAGATGTCGGGGAGCGACTGGAAGATCGAGAGGTTGCAGAAGTAGGTGTCCGAGACCGAGCTCTCGAGGTCCTGAAGCTCCTCAGGGACGTTGGTCATCTCGCGGCACTTGTCGCGGATGCGGGCACACGTTGCCCAGAAGAGCCGCTCGGCGAGCGAACGGTCGGTCAGGCTCATGTAGCCGACGCTGAAGAGCGAGAGGGCCTCGTCGCGGGCCTGGAGCGCGTCGTGGTAACACTCCAGGAGCCGTCGCTCGCTGACCGTGGTGTAGGCCTCCCAGAGGTCGAGCACCGGACGCGGGATCTCGGCGTCCGGCGCGAAGTGCTGCTCGAGGGTCGCCGGCACCTGAAAGCGGTCGAGTCGGTTCGCGCCGAGCACGTCGAAGACGATGACGCTCTGCTGGGCGACCATCGCCCGACCCGATTCAGTCACGATCGTCGGGTGCTCAACGCCTTCCTCGTCGCAGACCGATTGGATCTTGTAGACGACGTTGCTGGCGTACTCCTGCAGCGTGTAGTTGGTCGAGAACTCGAAGTTGGTTTGGCTTCCGTCGTAGTCGATGCCGAGGCCGCCACCGACGTCGAGGTACTTCATGCCCGCGCCCATCTTGGCGAGCTCGACGTAGATGCGGGCGAGCTCGTTCACGCCCGAGTTCACCTGACGGATGTCGTGGATCTGCGAGCCCATGTGGCAATGGAGAAGCTGGAGGCAATCCTCCATGCCGCGGGTCTTCAGGAACTCGAGCACCACGATCACTTCCGAGAGCGAGAGGCCGAACTTGGCCTTGATGCCCGAGCTGTGCCGCCATCGCCCGGCGCCCGGCGTGAAGAGGTTCACGCGCACGCCGATGCGCGGCCGGATGCCGTACTGGTCGGCATGCTTGATGATGAGGCGCAGCTCGGTGAGGTTCTCGATGACCGGGATGATCGTCCGGCCGAGCTTCGCGGCGAGCGTGACGAACTCGATGTAACGGTCTTCCTTGAAGCCGTTGCAGATGATGAGGCGATCCGGCGTGTCGCTGGTCATGCCCATGACCGCGAGGAGTTCGGGCTTGCTGCCGACCTCGAGGCCGTAGCCATACTCCTTGCCGTACTCGCGAATCTCCTCAACCACGCGGCGCTGCTGGTTCACCTTGATCGGATAGACCGCGAGATACTTCCCGCGATAGCTGTTGTCCTTGATCGCCTGCTCGAAGGCGTCATGCAGATCGACCATGCGCCGCTGAAGCAGATCGCTGAAGTGCAGCAGGACGGGCGTGCGAAGGCCTCGCTCGCGCAGGCCGCGCACCACATCGAGAAGGTCGATCTCGCGTCCCGGCGTCTTCGTCGGTCGGACGACCACGTGGCCGTTGCGGTTGATGTCGAAGAAGCCCTTGCCCCAACCGCGGATGTTGTAGAGATCCGCTGAGTCATCGATCGTCCAGCCCGGATCGAGCGTCGGACGGGCGACCCGGCTGCGCGAGCCGCCATTGCCGTTGCCGGCCTGTGCCCCGCCGCCGTTCGAGGGCGCCGCAGGAGCTGAATTGCCCAGATTTACAGGGAGTGAGTTTCCGCTCCCACTGCCCGCGACGGTACCCGGCATATTCGCCGTCGCGCCGGAGGCTGGAGAGCCAGGGGTCGAAGCGGACGGGTTCAGGCCGGGGGTCGTCACAGGTGAATTCGCCGTATGGGACATGGTCCTTCGAGGGCCTTTCGCGGTCGGAGGCGAGAAAGTCGGGCACTTCTGCCCTTCGGATCAGCATCGCCCACGTTGGTCGTCGGGCGTTCGGAGACGCTGGGTTCCGGGAAAAAGGCACATTGTAGATAACCTCTGCCAAGAAACAGTGGATTTCCGGCCAGCTTCAGCGAAGATACGACTGGGAGGTTGCTTCGCGGTCACTCGCGAGCACATAGTGAGGCTGACATCTGGGTTTCCCTCGGGGCTTTCGACTCCTCGCGATCGTCGCCGCGCCATCGCCGGTGCTGCGGCCATTGATGGGATGCCGCTCGTGTCAGGTCCGCCCATGCCTTGATCTCCTTCTTTGATCAAGACACCTCATCCTGTCCTTGGGCCAGCCCCGAAACCGGGGATTCCCGAAAGATCCGTTCCAGAGAGAGAATCCGATGCGAACCATGCGCTTGATTGCTGCCGCTACCCTCTTCATTGGTCCTGCTGCCTTTGCGGGCCCCGACTGGGACGGCGATATCGAATCGGACGCCGGCTCGACGATTCAGACGGCCCAAAAGATCACCGTCGGCGGTCCGGTGCACACCGTCGTCGGACGCCTTGCTGGCATTGCCTTCACGCTCGAGCCCGATTTCCAAGACGTCTATCAGATCGCCATCACCGATCCTGGGACCTTCGTGATCGACCTGACCGGCGCCGGTCTCAACTTCGACGCGTGCCTTTGGCTCTTTGACGAGCGCGGGATTCCGCTCCTCGGCAACAACGACGCCAACGGCAACACCACCGCGCCCAAGCTCACCAACACCTCCAACGGCGGCTCGTCGATCACCATCACGATGCCCGGCATCTACTACTTCGCGGTCAGCGGCATCAACTCCCAGCCCGTGCAGTGGGGCGAACCGCTCTGGCCATCAATCGTCTTCGAGCCCGGTATCGTGGCGGGTGCCTTCGGTACGAAATCCCCGTGGGAAGGAAGCTGGTCGGGTGACGGTGCCGTTGGCGAGTACGTCATGACCGTGCAGGGCGTTTCGGGCGTGCCGGCGCCTGGCGCGATCGCGCTGCTCGGCCTCGCCGGCCTCGGTGGCCGACTTGCTCGCCGTCGCCGGGCCTGACCGCGCTGCTGCCTCGAGGACCGGCTCACGGCGGCGTGAGCCGAGTCGCCTCCTGAACCAACCCCGCCTCGCGTAGTGCCTCGGCACATCGCGAGGCGGTTTCGTTGGCACGGGTTCCCGACGCCGCTCCGATCGCCAATCGGAATGCATCGACCGCCTCATCGGCTCGACCGATGGCAATGAGGGCGTGGCCACGTGTCTCGTAGGACTCGCAGCGACGTGGGGCCGCCTCACCCAGTCCGGCGAAGGCCGCGATCGCCATGTCAATGGTCTGGAGGGCCGAGGCCGCGTCCCCCGCTTCCAACTGCACCGCCGCGAGATCCGAGCGGGCCTCGATTGCCTCGGTCGACTCAGCCCCCTTCGCCCCGACGATGACCCGTTCGGCGATCGTCAAGTCCTCGAGCGCACCAGGTCGCTTCATCATCCGCTTCAGGTTGCCGACGCTTCCGTGGGCCCGACCGATGCGGAAGTCATCGGGCTTCGCGACGAGCTTGATCATCGCCAGAGCCTCTTCGAATCGATCGAGGGCCTCCGTGAATTTGCCTCGAGCCCGAAGCACCGACGCCTGGCCGTTGATGACTGCGGCAACCTCCCAACTCGGTTCGCCGTGGGCGTCCTTCTGAACGCGATAGGCTCGCTGAAGGAGCGCATCTGCCTCATCAAGGTCGCCTTGCGAGCGGCGGCAGGACGCCAGGTGCTGAAGCGTCATCGCGCTGGTCGCACTGTCGCGACCGTCCACACGATCCCAGACGTCCAAGGCCTCGCGGTAGAGTCGCTCGGCCTCGCCGAACTCCGACTTCAGGAGGTGGCCGCGAGCGAGATTGTGGATGGCCTCGGCCACCTGACGCGTCTCGCTCTGGCCGACCCGCTCGGCGGCGTCGCGGCAGAGGCGAAGCGATTCCTCCAGGCGTTCGAGCGGCGTCCGATTGCCCTCGAAGCCAAGCCAGGAGGCCTCGACGGTATTGATGAGGGTCGCGGCGACCACCGGGTCGGTCGGGGCGTCGCTCACGGCCCGCTCGCGCAGCAATGCAAGGAACTGAAGGACCGACATCTCCTTTCGCCCTCGCCCAATCTCTGGGTTGATCGACTGAAAGGTCTCTCGGAACGCGTTCAGCGTTCGGTTCGCCCGTTCGCCCTCGCGACGGGCCCGTTCACCAAGGACCGCCATGCGGGCGCTGCCGCCGACGATCAGGCCGACAATGGCCAGCGTCACGCTCGTGGCGAGCCAGTGGCGGCGCACCCATTTGCGAGCCACGTAGAGCTTCGAGTCGCGCCGGGCGAGAATCGGGCGGCCGTCGAGGAAGCGCTCGAGGTCCTCGGCCAGGGCCTGGGCGGACTGGTAGCGTTCCTCGGGCTTACTCTTCAGGCACGTCAGGGCGATGACGTCCAGATCCGGGTCGATCGGGCTGCGCACCGAGGACGGCGGCTGCGGATCGTTCTCTAGCCGAGCCAAAAGGAGATCGGCGATCGAGAAGCTGCCTCCCGGCGGCTTGTAGGGTCGTTCGCCGGCCAGAATCTCATAGAGGATCACGCCGAGGGCGAAGACGTCGGTGCGGACGTCGATGAGATCCGGGTTCCCCCGCAACTGCTCCGGTGCCGCATAGGCGAAGGTGCCGAGGAACTCCCCGGCTGCCGTTGCCTCAATCATGTCCTGGTCCTTCTCCTCACCGCGAGCGCTGCGGGCGAGGCCGAAGTCCAGAACGTGCGGCTCAAGCCCATCATCGATGAGGATGTTGGCCGGCTTGAGATCGCGGTGAATGACGCCTCGCTGGTGGGCGTAGGCGATGGCCTTGACGATCTGAAGGTAGGTGGCGAGCAGTTGGAGGACGGGTGGTTTGTCGTGAACCCCTTCCGGCAACTTCAGGATGTCGCTCAGCGGTCGTCCGTTGACCAACTCCATCGCAAAGAACGCCAGCCCATCGGAGGTGCGGCCACTTTCAAACAGCGTGACGATGTGCGGGTGTCGAAGGCTGGCGACAACCTCGACCTCGCGATCGAAGCGGGCTCGCTGGCGGCTGGTCGCGAATTTGCCTTGAAGCAAGGTCTTGAGTGCGACGTTGCGGCGAGTGGAGACCTGCTGGGCGCGATAGACGACGCCTTGGGCACCTCGGTGAATCTCCCCTTCCACTCGGAACCCAGGTACCACGTCCATCGGCCGTTCCGAGCGGACCTTGGCCCGATCGACGTCGAAACGGTCGCGGTTGGCGCTGACGAAATCGTTGAGGAGTTCGTTGTCGGCCCGCAGCCGGCGCACTACCTCGCGGCAGACCGGGCAGCGGTCGAGATGCTCCATCACGCCGCCAACATTGGTCGCTCCCACAGCCACCAGCTCGAGCGATTCGCGGTCCGGACAACCTGATCCGGAGAAGCCTGACGACGAGCCCGACGCGCTGGACGCGGGGTGCCCGCTGCCGGGAAAGACGTCGGTCTCAATGAATCGGCCACTGGCATGCGGAGGGACGAGCGACTCGACCTCGGCGCTGGTGACATCAAGATCACTGGCGGGCCGCTGGACCGTCAACGGGTCCGGTTCATTTGCCTGACTGCCGGACCGGACGGCTGCCTTGCCCGAGTGCGGGGCTTTCGGTGCGCTGGGCGGATCTGGCTCGCGTCCGTCGCCAGCCATCACGCACCCTCGTCGTAGAGCTTCTCGAGCCGCTCGACGATGTCCCGCAAGCGCTGGGCGACGCGACTCTTGGCCAGATAGACGTCATGAACCGAGATGCCTAACTCCTCGGCAACCTGTTGGGGTGAGCGACCGTGGGCGACCACGAGTTCAAACGCCCGAATGGTCCGCTCGTCGGTCTTGGTCGTCTGCCGCAACTCCATCATCGCCTCGCGCAGCACCGCCTGACGATGCTCGGCATCCCACGCCGCCTGAAGCCGGTCCGGGTCATCGAGGGTCCCGACGACCACAGCGATCTGGGGATCCGCCTGAACCTCTTGACGATGGGCCTTGACCCGGCGAAGGTCAAGAATGCGGTAGCGAGCGATGCCCACCAGCCAAGCGCCGAGTCGGCCCTTGGTGCGGTCGTACTTTCCGTTGCGATAGTCTTGGACGAATCGAACCAGCGTCTCTTGGGCTACATCTGCGGAGTCGACATCAGAGAGCCCGAGGTTCTTCGCGAAGCCAATCAGGATCGGACGATAGCGCGTGTCAAACGCCTCCCATGCCGGCTCGTTTGCCGTGTCATGAAGGGCCTCCAACATCGCCGTAGTCGTTCTGGTGAGATCCACGCGGTCGCCCAGTGTACGTTGCCCGCCCCAATGCGGAGTCAACTTCCTTGTTTCGGCCCGCGATGTCGATGACTCTCACAGGGTGGCCGAGGCACTCCCAAGGAACGCTCGGGGGTCGATTCGCGGGGGATTCAGCGGGGTCGGCCGCATTCAGGGCAGCGCGAGGCGACCCCGCTGCCACCGGCTCCGTGTCCACGGAGGTAGTAGCCGCATTCGACGCAGACGGGAAATCCCAGCTCGCGGACGGCCTCACGATGGGCCCGCACTCGGATGCGGTGAAGAAGCCGAAAGACCACCCCGAGCAGGACCAGCACGCTGGTGATGTTGGTGGCAGCGAGGGCCAACGTCCAAGGCATTCCCCAGTCACGTAGGGTCCGAGCTATCGACGGGACGAAAACCACGAGGATTGCGATCGCAACCGCTGCCCCCGCCAGGACGATCCACGTCCCGCGCCGCCGGGCGGCTAGTTGTTTCGCGCGACGGCGAACCTCGACCCGTTCGCCAGGAGTGAGGGGGACGCGATCCGAAAAGGGCTGCCCAAACCAGGTCATGTCTTGGTGGAAGCGTGGTTGGAGGCCCCATCACCCGAACCGGAGGTCTCATTCCTGCTTTCCGTTACGCCTCAGACTGGGGCTGATGCGGGCTCCGCATGTCCGTCGAGACCTGAAGGCTCTGGCGGATACTCGCCTCGTGGATCGGAACGCTCGCTCGATCGAGCGATTCCTTGGCGGCATAGAAGGCATCGGCATCGACGCTCACTGCGTCCCGATCAGCCGCCGCGATGAAGCCGCGGAGTGCTCCCATCCGCGATTCGATGTCGGCGAGAAGAGTTGGCTCGAGCTCGCCCCGAACGCGCTCCAGTGCGGCTGCGATCCACATCAGGTCCAGATTCGAATTCACCCTTAGGTCGATCACCCGATGGACATGCATGTCGGTTCGGGCGTGGGCAAAGCTCTCCCGTTCGATCCGTTCGACCTCCTCGGCCGTCAATCCATAGCTCGGCACGACCTGGATGGACGCCCGCTTGCCACTGCGGCGCTCAACCGCCGAGACCTCGAGGACGCCATTCTGATCGACGAGCAGCTCCACCTCAATCTGGGGAATACCCGCGGGCATGGGAGGGATCCCCTGCAGGTCGAATTGCCCAAGACTGCGGCAGTGCTGAACGAGCTCTCGTTCTCCCTGAAGCACGTGGATGCGCACGTTCACCTGGCCATCCACGCTGGTCGAGAACATCTCCGTTGCCCTGGTCGGGATGGTCGAGTTCTTCATGACCAGTTTCGCGACGGCGCCGCCGACGGTCTCGATCCCGATCGAGAGCGGCACCACGTCCAGGAGGAGGAGGTCGCGTCGTTGGCCAGCGATGATCGCCGCCTGCACGGCCGCACCAAGCGCAACCACCTGATCGGGATCGAGAGCGGTGTAGGGCCGGGTGCCGAAAAGCCCCTCGACGGCTGTTCGCACTGCGGGAATCCGCGTCGATCCGCCAACCATGACGACCCGATCGATGGCCTCGGGCGACAACCCGGCGTCGGTCAGGGCCCGACGGCAACACCGAAGGGTGCGTTCGATGTACGGAGCTGCGAGGCGTTCGAACTCGTCGCGCGTCAAGACACGCTCGTGGGATCGCCCCTCGCCGATCGAGATCGCGAGGCGGGTCGACTCTTGGCTGGAGAGCGCGACCTTCGCTCCTTCCGCAAAGCGTCGCAACGCCTGACGGGCCGCGGGCGGAAGCTCGATCGACGTCCCGAAGCGCGCCTGCAACTCACCGACGAGAAGGTCGATGATCGCCCGATCGAGGTCATCGCCGCCGAGGGCCGTGTCACCGGCCGTCGAGAGGACCTGGAAGAGCTCACCTGAGCGTTCGCCGGACAGCGACGCGTCGGCGCTTCCCTGCCCCGCCGTCGATTCGCGGGAGAGTTCGAGGATCGACACATCAAAGGTGCCGCCGCCGAAATCAAAGACAGCGATGCGCTCGGGCTTGCTAGCGTCGGCGAGATCCGCACGACCAGCCCGGCGAGCATGGCCAAGGCCATAGGCGAGACTTGCGGCAGTCGGCTCGTTGATGATCCGCACCGCCTCGAGCCCGGCGATCCGCGCCGCGTCGCGTGTCGCCTGACGTTGGGCATCGTCGAAGTAGGCCGGGACGGTGATCACGGCCCGCTGCACCGACTGACCGAGGTGGCGCTCCGCGACACGCCGCAGCCGCTCCAGAACATGGGCCGCGACCTCCTGTGGCGTAATGACTCGCGGTCCGACCACGGTGGGAATCTCGATCGCCGCCACACCGCGCGGACCGGCGACGACGCGGTAAGGCAAGCGTCCGCGGAGCGATTCAAGTTCGGCCGCCGAACGGCCCATGAGACGCTTCGCGCTGTAGACCGTCGCCAACGGGAACTCAACCGCGCTCTCGCGGGCAGCCCGTCCGACCACCGTCACGGCACCTCGCTCGTCGAAACGCACCACCGATGGGAGGAGGGCCTCGCCGTCCTCATCGGTGAGGATGCGCGGTCCTGCCGCATCGCAGATGGCGACCAGCGAGTTGGTGGTGCCGAGATCGATACCGACGATCGGTTCAGGCATACAAGCGACCGGGGAGCGGCTCGAGCGTGCCGAACGTGAACACGCCCTCAAGGTCACCAGCGTAGCGAAACGAGAATCCGCCGCCCGACGCCGCTGCGGAGGCGCCACGGTTGCCTTCAAGCCATCAACACTTCATGAGTGCTTCATCGAAGTGAGAGCCCAGACCGCGATGCCGAGATTGACGATGAGGAGAAGTCCGATCGCCATCAGCAGCCAGAGGGTCTTCTTCCGCTCGGCGACAACCTCTTCGCTGAGCGAAATCTCGAGCGGGCTGCGAGCTCCCTCGCGGAGCGAACTTGCCTGGGTGAGGACATTGGTCAGCCCAGCAGGTGGCGGCGGCACCACCGGTCGAGGCGCTGCCCGCGGGGCCGTGCTGCCATCGCGCAACTCGTCATCGGAGGCGAAAGCGCTCAATCGTTGCGCAGGTTGGGCGCCGACCAGCCCCAAGCGGTCGCGCTCGGCAAAGGTCGGGAACCTCGCTCCGCATGATGGACAGGACCCGTTCGCCGTGGCGCTCTTATTGACGTCGCCTTGGCAGGCGTGGCAAACACCAAGGAGGTGGGCAACGCCGGGTGTGCGGCCAGCCCGCATCCAGAACTGACCGGTTCCCGGGCCACGGATCACGGTGTCGGAGGTCACTTCGCCGCGGGCGACCAGAACCGACAAGACGTCAAAGGCAACACCTGGATAGAAGGGCCGTGTCTCATCTCGCACGCACCACGGTCCCATGTGCCCTTGGGTGACCTGTTTCGAGAGCGGATCGAGGAATGCGAGGCAGTTCCGGCATCGCGGCGTTCCGCCGGACTGCTCGGTGGCGGAGAGTCGATCGAGTATCTCGCCGCAATAGGGACAGGGTTCGGTAGCGGTCGGAGCCGGCGCCGAAACCGGCCGGCTCGCGTCTATCGGTGGCACGGGTGACGTTGGACGGACGGGAGAAACCTCGGCCGGTCGAACGGGCGAGGCGGAGGCGATCGGAGCACTGGCCCCTTGGAATGCCCCTTGGGAAGTGTTGTTTGGGTCTGCCATGCGTGGATGCCGAAGCGAGACAACCGTCCTGTTCACTCTATACGAAGGAGTCCCGTCCCAATCCGAGAACCGGTTCAGGAGGCCACTCTGAGTGACAGGTCCGCACCACCTCCGTGTCGGAGCAAGCACGCGCCGGGGAGGTCGGGCCCCCCCAACATTGGTAGCGTACGCCTCATGATCACCGACGGATCCCATGCCCTTTCCGAACGACCGCGATGCACTCGGGATCTGAGGATCAGGCCGACCCTTCGGTGGTGCTGGCCGCTGAGCGCGGCGCTTCTCCTGAGCGGGTGCGGCGGCCCGACCCAAGGCCCCCGACCAACTCCGGCCGAGAACCGCGGATCGGGAAGCGCCGCTGCGACCCTCGCCCGGCCGTCGGAGTCCGGGGGAACGGCCGTTGCCGGCTGGCATGACCGAACCGTGACGTGGCAAGAGATCTCACCCGCCCTCATCGAATTGGGCGGGGCCACCGCCCTTCGTGATGCGTTCCTCGATCAGCGCATCGCTCAGGCCTTGGCGGATCGCTCCCTTACCGTCGACCAGGCTCAGGTTCAGCGGGAGCGGGATCACCTCATGGCTTCCCTTGATCCGGATCCGATCATGGCTGAGCGGTTGCTTCAGACGATCAGGATTCGCCAGGGTCTCGGCCCAGTTCGATTCGAGGCCCTTCTTCGGCGCAACGCCGGCCTCCGGGCCCTCGTCCAGCCCGAGGTGCGAATCACCGCCGATGGGATCCAGCGTCAACATGAGATCATGCATGGTCCCACTCGGCTGTGCCGGACGATTGCCGTCGCGTCCCTCGCCCAGGCCGAGGAGTTGCGGCGGCAGTTGGACGCGGGTGCCGACTTCGCAACGTTGGCCGTGCGAACCTCAAGCGATGCCAGCGCCGCCCGCGGCGGGCTGTTGCCCGCGGTGAGTCGCGTCGATCCGACCTGGCCCGAGGCCTTTCGCGATGCGCTCTTCGCCCTCTCGCCAGGCCAAGTCTCGCCTCCGACCCTCGTCGACCGCGACTACGTTCTCATCCGTTTCGAAGAGGAACGTCCGGCGGATGGCGTCACGCTGGCCGCGTCTCGCGATCAGGTCGAGGCCGCCCTGCGTCAGGCCCAAGAGCGCGTCCTGATGGAGGAGAAAGCCCGCGCGTATCTCAACGAGATCAAGCCCAACTTCTATCACGAGGGCTTCGACGCCGCGTGGCGACGCAGCGAGATGTGAGGCGACCGAGCACCACAGCGCCCCTTCCCTTCTGCTGCGTCCACGCGCGTACGGGGCGCTGGACTGCCAACAGCTCGTGGTGAAGGCCACCACGCGCCGCAAACGTCGCGTGAGATCTCCGACCGCAGTGCAGAGATCCGAAAAGAATTTTGCCCCGCTCATGACGAATGAGAGGAATCCCGCGATAAACTAAGAGCGTCTGGTGCTCGAGCCGCGCCTTCAAGCATGAACGGCGTGACGCGCTCGCTTGAACGGCTTCGGCCGGCAATGTGGGCGCCGCTGCGATGCTTCTGCGACGGGACTCGTGCATTGCCGATTCGCTCGCACACGCTGAGCGAGTCGCGTATCGGTCGTGGCCATCTGCATGACGGCTTGCGACCCCCTTGACGGAGGCTCGATTCACATGCACACAACTCGTCTCCTAATCCTTGCTGTCGCTTGGCTCCTCTTCCTATCTACCGAATGCCGGGCGGGTGACGCCGTCGTCCCGCTCCCGATCAACACCATGGTCGCGGAGGGCGAGGCAGCGCTCAGCGCGTCGCCGTTCGACATCGGCAGTCCGGCGAATCTCTTTGACGGCAACACGTCGACGTTGTATCGCTCGGCGAACGTGAATCCTGCATACATCCAGGTGGCGTTCACCGAGCCGCAGACTTTTCACGGATTCAAGACCTGGCTTTCGCACGCGTCTGGAAACCCCGCTTTCAAGTGGAAGGTCGAGGCGGCGAACACCGAGCAGGACCTCGTCTCGGGCAGCGGCTCGTTTGTGACGCTTGTTCCGTGGAAGAACACGGCCGGTGATGTCTGGTCGGAGTTCACGCTGACCACGCCGGTCGAACGAACTGTCGTGCGCCTCACGGTGCAGCGACTCACCGGCGACAACTATGTGCACATCAACGAATGGGTGGTCTTTGGGCAAGTGGATGCCGGAATGCTTTCCGTCACCCCGACGTCGCTCGATCTCCAGCAAGGGTCGCTCGCCCAACTCTCCGCGATATGGACCGATCTTGCGGGTGTCCAAAGTGACGTGACGGCCATCGCCGAGTGGACCACGAGCAACCCGGGTGTGGCAGCTGTCAACGACAGCGGCCAGGTCATCGCCGTCAGTGAAGGCTCGGCTCAGATCGTGGCGACCTATGAGTCGGTCACGGATCAGGTGGACGTTCTCGTCGAGGGTTCGCCTCCGACCCCGATCGACCTGAACGTGCGCCTGATCGAGCGGCTGCCCCGCTACAACTACGACGCGCCGCAGAACGCCCCCGCACCCGGGGATTCGGTCGAGTTCCGGGCCCACCTTCGAAACTGGGGCAGCGACGCCGTCGGCGACGTCTCCTACGAGTGGCGAATCGACGGTGCGGTCGCTCTGAGCGGCGTGGCCACCAACGTCGGACCATACGACGCACGGCAGCTCACGCTGTCTTGGGTATGGGCCAGCGGCTCACACCAGGTCGAGTTCGTCGTAGACCCGACCAATGTGGTCGCCGAGGTCAGCGAAACCAACAACGCCGTGGCGATTCGGACCGACGCGATCATCGTCGGATTCTGGGTCGAAGAGTCTCTCTACCACTATTTCAACGAGCATCAGAAGGACCTCGGCGTAGGATCCAACTCTTGGGATGACTGGGCTCAGCGTCAGATGGCGCGGTGGAACCAGTACAGCGCCGAGGCGATCTGGCCGAACTCGCCCAACGGCGTACTCGACCGCGTTCGCATCGACAAGATCGTGGTCGTTCCCGACGGCGCCCTGCCCCTGTCGGGCGGCCTTCCCACGAATCATCCTGATACCTCGGACAAGTCCGTCGACATGATGTGGGGATTCCCGTCCAGCGCCCTGGGGACTGACTTCTACGCCAACACGACGACCGTCAGCGAGTCGAACCCCTTCTTCATCGAGCATTCGCTTCTGCACGAGCTCGGCCATGCCCGCTATCTCATCGACTGCTACGGGTTCGACGTATCGCACACGCCTGACCATGCGACGGTGCAGATCGTCGAGGCGGGTGTGCCGATCGCTGGATCGCCGTACATGCCATTCATCGCCTGGGATGTCGTCCTCTACTACAACACCAGCGGCGGCATCATGTCCGGACCCTACGGCAACCAATGGTCGCCGTACGAAGCCGGTGCGCTGAACCGCATCGCCTTTCACCGCGCCGTCTGCGGCAACTACAACGCTCCCTGCAACATCGGGGTCTTCCTCAATGATCTCCCCGAACACAACCACATGCGGTTCGTCAGCCACCTCGGGAGCCCACTCGTCGGTGCCAACGTGAAGGTCTATCGCGCCGGCCCCGGCCCCGGCTGGTACGGAAAGACCTTTGACAACACGCCAGACCTAGAGTTCACGACCGACGGCCAGGGGTACGCCCACCTCCCCCGCAATCCGTTCGCTGCGGGATCGATCGTGCACGGCTACGGGCACTCGAATGCGGTCGTGATCCTCCGGATCGCCCATGGCAATCACGTCTGGTTCCGATTCGTGGAGATCACCGACTTCAATCTCCAGCACTGGTCCGGTGCGACGGCCGACGCGTACTACACCATCAATCTTCCGGAGCCGGTTGGCTCTGAGCCGGCCGATCTAGACCTTGACGGTGACGTGGACGCGGCCGACCTGGCGATGCTGCTGGGCGGTTGGGGACCGTGCATCGGGTGCCGCAACGCACCATGCTCGACCGACCTGAACCACGACTGCTCGACAGACGCTCAGGACCTGGCGATGTTGCTCGGGGCCTGGACTCCGTGATCGATCGGGGCCGCATCCCCGGTATGGATGCACCGTCAAGTTCTCATGGTGCCGAAGCGCCCAAAGGCGATTGGCAAGAGGATCGCCGCTGGAAGGAATACGTTCACCGCCGGCGGCAGCCCCGGCAGCGTTGCGGTCATCGCCACCAGCGAACCCAACGTGCCGGGCACGGCAAAGAGCGCACAGAAGATCGCCTGGCGCAACAAGTTTGCCGGTTCACGTAACAGGAAGAATGGAAGGGCAGCGATCAGGACCAAGAGGTTCACGAGGATCGACCCAAGTCTCAGATAAGTGAGGCGGCTGATCTCGCCAGCCGGGACGCCGCCTTCCTCACGCATCTCACGAAGCTGCTTGAGCGAGAGCATCTGGGCAAACTGCTCGTATTGCCGAATGGTCAGGGCGCGGGCCGAGAGGTCGGTGAGGGCGAAATCCGCCGGGGTGGTCTCGCCGCGAGTGATTTCCTCGCCGTCCGGACTCACGACGCGGGCCGTTGTACGGGTTCCCCCCTCGAGATCCCAACGGGCCGAATGCGAGTTCCATGTCGCCGCGATCGCCTCGGTGCGGGCGATGGCAGCGCCGTTGCCGTCACGCTCGATGAGCAGGAATCCGGTCAGATGACCGGAGAGCGGGTCAAGCGACCGGCCCCAGAGCAACTGGCCGCGACCATCGCGAGTGAGGTGCACGGGGAACTCGCGCAGGCCGCCCTTGAGGATCGCGCTGTGGGGCCTGACCAAGAGCGGAGCAAGCCGCGGCAGAACGAGCTCCTGGTTCACCAACTGAAGGAGGTTCAGTCCCGTCGCCACGACGACAATGATCATGCCGACCCGCACAAGGCTCGTGCCGGAAGAGAGGATCGCGACGAGTTCACGGGTGCGGACCATCTGGGCCAGGGTAAATCCCGCCGCCCCGACCGAGACCAATCCGAGGAGATAGGCATAGAACTGGGCGATGCGCGGGCCGTGGAAGTCGACGATCCCCTCGACCATCGCCAGCCAGTAGCGCCAAGTTTCCGGTTCGGTCAGCGCGGGCGTCGCCCGCAGGGCGTGGGTCCGGGCGGCCTCGGTGTAGTCGTCCAACTGCAGGATGACATCGATCGCGACGGCGAAGATGAAGAGGATCGCGAACAGCAGGACAAAGTTCGCGAGGAACCGGGCGGCGATGTGACGATCGAGAATCCACATCGCTAGTGCTTCCTCAGGAGGAGGGCGTTCACGATGCAGGCGATGCCGATGAGGACGTTGCCACCGAAAGCCACAGCGACGCCGAGCCAACTGACCTCACCGCGGAGCATCTGCTCACCACCGGAGATGAGAAGGATGTCGCCGATCGCGGGCAGGAAGCCGATCACGTAGACGAGGAGCGCCGGCTTGCCGCGCAGCAGCACGGCCAGGATCGCGGCATTGACGATCATGAGGAGGGCCGTGACCGATTGGGAGATGCGCTGGACGATTCGGGCGACGATGTCGTCGGAGAGCTCGCGCACTTTCGAGCGAAGGCGCGACTCGGCAACTTTCAGCTCGCGGAGGAGCGCATCCGGAGGCTTGCCCGACGCGGCGGTCGATGGCGTGACGGCATCCGTTCCCTCGGGGGCCGCGTCGCCGACAGCTCCGCTCCCGCCATGGTTGACAATGATCCCGGCGGCCTCAGACAGGACGGCGTCCGTCGCCATGCCGCCCCGGTCGGGTGAAACGAGTCCACCGATGGCCAGCTCGCTGTACCGCACCGCCCGCCGGATGCCGCGGTCGCCGACGCGACGATCGACGACGACGGCGTTGTCGGCACTCAGCTCAAGCCTTGGCCCACGATCGGCATCGAGCATGGTCACGAAGAACTTCGCGGCCGGGGCCGTGATCTCGCGGCGCAAGGTGCGCTCGCCGCCAACGGTCTCGTACTGCCGGATGACCACCTGTCGTTGGTTGCCGTTCTGTCGCCCAACCAGTTCTCGCTCGCGAGCCTCCCCCGCGAGGACTTCGAGAGTGACGTTCTCCGCATCGCCGGTCCCGAACAATGTCAGCGGCTTCTCCGACGCGACGGTCGAGGCGACATGCGACCAGGCATCGATCGTCTCGAGGGCATTCATCGTCTGCCGACGTGTCTCGACGATGACCGGAAAGACCGAAAGGTCATGACGTGCGGTGAGCAACTCGCCGAAGGTGAGCCCCTTTGGCCCCTGCTCGAAACTCGGTACGACGACCGCGTCGGGACGAACCACCGCAGCCCGGGCGAAACGGCTGTCGGCGCGATCGAAGATGGTGGCGTTCGACAGAACCACCTTCAGATAGGCTGAATCGCCGACCCGATACTGGTCGACGGTAGCAACCTCGGCCGTGAACTCCGCTTTCGGGTTCCCTTTCTCGTCCTTTTCCAGGGCGACGACACGCTCAAGCACAAGCCGCTGGGTCGGCGTCGAGGGATCGTCGCCCAATCCGTCATGACGACGGACGTAGGCGTCGTCGGCATAGATCTCGATGTTCAGGCCGGGTGGAATCCACGCTTCGCCGCGCCGGACCTGGGCGGCGAGCAGTCGCATGGCATCGTTGGGGGCGATGCGCTTGAGGGCCTGCCAGAAGGTCGGCACGCCGCGATCGAGCAACACCAGCATCACCAGCGTCAGCACCGCGCCCATCGCCAACGCCGGGCGGAGGATGCGGCGATAGGGAATGCCGCTCGTGGCCATCGCCGAGATCTCGTTGTCGGAGGCCAGCCGATGGTAGACGATCGTGCCTGCATACGCCGCCGAGAACGGCAGGGCGTACTGCATCATCGGGATCGTCGCGTAGACGATGTAACGGAGAAGGTCCCCTGCCTCGAGGAGGTTCTCGGAGAGCGGCTTGATGGCCGCCCCGAAGGCGATCACCGTCACCAGCACGGCGGTCGTGACCGTCAGCACCTTCAGCAGTTCAAGAAAGATGTGACGGAAGAGGATGCCGGGCATGGCGGAGGAATACGCGAGGTGCAGCACGTTACCGCGAATCCGGGAGGCGGGCTCCCGAACGAGCCGGACTCACCGCAAGCCGTATTCCTTGAGCTTGCGATAGAGCGTCCGTTCCCCAATGCCAAGAAGGGTCGCCGCCTGCTCCCGGTTGCCATTGGTCATGGCCAGGGTCTGCCGGATCGCTTCCTTCTCGAGCTTGTCCAGTCCAACGCCAGCGAGGCTTCCGATGTTGGGCGCCTCGTCATGGTCGCTGGTGCGGATCTCCTCGGGAACGTCTCGCACATCAATCTCTGGACCTTGGGCCGCGAGCGTCATCCGATGGACGACGTTGATCAGCTCACGCACGTTGCCGGGCCAGGCGTAAGAGACCAGTCGCAGCATCGCGGGCTGGGAAACGGCGACGCGCGGCTTGCCGAGCTCGACGCAGAAACGCCCCACCGAGTGGTTGACGAGCAGCGGAATGTCTTCACGACGCTCGCGGAGCGGCGGCACGTGGATTTCGGCCCCGCGAATGCGGAAGAAGAGGTCCTCGCGGAATGCCCCGCGCGTGGACGCGGCCTTCAGGTCGCGGTTGGTGGCGCTGACGAAGCGAACGTCGACCTTGCGGCTCTCGTTGGAGCCCAGCCGCACGACGTCGCCGGTCTCGAGCACGCGAAGGAGCTTCGGCTGCATTGACAGCGGCATGTCGCCAATTTCGTCGAGGAAGATCGTCCCCTTGTCGGCGTACTCGAAGACGCCTTCGCGATCGCGGTCGGCGCCGGTGAAGGCGCCGCGCACGTGACCGAAGAGCTGATCCTCAAGCAAAGACTCGCTCTGACCGGCCGCGTTGAAGGTGACGTAGCGACGTTGAGCTCGACGAGAGAGCTTGTGAATCGCCGCGGCGACGAGTTCCTTGCCGGTGCCGCTCTCGCCGGTGACCAGCACGGGAATGGTGCTTGGGGCGACCTGGCGGATGGCGGCGACGATCTGCCGCATCGCGGGGGAGTCGCCGATGATGCCTTCGAAGCCATAGGCGGCATCGAGCTGGCCTCGGAGCGAGGAGTTGGCCGTGCGCAACTGGACCGTCTCAGCGGCCCGATGGACGAGGTTGCGAAAGACGATCAGGTCCAGCGGCTTCTCGATGAAGTCGTATGCCCCACCCTGAAGCGCCGCCTTCGCGGTCGGCACGTCGCCGTGAGCCGTGACCATGATCGTCTCGGCGTCGGGCTGGGTCTCCTTGGCGAGCTTCAGGACCTCGAGCCCGGCGGTGTCGTGTTCCATGACCAGATCGGTCACGATGACATCAAAAGCGCCGTGCTTGAGTTCTTCCCGCGCCGCGGCCAGGCTGTTGACGATGGTGCAGACATGGCCCGGCTTGCGGAGGGCATCCGCCATGACGTCGGCATGGTCACGCTCGTCGTCGATGATCAGGACTTGGGCCCGAACCGGTGCGTGGGCAGCGGGATGGGAGTTGCCCGCCGGAGCGGAAGCGGAACTGGATGGCGTCGCAGCCGCCTGCGGCGATCGATGGTCGGACATGGGGGCGATTGTAGTCGCCGCCCGAGGCACGGCGACCGACGCGGGGTACGTGCGGAGCTATTGGCCCTCGCCGGTCGGGGTTCCGGTGGTCGAACCGAACGCAATGGCGCTGGCGATGGAGTGGCTCTCGGAGTGGCTCATGCTGAGCGACCACTCCCGAATGCCCCGTTCGGATGCGATCTCGGCAGCACGACCGCTGAGGAGGAGCCGGGGCTCACCGGTCGGCAGGCGCAGGACCTCGACGTCGGTCCAGGCAATGCCCTCCGACCAGCCGGTACCCAAGGCCTTGAGCACGGCTTCCTTCGCTGCGAAACGCACCGCGTAGCGTTCGACCCGGCGACGCTGGCCATGATCGGCGTAGGAACGCTCGGTCACGGTAAAGACTCGCTCGGTGAAGCGGTCGCCGTGGGCCTCGAGCATCGCAGCGATGCGACGATTCTCGACGATGTCAATGCCGTGGCCGAGGATCGCCATGAAGAATGCTCCCAAGGGAACTCGAGCCAGGAGAGGGAAGCTCGTAACCCCAACGCTCGGCCCATCGCCTGATCGTCGTCTCGACCCCAGCGAGCGGATCGCGCCACTGGCGGGCGTCGACAACCAACGGGGAACGGAAACCGATGAGGTCGAGGGCGACGCGGTAGGCCGTCACATCGAGTCGCGATTCACCTGGCTCAAGAATGGGCCCGCGCATCCCACTTCGGAAACTGTCGACGAGTCGCGCCGCCGCCAGGTGACCTGCTGCGGTCGTTGCGGCCGCCGAGGGATCGCGGCCGGCCGCCACCCAGAGCGCCGGATCGATTCCGACGCCAAAGCCGTCGCGGGTCGTGCGCTGCATCGCATCGAGAGCGTGATCGGCGATGACCACGCCAAGTCGGGCGGCGAGCGAAGCGAGACCGTCGAGCGCATCTTTGGCCTGCGACGCGACGGCGGGTCGTTCGGCGAACTCGGTCTCGGAAGGAAGGAGCAGACTGACGTGAGGGCGCAACAAGCGATCGCTTGCCGAGAGCGACGGACCAAGCGCCAGATCAGCGGCGAGTCGCACCGCCAATTCGATCGCACCGACGGCCCGGTCGATGGTGGCTGGATCGAGAAGGTGACCTGGTGGAATCCAGGCATCAACGCCCGAACAGGTGAGTTCAAGGCGCCGCATCGAACTCACGATCCCGCGACGGGCCGAGGCATCGAGATCGCGCGGCCGCAGCCCCGGCGACGTCGCTGACCACTGGACCGCGGGATAGCCCATGCGGGCAATGGCTCCAAGCGCGTCCTGGGCGTTCCCTGGCGAGTTCGCCGTGGCGCTCTCGACCAGCGGCGCCAACGTCACCGCGAGCCGTGGGCGAGGATCGCCCGTGACCGTTTCTCCTGCGTTCCTTCCAACCACCATGGAAAGGAGTGTACGCCCTCGCCCGAGCGTCCACGGTTCCGATCGCAAGCGGATCGCGCTTCTTTTCCGCATAATGCGACCATGCTTCGCCTCACCGCCGTCGTGTATTGGCTGGTCCTGATCACGTGGTTCACGGCGATCGTGGCCGCGGCCGTGACCGCCATGACTGCGTTCGGCACGCTCATCGAGAAGGTGCCCGAATTGGGCGTGGTCGTCCCACCCTTCCCGCAGAGCTCCGGCGCCGATGCCGGGCGCTACCTCGGCGGCTTCATCGGACAGAAGGTCTTCGACGCGATCGGCCTTTTGCAGTGGGTCCTGGTGCCAGCCATGCTTCTCATCCTGTTGGTGCAGTGGGCATCGCGATGGCCCGAGCGAGGCACGCTGAACGCCCTGCGCGTGACGTGCCTTCTGCTGAGCTGCGCGGCCACGCTCTACTTCCTGATCATGGTCGCTCCGGGAATGAACACCGCCCTCGACGACTACCGGGGAGCGGTCCGGTCGGGCGACCTCGCCGTCGCCGCCGAGCACAAGGCGATCTTCGATCGCGATCACCGAATCTCTGACCCGATCCTGCGGACGACCGGATACCTCCTTTTGGGAGCGATTCTCCTCTCGGCCGCGGCGCTCACGCCGCGTACCGTTCCGCATCGTTCATGACGACCATACGTACGAAGGCGACCGGCAAGGAACCGAAGCTCCCGCGCACCAGCGATGCCCAGCGGGCACGCGCCGCGGAGCTCTTGGCCGCGCTGAAGGCCCGCTACCCGGACGCCCACTGCGAGCTGAACTGGTCGAAGCCGCACGAACTCCTCTTCGCCACGATCCTCTCCGCCCAGTGCACCGATGTCGCGGTCAACAAGGCGACGCCGGCGCTCTTTGCCCGCTTTCCGGTTGTTGCGGCGTTTGCGAGCGCCTCGCCCGACGCGATCGAGCCCTATGTGCGCTCGCTCGGCTTCTTCCGGCAGAAGGCGAAGTCGATCCACACCGCGGCCGTGGCGCTGATCGAGCGCCATGGGGGCGAGGTCCCGCGCACGATGGAAGAATTGACAGCGCTTCGCGGCGTGGCCCGCAAGACGGCGAACGTGGTGTTAGGCAACGTCTTCGGGTTGAACCTCGGCGTCGTGGTCGACACGCACGTCCAGCGCCTTGCCGCTCGGTTCGGCCTGACTCGCCACAGCGATCCGGTGAAGATCGAGCGCGACCTGATGGCACTCTTCCCGCAACCATCGTGGTGCCTGCTCTCGCACCTCCTCATTTTCCACGGCCGCCGGGCGTGCAAGGCCCGCAACGGTCTTTGCACCACAGACTCGATCTGCCAACGTTTTTGCTCGCAAGCACATCCGAAGAAAGGAAAGCCATGACCATCATCCGCACGCTCTGCGCCTCACTCGCTCTCGCATCCCTCGTGCCGCTGACCGCCTGTGATACCGGCGGCTCCTATCGAACGACCGCCGAACGGAGCACGACGCTTGACAGCCAAGCCGAATCGACCCTGAGGCGGTTCCGCGAGACTGAGTCGGGACTCAAGGCCTACTTCGACAGCGCCGTCGGATACGCGGTCTTCCCCGAAGTCAGTAAGGGCGGCATCGTGGTGGCCGGGGCCCGCGGCGACGGCGTTCTCTTCGAGGGAGGCGCCGCCACCCACTACGCCACCCTCACCGCCGGCAGCATCGGCGCCCAGATCGGCGGCCAGGTCTTCAGCGAGATCATCTTCTTCCAGACCAGGACCGAGCTGGAGCACTTCAAGATGGGCGCTTTCGAGCTCGACGCCGGAGCCTCCGCGGTGGCCGTCCGTAAGGGAGCGACCGCAGCCGCCGACTACGTCCGCGGCGTCGCCGTCTTCGTCAGCGGCGAGCGGGGCCTCATGGCCGAAGCCTCGGTCGGCGGCCAGCGGTTTGATGTGCGGAAGATCAACCCGTAAGGGCGACCTGCATCAACGACCTGAGCCAAACTCAGCGTCGTACAGCTCACACAGCCTCGTCGCACGCTTCACGATCCGGAGCTCGGGCAGCGGATGGAGCGCTCTGGCGAACATCCGACCTTCCCCGCTGAAATGATCCGCCACCGGCGTCATGTCGAAGTCGGAGCAGAGGCGGTTCCCTGTCTCCTTCCAACCGTGGGCGCAGACCTCGTCAAAGTACACATCCTCCTCGGCGAACTCGCGGATCGCATCGAGAATCGATTCGTAGAGGAGCTTCGCGCACCGGCGGTAGCGCGGAAGAAGACACACCGATTGGATGTATGCCTTGAAGCGGCCTCCGATGGCGAGATTCGGGACCAGATCGATGGTCAGTGACTCGTCGTATGCTCGCCCCTCTCGGAACTCGCGATATGGATTCCACGTTCCGCCACCGTGTTGCGTCCGAGCGATCTCCTTGTCGAGCAACGGAAACACCGACCAATATCCGACAATGCGAACGCCATCCTCGGCGACAATCAATCGCGAGGTGGAGGGGAAGTGCCGGAGTCTCTCGGCAACGACCTCGAGCGGGCACATGTAGGTCCGCAACAGGTCGTCGTAGCATTCGAAGTCGATCGCGTCGAGCCGAGCTACGAGCTTGTCATAGTCCATCATCGCCGGCACGATCTCCTCGATCCGCCGGATGGACGCACTTGCGAACGGGGTCGGGACTGGAATCGGCTGAGGCGTACCGTCGAACGGGGGAAGCCGCCTCTTCGGCTTTTGGCGATGGTCAGGATCTGACCAGACCAACTCGAAACCCAACTCGACTCCGTCGATCGGCTGGAGCCCCACGGTCACGACCGGTCTGCCGGCTGGCCCCGCCGTAGCTGTCGTGGGAGGCTTCCTGCGCCACCGGCCGTTGGATCTCCGGACGTAGGTCTGGAACGTCGATGCTGCGACCTTCGGCTCGCAACGACAGCACCTCCAAGCCTGAAATTCCACGAACGTGATCGTCAAGGCGCGGTGCTCACTGGCTCGTTCCGCCAGGAACTTCGCGATGAGGTCCGTGCCGTCGGAGGCACCGAACGCCTCGACGATGCCAGGTCGAACCTCCTCGAATTCCGTTTCGCTCAACCTCGACCCGATGTCACGCCTCATGCATCACGCTCCCCCACCGCCGCGATGTCCGGGCGGGTTCCCCGAGTGACGGGCGATCTGGTCTCGCTTGATCAGGTTTGATCAGGCTTGATCATGAGCCATCACTTGCCATCACTTGCCATCATTGAAATCACTTCCAATCACTTTCCATAGACCAGTCCCCTCACCCACGAATCGGGCGAATTCTACTGCGTCTGGCCTCCCATTCGCATCGCTTCACCTTCTGGAGTGCACGTATGTCCCGCCTTTTCTCGTATCCGTACGGCGAGTCCCGTTCGAACCTCAACATCGTCGACTGCGACGGCGTCCTGATCAAGACTTCGCTCGGCCCGGATTTCAGTCTCGCCATCGCCAATGACTTCGGCTCCCATCTCACCGGCAACGGGTTCTTCCCCGGAGAGACGGTCCCTGCCGCTTGGGGAGCAGGCACCCGCCTCCGCATCTTCCTGGTTCGCGACCAGCGCGACCGGGTGCTCGTGGAGGAGGTCACCCTGACCGCCCTGGAATCCGGCCTGGACGTCGTCCGCCTTCCCCTCTCCTGGCAGGACTATGCGAAGCGGATTCCGAACGGCCGGGGCCTCGGGCGCCAGGTCACGACCGCCTTCCATGCGGTGTCGGCTGCATTCGACGCCCTTCCCCGGCCCCTGCGCTGGTCGCTGGTGGCTGTCGCCGGCAGCGCTCTGGCGAAGCTGGTGCTGGGGGTCTGATCGCCGTGGGACACGTTCACTCGGCGACCCTGTCGGGGCAGGGACGGACCTCGGAAATGGTCACGCATCTTCGAGGCCCTCGCCGATACCATCGCAGTCAGCAGACATGTTCACCTCCGCTTGAGACGCCGCGTCACCCTGCCGGCAGCCAAGCGGGGGTTGTCCCGCATTCCTGCACTCTCCGCCGGCGAGGTTCCGACGTGCTCGGGTCACCGCCGGCTTTCCAGTACCTCTCGGCCCTTCACTCGGTATGCCATCCAACGAACCTCGCCCCGTCGCGACGAGCGCTGCCTCACGCCCCTTCCAAGCGGACGCTGACTTCTCGGGCAAACATCTCTACTTCATCGGGATCGGCGGCTCGGGGATGAGCGGCCTTGCCCAGATGCTGGCCACGCGTGGGGCCGTCTGCTCCGGTTCGGACGCGAGCCCCAGCGAACTCACCCGCGCCTTGAGTGCCCGAGGGATGAATGTCACGACCGGTACACCCAGTGGACAGTTGCCGAGCCAGTGTGACTTGGTCATCGCCAGCGCAGCGATCCGTCCCGACCACCCGGAGGTCCTCGCCGCCGAGGCCCGCGGCATCGAAGTCATCAACTACGCCGAGGCACTCGGCCGGGCCCAGCGCGGCCGGACCGCCGTCTCGGTCGCAGGCACCCACGGGAAGAGCTCGACGACCGCGATGCTCTCCCACATCCTGATCGAGTCGGGCTTCGACCCCTCGGTCATCGTCGGTGCGACCTGCTCGCACCTCGGCGGCGGCTCGCGAACCGGTTCCCTGACGATCCCGACGGGACCGCTCAAGGGCAAGCCCGGCATCCTGGTCTGCGAGGCGTGCGAGTTCAACCGCAGCTTCCATCACCATCATCCGACCATCGGCCTCATCAACAACGTCGAGGAGGATCACCTCGACTGCTACGCCAACATCGACGCGATCGTGCAGAGCTTCCGCGACTTCGCCGAGCTCCTGCCACCGATCGAGCTTGGTGGCAAGCTCCTCATCGCCGACGAGGGAGCCCATCGCCGCGAGATCACCGCCGGCCTGCGTTGTGAGGTCGCCACCTTCGGCTTCTCGCCGATGGCCGACTACCAGGTCTTCTTCGACGCCAAGGCATCGCGGGCCGGCGTCCTTCAGGATGGCGTCTGGCTCGGCCAGTGGGACCTCTCCGTCCACGGCGACCATATGGCCCTCAACTCCGCTGCCGCCGCGATCATGGCCCACTGGCTCGGGGTCGAATGGGAGGAGATCGCCAACGCCCTCCCCCGTTTCCTGGGCGTCGATCGGCGCATGCAGCGACTCGGCTCCCGCATCGCCCGCACCACCAGCCCCCTGGCCTGTTCGAGCGACAAGGACGTCACCGTCTACGACGACTACGGCCACCACCCAACCGAATGCGAGAAGACGCTTCGAGCCCTGCGGGCGTTCGAGAACCCCAAGCGACTGATTTGCGTTTTCCAACCGCACCAACACAGCCGAACGCGATTCCTGCTCGACCAGTTTGCGACCAGCTTCTCGTCGGCCGACATTGTGATCGTGCCGCAGATCTACTTCGTCCGCGACAGCGAGATCGAGAAGACGAAAGTCTCGGCCAACGACCTTGTCGACAAGTTGCGAGAGCGGCGCGTCGACGCCCTCCACATCGCCCACTTCGATGCGATCGTCGATCACCTCGAGGAGATCTGTCGACCGGGCGACCTTGTCGTCGTGATGGGCGCCGGGCCGGTGAACCAAATCGCCGAGGAGTACCTGCGACGGGCGAAGGTCGCCGACACCGGCCGATGCGCGGGGAGTTCCGGCCGTGAGGGGATCGTTGCCTCGCCCTGCCTCGGGCCGGTCCACGTCTCATGAGCGCCTTCACCGTGACCACCTCGTCCCGCCCCAGTTCCCTCTTCGCCGACCTCGATGTCGACGTGCGAACCGACGCCCCGCTCGGTTCGCTGACGTGGTACGGGATCGGCGGCCCTGCGGACTTCCTGGTGCGACCGCGCACGCTCGAGGCCCTGACCTCACTCGTTCGCAGGGCCCGGCGGGAGAACATCCCGGTGCGGGTGCTCGGCTCGGGTGCGAATCTCCTGGTCGCCGACGAGGGCGTCGATGGGATCGTCCTCAAGCTCGACGCCCCCTGCTTCACTGAGCTTCGCTACAACGCCAGCGGCGCGACCGAGGCGATGCGGGTCGGTGCCGGCGCCGATCTGGCCAAGACCCTGAACGACACCGTTCGCCGCGGGCTGGGGGGCCTGGCCCAGATGGCGGGAATTCCCGCCTCGGTCGGCGGCGCGATTCGCATGAATGCAGGCGGCGCGTACGGTGCGATCGGCGATGCGGTGCACAGCGTTGGATGCCTCTCCGAAGGTGGCGAGGTGCGGGTCTACCCGGCCAGTGAGATTCTCTTTGGCTACCGCGAAACGAATCTGCGCGACCCGATCATCCTCTGGGCGGCGTTTCGGCTGGAAGAGACCGATCCGATTGCCTTGCGCGACCGGGTGAAGGAGATCTTCGCCTACAAGAAGTCGACGCAGCCGCTGGCCGATCACTCGGCCGGCTGCATGTTCAAGAATCCGACCGACCCGCGTACGGGCGATCGGGTCAGCGCGGGCAAGCTCATCGACCTCGCCGGACTCAAGGGCAGCACCGTTGGCGGCGCCTATGTGTCGCCGCAACACGGGAACTTCATCGCGGTGAAGTCCGGGGCCCGGGCCCACGACATCGTCGAACTCGTCCGGCACATCAAGCGCGTCGTCCTTGAGAAGCACGGGGTGGAACTCGTCACCGAGGTCGTCCATTGGTCGCGAACGCCCGAGCCGGCGTTCGAGGGAGCCGCGGCCGGGAATGCGAAGTCAAAGGAGTGATGTCGTGATTCGAACGCTAGTCCTCAAGGGCGGTCCCGATGCGGAACATGACGTCAGCATGATGAGCGCAGCCGAAGTGGCGGCGGCGCTTCGCAAGGCGCCGGACATCGACGTGATCGAAGTCGAGGTTGCGACCCCGTCGCTGGACGAGTTGCGAGCCCATCGCCCCGACGTCGTCTTCCCCGTTCTGCACGGCCCCTTTGGCGAAGGCGGCCCGATGCAGGATTTGCTCGAGGCCCTTGGCGTCGCGTATGTCGGCTGCCGCCCGAAGGCCGCGGCCCGGGCCATGGACAAGGTCCTGACCAAGGCGTTGGCCAGTGAGATCGGCGTGCCGACGCCCGCATCGCGCGAGGTCCGCCCCGGTGAGTCGATCGACCTCGACCCGCCGATCGTGGTGAAGCCCGCCAACGAAGGGTCCTCGGTTGGACTCTCGATTTGCCAGACCGCTGCGGAAGCAGAGGCGGCTGCCGCCCGACTCCACGCCATGGGAAAACGGGTGCTCGCCGAACGCTACGTGCGGGGCCGCGAGGTGACGGTGGGGATCATCGACGGCCCGAACGGGACCGAGGTCCTGCCGATCATCGAGATTGTTCCGGCGGTCGAGTTCTACGACTACGAGGCGAAGTACCACCGCGAGGACACCCGCTACCTGCTTGAACCTGTCCTGCCCCCTGGAGTGGCCGAGGCGCTCGCCCGCTTCACTCGGGCGGTCTGGGAGCGACTGGGCTGCCGCGACTTGGCTCGGGCCGACTTCCTGGTTGAGGAGCGGGCCGGCCAGATCGGCGTTTGGTTCCTTGAAATCAATACCATGCCCGGCATGACCACCCACTCGCTGGTGCCCAAGGCGGCAGCGCACCGCGGGCTCACCATGACCGACCTCTGTGCCGGCCTCGTCCGACGGGCCTTCGCACGCCAACGAAGCGGTCCGCCGGAGGCCACCGGCAACCTCGGTGGCGTCGCCACGCCTGATTCCCCCGGCGATTCCAAAGGCCCTCGGGCATTCGGTTCGATGGTGACCTCTTGAGGCGCGTTTCGAAGCCTCCTCGTTCCTGATCCATCGGACCCGTCGTCCGCCCATCGCTCGTCCCCCATGGCTCGCTCACCATCCCCGGCCCGCTCGTCGCGTCAGAAGCGCTCCCTCCTCCGAGCCGCGATGGATGTCTTCTCGGGGGTCCTCTCCTCGCTTGTTCCCTCCGCATCGGGGGCCAGAGGCCTGACTATGGCGATTCTGGCATGCGGCGTCGTCGGGGGCATCGGCTACGGGATTCATCGCGGTCTTCCCCACCTGAACGCCTATGCCGAATCGCGGGCGATGATCGACCCCGCCAAGGTTCGAATCGTCTTCTCCAACCCACCGACCTGGATGCCCGCCGCGACCCTGAACGAACTCGCCCAAGCGTCGCATCAGGCGATGGCCTCGGCGAGCCCCCTTGAGGTCGGGGCGCTCCAGCGGGTACATCAACAGCTCATCACCAGCGGCTGGTTCACACGTATCGAGCAGGTTCGCCGACGGTCGGAGACCGAAATCGCCGTCACCGCCGAGTTTCGGGTGCCCTTCGCTCTGGTTCGTTCGGGCGATGAAGACCATTTGATTGACGCGAGCGGACGCAGGCTGCCGGTCCGTTACAGCGGATCCGATGAGCGCCCGCGATTGCCGCTGGTCTTGGGAGTTGCGATGCCCAAGCCCGCCGAACCTGGCGACCTCTGGCTCGGCACCGACCTTCGGGCCGCAATCAACCTGGTTGATCTGCTTCGGGATCGCGTCTGGTTTGCCAATGGGCAGGTCAGGGCCGTGGACACGACCCGATTCGCAGCCGAAGGGATCGTGGAACTCGTCACTGATCGGGACACGCGCATCGTCTGGGGCGGCGATCCGGCGGACCGTTCGCTGAGCGAAATGCCCGCCGACCGTAAGCTGGCCTGTCTTGATGCCCTCTATCGGGCCTCGAAACGGGTCGACGACGCTTCCGGCCGCACCCTCGACATCCGCTTCGATGTCGTGACCTTGGCCCCGAGAGAACCGTCCTCGAGTGCTGCTGATGCGGACCGGGCGGGCGACCAAAAGAATCAGGCGTACGCTGCCAACGACTCCTGACCGAACAGCGGCGGCGGGCTCAGCCCTTGACCTCACCGCCATCACGTTGACCTCTCGCCGTGTGGGGCACGCACACCTCTCATGCCACGCCTTCCGCGTCCCACACCACCGCGCGGCCTGATCTTCCTCGCTTCGGCGTGGCTGATGATCGCATGGGGACTCACCATCGGCGTGAAGCCGCCGGTGCAAATGCATGCGGCCTCCTACACGCCTGGCGTGCGGCTGCTCCTTCTCTCGATCGGACTGGGCATCGGCATCGCGTGGCCAGTGGTTCGGCTCAGCGGAGGCCTGCGCCCGTGGCCGATTCGCCAGACGCTCCTCGACCTTGTTGTTCTCTTGTGTCTTGCGCAAGTGGTCATCTGGCCGCTCCGCCTTGTGACCACGTGGCCGCCGCTACGCTCCGCCGCGATCGACCTTTGCCTCATGGGTTGGTCGGTGGCGATCGCCGCGATTCTCTCCGTCGGGTCCATCCCGGCCCGCCGCGGGCTCGGTCTGATTCGCACCATAGCCATGATCGCCACGGTCCTCCTCGTCGCAGGCGTTCCGTCCGTTATGACCATCGGTCACGAGTCACTGCCCTTCACCAATCGACCGGGGCCTTCCGACCCGAGCGATTGGTGGACAATGGCGAGCCTCAGTCCGTTGACGGCCGTCGACGCGCTTTGCGCCGGCGGCCCGACCGAACCGACCTTGATTGAGTGGCAGCTTGCTTCGCGAAGCTGGTGGGTTGCCCTTGCCCTCTGGATCGCGGCAATCCTCATCCGGCCCCTGATTCCACGCATCGACGCCGACCTCGAATCGGCCGTTGCGTGAGGCGCCAGCGGCACCCTCACCCTGCGACGTGCCGCGGCTGGAGAGCACACTGGCCTTCGCCGCGCATCGCCGGTATCCTCCCCTCCCAATCAAGGGTCCGTCGCCTCACCATCGAGACGCCCCCGCGACAACGAGAAAACCAGACAACGACCTGTCAGCATTGGCATCGCATGAACTTCATCACCCCCGAGGAAAAGTCCCAGCTTGAGCAGTTGCTGTCGTCGCTACGGGCGGCGGACAAGATGCTCATTCAGCGCATCCAGGAGGCGCGGGCCCTGGGGGACCTTCGCGAGAATGCTGAGTACCACGCGGCACGCGAAGACAAGGCGATGAACGATGCGAAGATCAAGGAGGTCGAGAGCCGCCTTGCCAGTGCCCATATCGCCGGCGAGGCGAGCGTGCCGACCGACATGGTCTTCGTGGGCATGATGGTCCGGCTTCGCGATGTCGATCGCGGCGATGACGACCTCTACAAGTTGGTTGGCGAGTCGACCGGCCGCTTCGATCTGGAGTACATCGAGGTGACAACGACCAGCCCGATGGGCGTGGCCCTCATGAAGGCCCGCGTCGGCGAGGTCGTCCGGGTTGACCTCCCCCGTGGCGCGAAGCGGTTTGAGATCGTCGAGATCGTGTTGTGATGGAAGCCCGATACGCCGACCCAAGCTCGCGCGGCGAACTTGTTCACTTCCGCTCGATCGCGATCCGCTGACCTAGCTCGACGCCATCCTGCTCGACCTTCAGACCGTCCGGCCAGACGAATTCGATGTGCACCGCGGTGCTCCCCGCCGGGACGCCGACATGCAGTTCCGGGGCGATGGTTGAATTGAAGGGGCCGCCTCCCCAGAGCCAGCGACGCTGTACCCGTTCGGTCCCGTCGGGGTCCTTCGACCGCACCGTGAGCACAGACCCGACGCCGAGGCGATTCCCGATCTTGGGCCGTCGATCGATCGGTGTCACCACCAGCCAGTCCTTCACATCGGCCTTGGCGTGGTCGTTGCGGATGACGCGCATCGGGCCGTTCAACTCGCCTATGACCATGTCGACATCGCCATCCCGGTCCAGATCGGCGAAGACCGCGGTGCGATCACGATGCGGCTCGAGCTTCCAATTGCCCGCTTCGCTGAGCGTCTCGAACCGCTTACCGCGACGCTCGTGAAGCAAGGTGCGCTGCTCGTACTCGGAGTCAAAGGACTTCTTCGTCGCCTGCGGATAGACATGGCCGTTCACGATGAGGAGATCCTCGTCGCCATCGTGTTCGAAATCGGCGAAGGCAGTGGCCCAACCGAGATAGGGTCGGCTGACGGCGGCAAGACCATACTGGCTCGTGCGCTCATCGAAGAACTTGCCGTCTTTGTTGACTCGCAGGGTGTTGGTATCGCTCGAGAAATTCGTCGTGAAGATGTCGGGCCAGCCGTTGCCGTCGACGTCGCCGATGGCGATCCCCATTGTCGCCTGCTCCAGCCCTTCCATGTTCGTGGCAAGGCCGTTGCGAACTCCTTCCTCGACAAAGGTCGGCGGTGCATCCGAAGCCGAGCCGGACTCGCCCACGTTGCGAAAGAAGTGACTCGCCTGGCTGTCGTTGCCGACGAAGATGTCGGTCTTCCCGTCTCCCGTGAAGTCCAGCATGGCTACCCCGAGTCCATAGCTCGGCTTCACCTTGGTGATTCCGCTCGCCTCGCTGATGTCCTCGAAGGTGCCGTCGCCGCGATTGCGGAAGAGGCGATCCGCCTGACCTCGCATGCCGATCGGACCGGACATGACCTCGAGGCCACGGAAGAGCGTGGTCCCCGGCAGGTTGGACGGGTCGATTTCGAGATAGGTCACAACGAAGAGGTCGAGGTCGCCGTCGGCGTCGACATCCCCGAACGCGCAGCCGGTACTCCAATCGAGTTTCGGCGCGGATGATTGGACCGATCCGGCAACGCCGGCCTTGGTCGTGATGTCCTCAAAGGTGCCATCGCCCTTGTTGCGAAGGAGGACATCGGGACCGTAGCAGGCGATGAAGATGTCCAGATGGCCGTCGGCATCAATATCCCCGACGGTGACGCCGAAACTCCAGCGATGATGGTCAATCCCGCTCGCCGCCGTTACGTCGACGAAGGTGAGGGCGTCAGGCTTCGAGTCGTTCCGAAAGAGCTTGGCTCCAGGGCCCCGCTCGGGATCTGCCAGGGTGGCGCCGTTGGGAAGGAAGAGGTCGAGGTCGCCGTCGCCGTCAAAGTCGATCAGTGCGAGGCCTCCGCCCTTGACCTCGAGGATCTGCGTACTCGGCAGGCTGCCCGAGGTCATGGTGGCTTGAATGCCGCTCGAGCCCGTGACGTCTGTGAATCGCATGGCGCTGGTCGTGTCAGCCGCGAACGTGTTGCAACCAAGCGATCCGCAGGCGCTGAGCGAGGCGACGAAAGAACAAGCCCGGAGCGAACGGCGTGGAGTCAATGGTCGAATGGCCATGTGCTGTCCTTGCAATCGATGTAGATCGATGTGGCGTTGTGATCGGCGCAGGCGACGCCCCGATGCCTTACTTGGAAGGCGAAGCGGGCTTGCCGGCGTCGGTCGGCGGCGTCGCGGGGATCGATGACGGGGCGGGAGGCGCGTCGGTATTCGTGGGAGGCGCGGGGGGCACTGGAAGCGGCGCCTCAATGTCCTTGACGCCCACCCGCTCTCGGGCCCGCTGCTCTTCATTGCGAGCGCTCTCGGCTTCCTTCACCTTGCCCAATCGCTCTCGCGAGCGAGCGAGCTTCGCCCAGCCCTCGTAGTGGTCGGCGAAGTAGGAGAGACCGGTCATGTACCGTTCTTCCGCCTTGGCGGGATCGTCCCGCCGCATCGAGAGGTCACCCAAGCGGATCCATGCCTTCGCGAGGTCACGGCGGCTCGCCTTCGGATCTTGCTGGAGCTCGATCGCCTTCTGGAAATGCTTCTCAGCGTCGTCGAGGCGATCTTCATCAAACGCAATGAGGCCCAACGCAAAGATCGAGTCCGGCTCATCGGGCACCTCGGCGAGGTGAGCCTCGAAATCGCTTCGGGCTCGACCAAGCTCGCCCAAGTGATAGCTCGCCCAACCCATGAAGTGGTGGGCATGCTTCGCCTCGGGGAATGGCTGACGAAGCTGAAGCGATCGTTCAAGATGCGGGCGAGCGTCCTCGTACTTCTTCATCTTGGTCAGGGCAACGCCAAGGAAGAACTCCGCGCGACCCACTTCGGGACGAGCATCGAGCACTTGTGTGATGAGGTTCTTCGCGTACTCGAAATGGCCACTCGACAGCAGCCGCTGGGCGATGGCCAGCTTCGGGTCATCGGGGTAACTGACCAGCGGAACGACCTTCTCGGGAGGAGTCTTGTCGTCGGCAGGCGCGCCACCAGGAACGGACGTGCCTTGGCCCGGAGGTACGGTCGGACCGTTCGGCTGGTTTGTCGGCTTTCCGGTCGGAGGTGACGCTTCCCGTGCAGGTGCAGTGCTCGGCGGCTTGGACCCCGGAGGGCCGGGTGACACTTGCCCAAAGCCGACAAGCGTCGCGGACAAAACGGCGATTCCCGCGATGAGCGGGAGAAGCAGAGGACGTCGCACGGAGAACCAACCTCAAGAGGGAGCAGGGCGCGGTGGAGGGTCGAGTATAGAGGTCGGGTTCGGGAGGGAGGCAAATGGGTCGGCGATTGGCTCCGGACGGATCGCCGGGAGATTCCCGAGTTCAAGGGCTGGGCCCGAGATCGTTCGAGCCTCCACCTCTCAGGCATCAACCCGCTTTCGGCGCAGTCGCCGAGAAATTGGGAAGGGAAGTCGAGAGGACCTGTTGAAACGGGCTGGACATTCCACGCATATGCAATAGCCTCTATGCAACTCGGACCTGCCCCAGCGGAAGACCTCCTTCGTCAGTCGTGCACTGCCGGTTGAGGTCCCAGATCCACTGTGCCGGATACCGCTTGGGATGAGTTTGAGGCAAAACACGTTGATTCCGTCGGTGACTCGTCGCCACGGGAGCAGCGTCGGTCACAGTGGAAGCCGTCAGACGGCCGAATGGTGGGTTCGGCCTGTCCCGGCTCTCCGTGTTGTTATCGCCGCCCGAGCGGGCCTCCCTAGAGGGGGACGTCCCGCTCGACCCCAGGCGGATCAAGCCGCCCCCAAAGTGGGGCAAAGAGGAGGCATCTGTGCGTCGGTCAGCAGTCCGTGTTTCGAACTTCCTGTCGCCCGTCGTCACCCGAGGTTCACTCCTCGCCGTGACCCTTCTGGGCGCGTCCTCGCTCGCATCCGCGGGCGGTCTTCCCGTCCCCCAACCTAAGGCTGGCGCTCCGCTGCCCGGCCTGACCCCGGCCGAGCTGGCTCTTTTCGAAGCCGGCAAAATTCTCTATTCCACCCCACTCGAAGTGGAAGACGGCCTCGGCCCGATCTTCAACAAGTCCGGCTGTTTCTCTTGCCACGCGAGCCCGCTCGGTGGTTGGGGTGCCATCACCGTGACTCGTTTCGGCATCGAGAACAAGGGCGAGTTCGACCCGATGGACTCCCTTGGCGGTTCGCTCAAGCAGGCCGCGGCCATCTCCAGCGGCTGCGAAGAGCTTGATCCCGCCCTCTTCGGCGCGAACCACTTCGCCACGCGCGTCACCAACGCCTCGCTCGCGTTTGGTCTCGTCGAAGCGATTCCGGATGCCCAGCTCCTGGCCAACGCCGACCCGAACGACCTCAACGGCGACGGCATCTCCGGCCGAGCCCACATGGTGGAACCGTTCGAGAGCCCGGGCGTTTTGAAGGTTGGCCGAATGGGCTGGAAGGCCCAGGTCCCCACCGTCCTCACGTTCTCGGCTGACGCGTCTCAGAACGAGCTCGGCCTCTCGAACCGGTTCATTCCGTTCGACAACGCCCCCAACGGCGATATGGTCAAGCTCGCTAGCTGCGACACCGTGGCCGATCCCGAGGACGGTCCCGATGGTCAGGGGTATGACCGAATCGATCGGTTCACCCACTTCCAACGTTATCTCGGCATCCCCCCGCAGACTCCGAAGTCGGGCATGACCGGCGAGACCGTCTTCAACGCCATCGGCTGCGCGAAGTGCCACGTGACATCCTTCACGACAGGCAAGCAGCGCACGCTCGAGAGTGCTCTCCGCGGGAAGACCATTCGGGTCTACTCCGACTTCCTCCTCCACGACATGGGCACGCTCGCCGATGGCATCCCGCAAGGCGACGCCAGCGGCAGCGAATTCCGCACGCCCACCCTCTGGAACCTGCGCACCCGCGATCCGATGCTCCATGACGCATCCGTGGCTGGCGGCACGTTCCCCGACCGTGTGACGTTGGCCATTCAGGCCCACGGCCCGTTCGGTGAAGGCGCCGCTTCGGCGGACGCCTTCGATAGCCTTTCGGTCGTCGAGCAGGAGCAGCTCATTGCGTTCCTTGACTCGCTCGGACGCCTTGAGTTCGATCACGACGGCAACGGATCCATCCAATACGTCGACTTCCTCGATTTCAAGAACTGCTACGGCACGACTGGGATCTCCCCGGACATGCCGTGCGCGGTCAGCGACATCGATCAAGACGGCGATGTCGACCTCACCGACTTCCTTGCCATGGAGTCGGTCTATGAGGGACCGAACGGCGATTGCGACGCAGACGGCAACTCGGATCTCTACGAGCTGCTGGTCGGTACGCTGACTGATGGTGACTTCGATGGCGTCCCCGACGACTGCTCGGTTCCGTGCCCGGCAGACTTCAACGCCAGTGGAGGCGTCGACGCCGCTGATCTCGCCATCCTCCTCGGAGGCTGGGGCGGATCTGCTCTTGACCTCAACGCCAGCGGTTCGGTGGATGCCGCGGACCTCGCTATTCTCCTCGGCGCTTGGGGACCTTGCGACTGAATGGTCGCGACGAATCCTCCGTCAGCGACTGCGGCACCACGCGAGTGCGTGATGACCAAGGCACTGATGGCCTGACATGACCTTTCACGGGACGGTCGCCTGAACGCGGCCGTCCCGCTTCGACGGAATTGGTGCGGGTCGCTGCGACCCGCTCGCACTGGAACGAGGCCGAGCACGAGCTTGGTAGCTACAGGAGCCTGTGATGAGCGTGACACGAAGCCTGTTTGTCTTGACCTTGGCCGCCGGCCTGGGGTCCACTGCGTGGGGGCAGTGGGGAACGTCGTTTGTGAACCAGACCGCCACGCGCCTGGTCATGAGCCCCACCCTGCAGAACGACAACTTGGAGAAGGACTTCTCATGGGGTGACTTCGACCAAGACGGCGATGTCGACCTGATCGTGGTTCGGAAGTTCCCCGGGTCGATCCAAGGTGGCTTCCCCAACATCCTGCTGATGAACGAGGGCGGCGTCCTGACCGATCGCACCTTGGAGTTGGGAACCCAGTCCGATGTGGGTGGCGATGCCGGACTTCTTGCCCCGACCAACGACCGTGACGTCGAGGCGATCGATGTGAACGGCGACGGCTGGCTTGACCTCGTCACCTTCACCACGATGAGCGATCAGGTGAATGACATCCTCGGGCAGCCTCGCGTCTACCGGAATCTGGGCGACGACGTGAACGGCAATTGGCAGGGCTTCAAGTTTGAGAATGACCGGATTCCCACCCTCTTCGCCAAGAACGGCTCCGCCGCCAACCCACGCTCCTGCGATGGCGCGCTTGCCGACCTCACCGGCGACGGTTTCCCCGACATCTTCTTCGTCGACTACGACACTCCTGAGACCAGCGGCACGGTCTGCATCGACCTGAACGGCGACGGCGACACCGGCGATGCCGGCGAGTGCCAGCAGAGTCCCGGCGAAACCGCGTCGAAGGATTACGACAACAAGTTCCTCGTGAACTGGGGCAACGATCCGAGCGGTCCGGGCCCGGGGTACTTCTTCGATACCACCAACACCCGCTTCACCTCGACCCAGCTCGCCTCTGCGTTCGGCGCGGCCTGCATTACCCGTGACATGAACGGCGACGGCTACACCGACGTCGTTCGCATCAACACGCTCACTGGCGGACAGAACATCGCTGTGCTGTACGCGAAGCCGGCCGATCTGGGCAACTCGTTCAGCGGTCCGGACGTGATCGCGACAGCCGCCCCGTATCAGCTTGAGGCAGGCGACCTCAACAACGACGGCAAGCTCGACCTCGTCATCACCGACGACGGTAAGGACAAGTTCCTGATCAACACCGGCAACGGCGCCGATACGTTTGCCAACTTCACCTCGTACACGATCAACGACTCGTTGAGCGAGTTCGGCCAGACGATTGTTGTCGTCGACATGGACAACGACGGATTCCTGGACGCCATGATCGCGGACGTCGACGGCGACCTTCCGCCCTTCTGCCCGTCTACAGGTCGGCGCGCCCACATCTACCACAACACCGGTGGCGTTCCGAGCAACACCATGCTCGACGAGATCGGCCAGATCATCCCCAACTCCAGCCTCGGTGCGACGTATGACTTCGCTCCGATCGACATCAACGGCGACGGCTGGAAGGATCTCGTCATCGGCCGTTGCGCCGGTATCGACATCTGGATGAACGCCCCGCCGATTGGCGTCTCCTATAGCTTCCCGGGCGGCACTCCTGCTTCGGTGACTCCGGGCGAAGAGACTTCCTTCGCGGTCTCGACCGACGTGATCGGCGGCGGGACGATCGTGGCCGGAACGCTTGACGTCAACTACCGAATCAATGGCGGGGCCTGGACCTCGTCCGACCTCGTCGGCGGTCCGACGAGCTGGACCGCGACCTTGCCGGCGATCTCCTGCGGCGAGTACCTCGACTACTACTTCAGCGGAATGGTCTCGAATAGCCCAACGACGTTCACCAGCCCCGAGGGTGCACCGTCGTTGTTCTACACGGCCAGTCCTGTGACTGGAACAGAGATCGCGGCTGACACGATCTTCGAGAATGGCGTGGAAGGCTGGACGGTCACGAATTCGGCTCTGACTGGCGGAGAGTGGGTGATTGATGACCCTATCGGAACCGTGAACGGTGCGATCCCGGTGCAGACCGAGAATGACCAAGTCGGTATGGGGACCATCTGCTGGTTCACCGGCCAAGGTGTCGTCGGCGGCGGCAATGCGGCGGCGGACGTCGATGGCGGTCCCACCACCCTGACCACTCCGACCTACAACGTGACAGCGAACGCTCCCATTAGCCTGAACTACACGGCCTGGGTCTACAACGACGACTTCGGAACATCCTCAGCGGACCAGCTCCGAATCCAGTCCTCAACTGACGGCGGCGCCACATGGACGACGGTTCGTTCCATTGGCACGACGAACAGCGCCTGGGAAGGATTCTCCGATGTCACGGTATCGCCGACCGGAACCATGACGATTCGCTTCCTCGCCAGTGACAACCCCAACAACTCGACCTTTGAGTGTGCTCTGGCGTCCTTCAAGCTCACCGTGGGCATTTGCGAGTCTGCCCCGGCGTGCCCGGCCGACTTCGACCGGGACGGCTCCGTCACCGCGGCCGACCTCGCGTCGCTCCTCGGGGCATGGGGCAATCCTGGCGGCATTCAGGATCTCAATGCAAGCGGTAGCGTTGACGCCGGCGACCTTGCGATTCTTCTCGGCGAATGGGGCGCCTGCCGCTAATTCTCGATTTCAGGCTTCTTGACCTTGGGGCGGACTCTTCCGAGTCCGCCCCTTTTTCTTTGACGCACCGACCGGTACCCTGATGGCGGCGATCTGGGCAATCGCCCTTGCATGCGAGGACCGTTGTGCAGAATCAATCTGAGTCTGGGGAGGTCGCGTTTGGGTCGCGGGGCGATGCCGACCTTGGCGACGCGCGTTCAACACACCTTGGGGAAGAAGGTAAGGGCGACACGTCGCGTCATGACGCCATCGAGGTCCTTCTCGATGCCATCTCCTCGGGGAAAGGAGATGTTTGCGAGGAGATCCGCATGTCCTCCGACCGCGTTCGCATCGGGGACAAGGTGGCCGACTTCACCATTCTCAGGCGCCTGGGTGGCGGTGGAATGGGCGAGGTTTTCGAAGCGCAGCAGGATGTCCCCCGGCGAACCGTCGCCCTCAAGGTGCTCCATCCGGAATGCCTCTCCGAGGCTGGCATCAAGCGGCTGCGCGCAGAAGCGACGCTTCTGGATCGGGCGAGGCACCCAGGCATCGTGACGGTCTATGGCGCCGGCACCGTCATCGGCCCGGCGGGCCTGCCCATGGCCTACCTCGCGATGGAGTTGGTGGAAGGCGGCTTGCCGATCACCGTTGCCGCACGTCGCCTTGACGGCGATCTCACGGCGATCGTTCGGCTCTTCCTTCAACTCTGCGAAGCGGTTGCCCATGCCCATCGCAACGGCGTGGTTCATCTGGACATCAAACCCACCAATGCCTTGGTGGGACGCGATGGTGCCGTGAAGCTCATCGACTTTGGATTGGCGCGCGCCGCCGAAGGTGTCGTCCCTCGAACAGACTGTCCGAGTGGCTCCACTGGTTGGATTGGCACGTACGAGTATATGGCGCCTGAGCAGTTTACTCATCGCACAGAGCAATGTGGCGCTCGAGCAGACGTCTATTCGCTCGGCGTTCTCATGTATGAGCTACTAACTGCGCGCCGACCTTTGAACATTTCGGGCCTTAGTCCGTTCGAAATCGGGCAGCTCCTTAACTCGGCTGTGCCGGCGCCCGCATCAACCGTCTGCCGTGACATCCCTGACGACGTCTGTGCCGTCGCGGCAAAGTGTCTTGAGCCGCTAGCCGATATGAGGTATTGCGATGCCATCGAACTTTGCGATGACATGATTCGCCTATCGCGCGGAGCCAGCCCCGTCGCTCGCCAAAGCCTGTCCGGTCGTACACGCCGATGGGTCAGATTGCACAGTCGCGCTCTTCTGCTGATTCTCTCACTTGGGTTGGGAGTGTCATTGGCGATCCTGGGAGCTAGTGCCTGGAAGCAATCGCGTTCCGATCTCTCGACCGCGGAGGATCGCCTGACAGCGTCTTTGATGAGAGACGCCTCCGCGGCTCTCGCGCGAGGAAGCCTCGCATTGGCCTCAATGTACTCAAGCGGGACACCGCTCAGATATTGGGAAAACACGGCGATAGAGGCGATTGCCTCAAGGCCATTGTTTGAGGCCTCGCTTGGCGTACCAATCAAGGCTGCTGAGTTCGGCCCTAACGATCAAACAATCACGGTCGCACTTCCGGAAGGCCGTATTCGACAACTGTGCCTCCAGCCAGGACTTGAGCCACCTGACCCGATTTCCACCGGTTTTGAGCTTCATCGCATGACCCGCTTAAAGGGGGCAATCGGCCGCTACTGCTTTTGCCGCTCCGATGGCGTTATAGAACTTCGCAACTGCGCCGATCTCTCTACGGTCACACTTGTATCAGGGATCGATCTGGCCATGTCGCCGGACTCGCTACGGTGCGCTACTCTTTACACCGACAGTTTGGAGGTCACTTCTATCGCCCTCCCTCCTTACGCTGTCTGCACAATCCCATTGCAAGGCAGGAACAACGGACCAATCGCGTGGCTCTCCAATTCAACGCTCGCGCTCGCCACTGACGGCTGTCTTCGGACCTTCGACGTCGAGAGGGGAACGGAGATTCTGGATGAAGGCAAGACTCCCCCTAGCACCGACGCAGTCGTTATGGCCTGCCTGATTGCTTCACCCGCGGGACTACTTCGCATTTCACGAGACCGAGGGCTTGAGCTGCTTTCCGACTCAAAGTGGCAACAATTTCCGGACGCGAGCTATGGGCCTGCCGTTACCTCGGCGTCGGTTTCCTCCGAGGGAGACCGAATTGCCTTGGGACTTGCGAATGGCGCATTTGTGATATTTGACTTCGGCACAGGGCGCTACCAATGCAATACATCGGCACACTGCGCCGCCACAACGTCGATTTGCTGGTCAAGCAATGACGAGTTCATAGCAACTTCGTCGGCGGATGGCCGCGTTTGCATATGGCCTTCATCCCAAGATCGGCTTTGCCCGCGCTCGGACAGTCGTCTAAACCTCGGCCTTGAGATCGCGTCCTTCGCAGCCTCTACGACCGGGGACACCCTGGCCCTATTCACAAGTGACGGGGACCTCTATCACGCCCGACTCCGTCCAGAATTCGCGAAGACCGTCGTTTGCCGTGTTCCCGGCCTTCATGGCCCAGTTGCGATTAGCATAGATGGCAATATGGTGGCGTGGGCAACTCCAGAATCGCTCATGCGGGCGGATGCGCCGAATTTCGAGGTTGTGGAGATCGCACAAACTTCGGATCTCGTGATCGCCATGGCCTCACTTCATGATTCACTGATAGTCTTGGATGCCGGAGGAGTTCTATGTCGGTTGGATACTCGGACAGGAAGCGAAGTATGGGTTGCGCCTCCGATCCAACTTGATCCGAAAGAGGCCCGCATCGTTCGGTCGGACGAAGCGATCATTGTGGTTCAAACGAGCGATCCAGATATCTCAGCAATTGCCTTTGACGCAAGATCTGGCCGAATCGTGTCTAAAGCGGCGTTGCCGAGGTCTCTCGCACACACCAAACCGGCACTCAACTATTCGCATAGTCGCAACACCTGGTATTGGATCGACAACGGCGGAATTGCGCGTGCTCTTCCTGAGATTAGCCCCGTACAGGATCCGCTGCGCAGCAACATCACGCGCGCCGACGCGGGGTTCTTGATTGTGCCAGATGAGTCTCGCTTGATTGCGACAAGTGCGCTCGGACATCCTACTGTCCTTAGCCCGGACACCCTTGAGTTGCGAGCGTGGATGGAGGCCCCTCCCATCGCTGCGAAGTGGGCGGTTCTGTCTCCGGAGACGCAGGTTCTCACGATTGCAGCGTCGTCTGGCGAGATTCGGCAGTACAACGCACCGTCGCCGTTTCGGCAGGCGCCCTACTACTGGGAACCCCACTTCGACGAGGGGAAGCTGGGCTTCCGGCGCATCCCGCCCCCAAAGAGGTGATGGTAGAAGCTCCTGGAGGGCACAGCGTCACCCGCTCTCGCGACAGATTGCGGGACGTGACTTGGATTGGACTGGCCAATGGGGCCCGTTCGACGGGGATTCGACCCCATGCCGCGATCGTTCGACCCTTGGATATCGAACGAGAACATCCCGGCGGGTCGGCACCTCGCAAACTCGGTGCCGCCCGCCGGGGGAAACACACACGGACTACATGCCCGGCGTGCCCATCGGCGTGAGAGCCCATTCCTGAAAATAGCTGGGCCGCTGCCCGAAATGCCCAATGGCCCCTTCGGCTGTCAGCTACCTTCCTGTTCGATCACGTTGAGCCGGTCCACGCGAACCGATCCACCGTCGATGACCTGCTCGCTGCCGTCAGGCCAGCGAACTCGCAAAGTATCGATGGCCGCTGCCTCTCCAAGGCCGAAGGTGACGATCTTTTCCGAAGCGGAGAGGTAACTTCGGGTCGGCATGACTTGCTTTCGCCGCGCTCGTCCCTCGGCAATGACGTCAATCTCCGCCCCGATGGCATCACGGTTCTTGCCCTTGCCCACCAGCTTGATTCGGATCCAGTGGTTTCGATTGGCCAGGTCGTTGCGAAGGAAGTAGGGGATCCCCTTGGGCTGAACGATCATCAAATCCAGATCCCCGTCGCCGTCGACATCAGCGAAAGCCATTCCCCGCCCGATCATCTCATTGGTCAGGTCGCCCGCTTTTCGGCCGGGCAACTCGCAGAACGCCTGCCCATCCGGTGCAAGCCCCGCAATGTTGCGGAAGAGTTGACCCGGTTGGCGGTACCGCTGGCTCTGGTAGGTCCGGTTGATCTCCTCCTCGATGTGCCCGTTGCATTGGAGGAGATCCTCCCATCCATCCAGATCGGCATCGATGAAGAGGACGCCGAACGTCAACACGCGGCGCGTCGCCGGCCCGATCCCCTCGGGAATGGCGTCGTCAGCAAAGCGAAGGGCCTTCTGGTCGTCACCCTTTCGCGAGACGTAGAGGGCACTCATCTCGTTGGCGAAGTTGCCTATCGCCACTCCGAGCCGACCATCGTCGCGATACCACGAGGCGTCGATTCCCATCGCTCCGCGAGCGCTTCCCGCCCGATCGAAAGCGAATCCCGAACGGCGCCCGACCTCCTCGAACGTGCCGTCGCCCTTGTTCCTGAAGAGGAAATTCACAACGCCATCATTCGCAACGAGGATCTCAAGAAAGCCGTCCCGATCAACGTCGACGAAGGTCACGCCGAGCGACTTCCCGACCGGCTTTCCGGTTGCCTCGTTTCGCACCTGGATGCCCGCTTCGACCGAGACATCCTTGAAGGTGCCGTTGCCTTCGTTACGCCAGAGGAATGAATCGGCCCCGGCAAACCCGGTTGGTGGCCCATACGCCCGACCGCTTCCGGTCAGCGAGAAGCCCACCTTGCGATCGATCTCCGGCGACCACTCGACATAGTTGCACACGAAGAGATCGAGGTCTCCATCGCGGTCGAAATCGAGAAAGCCCGCCGATGCCCCCCACTGCGACTCCTTTGGAATCGCCTGATCCGTGACGTCCTCAAATCGCGGTACCCCGCGCATCTCAGTCACGTTTCGGAAGAGCCGATCCTGCCCCACGGCACTGATGAAGACATCCGACTTCCCGTCGCCGTCATAGTCCCCCACCGCCACGCCCATGCCTTGCATCGGGACGTCGATTCCGCTTCGATTCGTCGCTTCGGCGAACTGCCCCTTGTTGAGGTTCACATAGAGATGTGGCGATGGCTGGATGGCGGCCTCGGTCCTGTTCCAAGGCCAGTGATCGCCGTTGATGAAGAGAACATCCGGCGTATCGTCTCCATCGAAGTCCGCAAGGGCCACCCCCCCGCCCATGGTCTCGGGCAGCAGCTTCTCGCCCGTCGCTCCGTTGGTCCGCTCGAAGTTGATCCCCATCGACGGCCCCGTCTCGGCGTACATCACCTCGACGATTGCCCCTGGAGGAACGGCCTTGGCGCCGGTAGGCGCGGGAACTGGCTCCACCGGACGAACCGGATCCGGCTTTGGCCGTGTCAGCCACCAAGCCCCGCCGGCGATAGCGCCCACCAAGAGGAGAAGGGCGATCGAAGCACCGACCGCCTTGCCGACGCGACGGTCGGCGGCGGCAGCCTCCTCGGCCGTCGCATTGGTTTCCGGCAGCCGATCCGACTCAGGGTGATTCGCGTTGGTCATCGTGCCTGCCCATTCCCCGCGCTCGCAACGGGCTCAGCCGTCGCGGTACCGGCGACCGCCTCCTCCGGGAGCTCGAATGCCCCGGAGCGGTTGAGGTCGTGGAGAACGATCGCCTCCGCGGCCCGGTCCGCCGCAGGATAGCGAATACGCGCCGCATTCACCGCGACATCGCGTGCGTTGTCATCGGGACGGTAGACATTGTGAAGCGACCGATGCTTCGTCGCCAGCACCGAATCGCCCTTCGACTCATACACCTGGGCGAGGAGGTAGTGGGCAGACGCATGCTCGCTGTCCTCCTTCAGCGCTGCTAGCAGATGGGCTTCCGCCTCAGTCAAAAGCTCCGCCCGATTCGCGTTAGCGCCGCTCCCGGTTCGGCTGATCTCCAGAAGCGTCTCCGCCAGCTCCACGCGCACACGGTCGTCACGCGAGAAGTCGAATCCCCGTTCGCGGGCCAGCGGCCACGGCGTTTCGATCACCTGGCGGAAATAGTTCACGGCTTCGTCGAGGTTGCCCTGCTGCTTCGCGACCAGTCCGCCGAACCAGGCGATCGACCATGGGTAGGCTGGCGGGTCGTGCTTCGCCGCACGACCTAACGCTTCGACCGCCTCTTCGACACGCCCCTCACGCAAGTACACGCGGGCGAGCCCAAACGGCCCCTCCGCTCGCTTCAGCGCCTCAACCCTGGCGAAGGCGGCCTCGGCCTGCCTCAGCTCCCCCTTGCCTGGTCCACGATCGGCAGTGCGCAGGAGCCCTATGCCGTAGTCGTACCAACGTTGCCAAGGCTCGATGGGCGAGACCTGTGCGTCCGCGATTGCAGTGACCGATCCGCTCGCCCCGCGCACGGGCAAGGTCAGGGTGTCCGTGGCAAAGGTGGCAATGGGAAGATCGTTGTATGCACGATCCGGGAAGACGTGCTTCAGATAGGCGGTGTCGAACTTGCGATAGCGCAAGGCCACCGAGATCTCGATCGGCCCGCTGACGTCGTCGGGCACGCGCAACGCGAAATGCGAGATGTCCGCAGCGCCGGGTGGGATCTGGTTGTTGTAGAGGGGAACGAAGATGTCTTGCGGGTTTCGCCGGTCGATCCGCTCGCCATGTCGATCGAGCATGAACACGTTGAAGTACTTTGCCCAAGGGTCCACGGACCCATCTGGCCCGAGGCCGCCGCTACGCCCGATCACCTTGCCGCCGGCCCGCACCGTTACGTCCAGCCAGATCTCGTTGCTGTCGGACGTCCCCTGCGTGAACTCGTGCCCCATCTTGACGGTACGAGTGACGACGTCGACGACGTATCGCTTGCCCGCCTCAAGCGTCGGCACCTCCGGCCGAAGCGGCGCGACCAGCGGATCGTCAAACTCAGGCCCATCGTGGATCCCGACGATGTCGACTCGCATCACGCCCTTGTTGAAGGCGTCGACCGCCTCGATCATGGCCTTCCCCTCGGGCATGTTGAGCACATGATGGACGGCCGTGTTCGCGCTGACGAACATGTGATCCGCAATCGTCAGCTCGCCTCCGGTGACCTTCGCCCCGAAGTCTCCGCTGGCGATCCGCGGCATGTGACAACCGTTGCAGTCGGGTTCGGCCTTTGATGGGTAGTACCACGATGCGACCCCGTGTCCCGAAACGCCCGAGAGGCGGAACGGATCATAGTGGTTCTGCCCGCGCAGCCACTTGTAGTCGTTCACCTCCGCCGGGAGATTCACCTTGTGGCAGGTCGAGCAGAACTCGTCACTGCGATGCACGTTCGGCTTGAGGAAGGTCCGGGCATGGAAGGCCGGTTTGGCCTTGATGAGCTGCCGGTTGACCCACCGAAGGAAGTCTGACTCGCTATCGGTGAAGGGATAGTGTGGCGCCTCCTCGATGGTGTATTCGCCATTGCCGCGCGTGCCGTCAATATGCACGATCGAATGGCAGGCGGTGCAGGTCAGGCTCGCCTTCCCTAACGGGTCGCCCGCGATGTCGTAGTCCGGATCATCCCACTTGGGCTCGTCGAAGGCACCGGAGAAGAACGGCACCGGATCATGGCACGCGGCACAGAAGCGGCCGTCGCGCACGTTCCCATCCCGTTCGAAGCCGACGCGGCGCGTCTCACGCACCGAGAAGGCGTAGAACGGGTTGTTGAAGCTCGACATCGCATGCATCGAGTGCGTCCAGGTGTGATAGGCATCCGGATGGCATTCGAGGCAATACTCATTCATCATCAGGCGCTCCGCCGGGATGAAGTTGCCCGTCGCGGTACGAGCCAGCGAGGGTTCGAAGTACTCGGCGCCGGACTTGGGACCGGGCTGGTTCGAATGCCGCGGATCGAGCGAGTGGAAGGCCGCCATGATGATCGCGGCGCTCGCACCCACGAGTCCCCAGCCGATACCGATGCGCCACTTGATCCTCCGACCGGCCATCCGATGGAGCACGAAGAGCCAGATCGCCACGATCGGGGCGATCACGTGCATCCAGTAGATCACGTTTCGCTTCGACGGGTCCTTGATGTTGATCGTCAGTCCACCGACGTCGAGCCGCGTCAGGGCGAATCCAGTCCCTAACAGGACGATTGCGATGATGAGAAGCGCCCAGCCGACCCGCTTTGCCCAAGGGTTCGGGCGGTTCATCGCGTTTCGGGCATGGAAGATCCCGAAGGCGATGACTGGCAGCGTGATGACGAGGCCCATCGCGATGTGGGCGGCGAACATAAGGAGGTAGAAGTAGTTCTGGTACTCCGCTCCCGTGCGCCACTCCATGAAGGTGATCGCGGCGAGATAGGCGCTGTTCACGCCCAACAGGGCGAAGAGTCCGAAGACCAGTGCAAGCAGCAGTTTCAGTCGCGGACCGACCACCGGGACAAAACGCGGACGCGCCGCGGGTGCGGGTGGCACTTGGTCGCGCGCCTGGCTCGGATTCGTGCTCATGATCCGATTCTACGGCGAAGTTGCGGCACGTTGCACGCCACACGTCATTCGCTATCGCCCATCGCGGTAACGCGTGTTGAACCGACGATGGAGCTTCTCCGATTCTGGAGTCGAAGCCCTACCATCGCGTGTGGGTAAGGGGCCGACGCTCTCGCCGTCGCGGGTGAAGAGGTCGTAGTCCTTGCACCAACCGTCGATCTCGAGGATGAACCTTCGCTCACCGCGGATTAACGATTCGCTCAGCCCGACCTGATCGCCCGCGCTCTCCGGCGACGCGAATCGCAATCGAATCTCCTCACCCGGGCCGAAGATCGCGACGGCGTCGTCGGTCGCGGCCAGCAGCGCCTCACAGCGACCGAAGGCGGTGTAGAAGCCCGGCTGGCAGCGGACATCCCATAGCGGCAAGCGACGCTCATAGACGTAGTCGGGCCGCTTCTGTGCGTGGGTCGTCCGCTCCGCGAACCCGACCTCCTGCACGCTTGCTCCAAGGAGCGGCAACGCCGTCCTCTTCACCTCCGGGCATGGCTCGACACCAGCCACGAGGAGAGCGTCCCAGTAGATCTCCTGATTGGTCGTCATGCGCAGGGCCGTCGTGCCCGACGGCAGGTCGCCCAGGGGGAACGACATTTCGCGAGGCATGCCTGCGGGGTAGCCCCACATCGGCGACAGCGTCGTCCAGCTTCCATCCCTGCCGCGAGCCTCGAGGTTCGGTGCGGCGAGCGTCACGCCCGCCTGCCAAGCGGCGAAGTTCGTTTGGCAGTAGGGATACTCAACCCAACCGTGGACGACCAGGGTCGGTGTGCCCGGAAGCCCATCCACGTCACGGTCGAACTCCAAGGTCACCGTCGTCGGCTCACGGAGGTAGCCGATGAACCGCGGGTCCACGTGGTCAAGCGGCGCGGCGCGACCGTCTGCATCCAGCAGGTCCGCAGTGAGATCACGTCCGGCTGCGTTGTAGGCCCTCGCCGGTCGGATCGACTCGCGATAGAAGCGTGGTTCGCCCGTCACATCGGGGCCGCCGAGTCCCATTCGCTCATCGATGGTCATCGACCAGCCCGGTGGCAGGTCGAGGATGACCAGTCGCGCCGCGTCGAGGTAGCAGGCCTCTTCCATCGGCTCCGCGAGACGAATGTCGAAGGCGCCGTCGCGGGCCACCGGCAAAAGGTCCTTGGGGAAGAGCACACGCTCCCACGGACGCGGCGGCGCGTACTCACCCGGGGCGACCAGGTACCCGAGCCCACCGACGCCCAGGCAGTCGGTGACGAATCGCTGACGTTCGCCATCCCACACGAAGATCACTGGACAGGAGCTGATCTGACGCTGCGTTTCGGTGAGGAGGTGCGTCGCACCGGACGCGAGGTCCATCTCACTCTGATAGACCCCGTCTGACCACTCCATGGCAATGAAGGCAGCGCTAGCCGCATCGCCCAAGCCCACGGCGATCGGCAAGAGCGACTGGCCCGGTCCGCTGGTCGAACGGAAGGTATCACCTCCGCACCAATGGGCTCCGATGCGTGCGCTGAAGAGCGTCCCGATGCCGCTGGCGTTGGAACGCATCGCCAGCGACGGATCGGTGCGACCCGCGAAGCGAAGCGTCGCGAACGCCGCCCGACCCGGCCCGGGCTCGAGGATCGCGAGCCCGGCCTTGCCCAAGAGAGCGACCGCGGGTCCGCGTTCGCCTTCGACGAAAGTCGACCAGGCCATGGCTCCCCCACTGTGGCTCACCCGCTCGATCACGTTGCCTTCCAGCGTCGCGACGATGAGGCCAGCCTCGTCAACGGAAAGGAGATCCATCACTCCGTCGCCATTCACATCGCCCACCGCGACGGCTGGCCGGACACCCGTGGACGTCGACACTCCGGCCGTCGACGATCCCTCCCATGCGCCTCCCTTGCGGGTGACGAGCCTGATGGCTCCGTCGCGTCCGACCGTGACGATCGAGGGCTCACCATCGGCGTCCCAATCGCCCGCGATCGCTCCGGCGAGGGTACCGACCTCGAGTTCGCCCGCGTCGACCTTTGTGTAACGCCAGAGGCGATCGTTCGCGAGCAGTTCATTCGGCGGTTCGGCGTGAATCAGGAAGATGTCCGCGTCGCGGTCGCCGTCCAGGTCGTTGACGAGCACCGACGTCGCGGGTCGACCGTCGCCTGCGGCACCCGAACTTGACCCGATCGCCCGGAAGGTCCCGTCGGCGTTGTTGGAGAGGAGTTCGCTCGGCCCATCCGCGTTGCACAGGAAGAGGTCGAGGTCACCGTCGTGATCGAGGTCGGCCATCACGCCATCGACGGTGTCGCGATTGCCCCCGTCGGTACCGGAGGTCGCGGGGGCCGCGTGGAACGCGCCTTTGCCGTCGGCCAGGAAGAGTTGGTTCTCACCCTTTCGACAGAGATAGACATCGGTGTCGCCGTCGTTGTCGATGTCACCCCAGAGCGCACAGCGCACGTCGCGCGGCTCGCTCAAGGGATGACCCGTCGCCACGGTGAAACGACGATTCCCTGCCCCGAACAGGACGACATTGCCGCCGCCCGCTGCAGCGTGCGCAGCGAAAAGGTCGTACTCCCCGTCCCCGTTGATGTCGGCGACGGAAAGCGTCGAGCGATCGCTGACCTCCCACGACACGGCGCCGTCGAGCGTCCAGGCTCCCTGACGGAAAATCGCGCCACTTGGCGAGGTCGTCGAGGCGACTCGCTCTCCGCTGTCAAGCGGCAACGCGACCTCGGCAAGCTCTCCCATCCGCGTGTACTTGAACTCGGCAAGCCGAGCCCGCGGGTTGTTGGCCAGAGCCTGGAATTGCTTGAGATACTCGTCGGATTCACGCTCCCGCCCGGCCCGAGCCGCAAGCCGCTGCATGCCCAAGAGCGGTGAACGGAGCATTGGATCCGCGGCGGAGCTCGCCGAATAGCGGGCAACAGCTCCTTCGGCATCGTCGGCAAACTCAAGGCACTGCCCAAGGTAGTAGAGGGCGTAGGCGTCCCCTGGCCGCGCCGTGACGACGCGCTCAAAATGCGGCTTCGCAAGATCGGGTTCGCCAAGGAAGAGCCGAGCAAGCCCAATGCAATAGTGCGTCGCGACATCATCGACGTCGGAAAGGAGAAGCGGCTCTAACAGTTCGATCGCCCGTTGCTGCGCTCCCTCTTCCGACTGGTTCAGCCGGGCGATGGCCCGGTTGCGCGTCGCCAAGCGCCGCAGGTCGGCCAGCGACGCGTCCGCCGTCGGAATCTTCTCCGCGGCGAAAGCGAACTCGGCCTCCGCCGCCTCGAAACGAAACTGTCCCATCAGGCCCGCGCCGCGATTGAGCGCCGCACCGACCTCGGCCTTGGCCGGATCGGTCACCGTCTCACCGGATGGCTGATCCTTCGTGGGTGGCGAAGGCCGCTCCGGCACCTTGGGCGCGCTTGGGTCCGTCCCTCCACAGGACACGAGCAGCATGGCAGCGCCGATGAATCCGGCTCGCAGCGTCATGAGAGGTTCCTCCGTCCCGACTCGATGCGAGCCCGAATGGAGGCGTCCGTGATCGGAGACTCGACGCCGCGCGGCAGGACGGCGCGTTGCATGTACGGATAGGCCTCGCTTCTCAGGTGACTTCGCATGTCATGGCCGATGCGCCGGATCCGTTCGGCCCGCAGTGCGGCCAGGTCGATCGGGGCGACCACCACCTTCTCACCGGCTCCTGGATCGGCCTGGGCAAGGATGCGGCCGTCGAAGTCGACCGCCATGCTTCCACCCGGCCAACTGAAGGGCGGGTATCCCTCGAGCGTGGCGCCTTGGTTCGCCGCGACGACATACATCGTGTTCTCGACCGCCCGCGTCCGATTGATGAGAGTCCACCAATCCATCGGCGGCGTCGCGCCCCACGGGTCCATGTAGGCGGAGATGCGAATGCCAACCTCGCAGCCGTTGAAGGCAAGCTGGCGGATCGCCTCGGGGAAGAGCCAGTCATAACACGTCGCCACGCCGAGCGCACCGAGTTCGGTGGTCACCACCGGAAAGAGTTCGTCGGGATAGTCGGGAATGTCGTGCGGACTGGAGTGGATCTCCCACGGCAACCACGGATTGACCTTTCGATAGATGCTCAAAACGCCGCTGGGGCCAACGAGCGCTGTCGAATTGAAGACGCGACCGGGCATATCCCGACGCCGTTCGATGAAGGAGCCGGTTTGGATGTGGATGCCGTACTTTCGGGCCAAGGCCACGTAGCGATCGGTGTGCTCGTTGGGCAACTCCACCGCCAAGTGGCGATCCAACTCCGCGACACTCGTGTAGACCGGCGCTGCGTGAGCGAACTCGGGGAACGCGAAGAGCCGCACGTCGAAGAAGGGTTCGTATCCGACGATGGTCCCCTCGACCATCGCGACCATCCGGGTCACGCGGTCGGCGATCTCCTCGCGCTTCCGCGGACAGGGGAAGCTCGTCTGACAGGCGGCTGCGTGGTAGCGATCGGTCATGGGAGTGTCCCGGCGGTCGAAGGGTGCCGTTGCGACGGCGGGTCACTCGCGTTCGTCGATCCACGCCTGTTGGATGGCCTCGAGAATGCGTTCGTTGCATGGATGTCCCGGCAACTCCGCAAACCCCGGGAGCGCGGTGACGAGCGCCTTGAGGGTCGGGAAACTGACCGAGACGGGATCGGTCTCGGGGTGGCGTTCGGCGAGTTCCTCACCGATGCGCTGGACATCAAGCCAGTGGAAACGGTTCATGATCCTGAGGCGACTCCTGAGCGCGACAACGACCGGCCTTCGGCACTCAGTGGGGGATTTCCTTCACGGCGTTTCGGTTCCAGGCCGGCACGCGCACGACGATCGGCCCCGTACCCTTGATTTCGCACTGGCAGGAAAGCCGACTGCTGCGACGGAGGCCGGGGGCCTCCTCGACGCGATCCTCCTCCGATTCGGTCGCCTCGGTGACTTGGTCCATCCCCCGCTCGACATACACATGGCAGGTCGAGCAGGCACAGACGCCACCGCAGGCATGCTCGATGTTGATGCCGTTGTCGATCGCCACCTCAAGGAGCGATTCGCCCTCGCCGCCCATCACCGTCCACTCCTTCTTCTCGGTCCCAGTGAGCCCCTCGGGGTCCTCAAGGTGGAAGGTGATCGGGACGATCGGCGGGCCGTGATGATGGTCGTCAGAGCGCTTCAGGTGCATGGGAGAAAGCCAGCGAGGGTTCGGTCGGGTCCCATCATAGACGATGCCCACGCGCCGGACCGCTCCGACCGGGGCGGGGACGTACACTGATCAAATGCGTTCGCAAGGCGCGTCGATGCGCGTGGTCCTGACTCTTCTCGTAGCCCTCCTCGCCGGAGGCCTGGCGGGCAGCGCCGCCGCGCGCCCGGACGAGGCATCGACACGGCCGAGCGTCACGATCCGACTCCAGTGGGACGGCTACTCCGACGGGGCCGAACTCCTCGCGACACCCGAAGGCCCCCGCTATCGCATCAGCCGCACCGACGGATCGTCCGAGACCCTGACCCCCGAGGAGTTCGCCCGGCGTTCGATCGAAATCGACGGGCAGCGATCGGTGTTCGAGCGGGCCCTGAATGTCCATGGTCCCGTCGGCATCACTTGGGTGCTCTTCGGTCTGCTTGGGCAGGCGATCTTCATGGGTCGCATGGTCGTCCAGTGGCTGGTCAGCGAAAAGAGCAAGCGTTCCATCGTGCCGCCGACCTTCTGGTTCCTGAGCCTCGTCGGCAGTCTCATGCTCCTGACCTATTTCGTGTGGCGATGGGACATCGTTGGCATGCTGGGCCAGAGCCTCGGGACGGTGATCTACGTGCGCAACATCATGCTCATCCGGCACCACAAGCGGGTGAGTGAGCTCGAGGCCGAGGCGGCCCCGGCATGAGCGATGCAAACGGTGAGCAGGTCGGCATCCTTGGGCTGACGCTCCAGGAGTTCCTCGCCGTCGCGCTTGAGCGAGGCGTGAAGCGTCCGCGGGCGACAGAGTGCTATCGCGCGGCCTTCCGCCAGGCGGTCGCGCTCGAGCCATGGATCGCCGTCGCGCCCGCCAGCATCGTCAACGCCCACGTCGAAGGCCCTACGTCGAAGTTCGTCCAGCGCCATGACGACGGCCTCGAGACCGAGTCGGTACTCATCCCAATGCGCCACCGCAAACCCGGTGGCGACGGCGAGGTCACCCACACCCTCTGCGTCTCGAGTCAGGTCGGCTGCGCGATGGGATGCACCTTCTGCGAGACGGCTCAGATGGGCTTTCTCAAGAACCTCACCCCGGCCCAGATCGTCGGCCAGTGGTTCGCGGCGACGCACCACCGCGGCGTGCGCCCGAAGAACATGGTTTTCATGGGGATGGGCGAGCCGATGGACAACCTCGACGCGGTGACCCAGGCCATCCGCGTCCTTTGCGACCACGATGGGGCCGGGATGGCCTCGTCGAACATCGCCGTCTCGACCGTCGGCCGCGTCGAAGGCATCCGCCGCTTCGCCGCATTCGTCCGTGAGAAGGGCTTTCACCGCTGCAATCTGGCAGTGTCCCTGAATGCACCCAACGACGAGATCCGCTCGCAGATCATGCCCATCAACCGCAAGCATCCGATGGCCGAACTGCGCGAAGCGATGCTGGCCTTCCCGCTGCGCTCCTCGTCGGCGATCTGCGTCGAGTACGTCCTGATTCCCGGCGTCAACGATGCCTTCGAGCACTGCGACGAGCTCTGCGCGTATCTCCGGCCGGTGCGCTGTTCGCTGAACGTCATCCCATACAACCCGCGACGCAACTCGCCGTGGCCAGCCCCGACCGAGGAGTCGGTCGCGGCCTTCATCGAGCGCGCCGCAACGAACGGCCAGTTCGTGAAGCGCCGTCAGACCAAGGGCCGCAGCGTGATGGCCGCGTGCGGACAGTTAGGGAACGAGCACATCCGACAGCGGAAGCGGGTGACGCCGACGGGGCCGGAGGTTTCGCAGAGCGTGATGCACAACGTGGTGCCAAAGGTGCCGCCAATCGTGCCAATGCTCGACCTCACCGTTCATGGACGTCGGACCGACCTGCCCACCGAGGGCTCGTCATGAGTGATCAGGGTCCCGCCGCTCCCGCAGGCGAGCCAGGCCGAGGCTCGCAGGCCCGCTTTCGCCGCTATCGGGCGACCCGCGTCCGGGGCAGCGCCGCCGAGACCAAGGACGGCCGTCCCGCGAAGCGTTCCCGCTCGGCGTGGGCGCTCTTTCGCCGCTTCCTGTCGCTCTTGCATTCCCATCGCAAGTCGATGGCGATCGCCCTCGGCACGCTCACCGTGTCGACGATGTTCGGTCTCATTCCGCCGGCCGCGACGAAGCTCGCCATCGACTACGTCTTCGTCCGCTCGCCGCTGCCGGAATCGCTCCGATCGCTCGTCCCGGTCGCATGGGATATCGACAACGATCGCTCGCTTCTCTTGGGACTGATCGTCACCATGGTGGTGGCGATCTCCTTCGTGCGGGCAGGGATCGCCGTCGCCGGGCGCTGGCAGGCGACGAAGACGACGAAGCGGATCCAAACCGACTTGCGGCGCCGCGTCTTCTCGCACGCGGTACGACTGCCGATCCATCGCGTGCACGAACTCCGCTCGGGAGGGGTGGCGAGCATCCTGCGCGAGGACGCCGGTGGCATCGGCGAACTCGTCTTCAGCATGATCTACAATCCGTTCCGGGCCTCGATCCAACTGTTAGGGAGCCTGGCGATCCTCGCATGGACGGACTGGCGACTGCTTCTCGGCGGCATGCTTCTCCTGCCGATGGTCTGGTTCACCCACCGGACCTGGATCGGGCGCATTCGACCGCTCTACCGCGACCAGCGGCAGACCCGCACCGACATCGACGCTCACGCCACCGAGAGTTTCGGCGGCATGCGCGTCGTTCGCGGGTTCGCCCGCGAGCCGAGCGAGACGACCCGCTTCTCGCGCGGCCAGCACTTTCTCGCCAGGCAAGAGATCCTTACCTGGTGGTGGAGCCGCGGGATCGAGATCGCTTGGGAGCTCTTCATTCCGCTGGCGAGCGCCGGGCTCCTCTGGTACGGCGGCGTCCAGGTCATGAAGGGGCATCTCACCCCCGGCGACCTGGTGATGTTCCTCTCCTACCTCCTTCTCTTGTTAGGGCCCCTTGAGGCGCTGGCCAACAGCGCGACGACCTTCCAGACGAATCTGGCCGCCTTCGACCGCGTGCTTGACCTGCTCGGCGAATCGCGTGAGTTGCCGCCGCGCCCGGGAGCCGCGTTGCCCGTCGTCCTCGAGCGTGCCACGGTCCGGGGGCGCATCGCCTTCGAAGGGGTGAGCTATCGCTACCCGAAGACCGATCGGGACGTGCTCACCGATGTCACCTTCGTCGCCGAGCCTGGGCAGATGGTCGCCCTTGTCGGACGGAGCGGCGCCGGTAAGACCACCCTCTGCAATCTTGTTGCCCGTTTCGACGATCCCTCCTCCGGTCGGGTCACCCTCGATGGGCGCGATCTCACCGAGATCGACCTTTCGAGCCATCGGCGCTTGCTGGGCATCGTCGAACAGGATGTCTTCCTCTTCGACGGAACGATCGCTGAGAACATCGCCTATGCCCGCCGCGACGCGACCGACGAGGAAGTCCGGGCGGCGGCCCGGATCGCGAATGCTCACGAGTTCATCGAAGGGCTCGACAAGGGCTACCGGGCGATCATCGGCGAACGTGGCGTCAAGCTCTCCGGCGGACAGCGGCAACGGCTTGCGATCGCCCGAGCGGTGCTGGCCGACCCGCGCATCCTGATTCTCGACGAGGCGACGAGTAATCTCGACACCGAGAGCGAGCGGGCGATTCAGGATGCGATGGCAGGCCTCATGCGGGGCCGCACCAGCTTCGTCATCGCCCACCGGTTGAGCACCATTCGCCACGCGGACCTGATCCTCGTCCTGGACAAGGGACGACTCGTCGAGAGCGGTTCGCATGAAGAACTGATGTCGCGAAGCGGCGTGTACCGCGACATGGTGGTGCTGCAGACCTCGAATGAGCCGGCGAAAGTCGCAGCCCGCTGACGCCGCCGCCTGTCAGCCCATTTCGATGACCGAGCCGTCGGCGACGCAAAAGACGCGCCGGGCCTCGCATGGCCAGAAGCCTGGTCCTCGCGAGAAGGAGGTGAAGGCCGGGAGAATTGCGGCCCAGGAGGAGACGACAAACGCCGGCATCGCCACGCCAGCCAGGCGTACCGTTGGATGCAGGTGGCCAGACCACTCGAACTCGACGCCTGGCTGGCTCGGCTCGCGAGGCTCATGGCGATAGCGGAATGGCCCGTCGACCTCGTCCTCGTCGCGGACCTCGATCCGCCACTCCGTCGGCATCGCCTTCACATGCCGGTCGTGATTGCCAACGACCAGTTCGATCCGTCCAGGGAAGCTCTCACGCCATCGCCCAAACTGCCCAACGACGGCGTCGCTGAGGCCGACCCTCCCGTGGATCAAGTCGCCGATCACGACCAGCCGTTCGGCGCCGGTGACCGCCGCAAGCAGGCCAAGCCGTCCTAACGTCTCGTCCAAGACCGCCTGGGGCATGGCGATGCCAGCCCGGCGAAAGGTCTCTTCCTTGCCGATGTGGAGGTCCGCGACGAGCAGCGTGCGCCGCGCGGGCCACCAAACAGCTCGCTCGGCGAGGAGATGGACCTCCTCTCCTGCGACCTCGATCCTCTGGCCTGTCGTGGCGGCGCTCACCTGCATCGGCCGGGCAGCGTACGCTCGAACGGACTCGCCGTGAATGAGCAAAGGCCCCACCCGTGAGGATGGGGCCTTCGTCGCTGCGTCCGAGTCGAGGTGCCAAGATCTCGACTAGCAGTTGCCCCACGCCCCCAGGAGGATCGCGAGATCGGCCGCGTCGACCGTGCCCGAGATGTCGAGGTCGGCACTGCCCGCCCCGCCCCACTGGCCAAGGAGAACGGCCAGGTCGGCGGCGGTGACTGCGGCGTCACCATTGAGATCGCCGATGCAATCAGGCACTGCCTCGCCGAGATCGTCAACCTCGTCGGCGTCGATGTTCAGCCAGTCGGTCGTGTCATGGATGGCCGGATCGAAGTTGCTCCGGCTCTTGGCGATGCGGACCATCGACCCGACATCGACACCGTTGAAGGCACCGGCATCACCCGGAGTCCATGCCCCCGAGGAGTTCTTGTCGAAGACCTTCACCGCGCCGGTATCGACCACGTGGAGCGTGCCGCCGTCGTCAAAGTCAAGACCTGTCAGCGCTCCGAAGGGCCCGACGCTCTCGACAGGCGAAACCGGTCCGCGCGGGGTGAACGGAAGGCTGAAGCCCAGGGCCTTGTCGGTCGTCTCGGAGGAGATCCAGAGGTGGCCGTCCTTCGGATTCACCGCAGCGCGCAGCTTCGCGGCACCGGCGGTTCCGAGTTGCACGGAATTGGCGATCGGCCAGATCTTGATAGCTGCGCCGTCGGCGCCAAGTGATCGGGGGTAGCCGATGATGCTCCCGCCGAAGCCCGAGCTCCCCGGCACGACGACGTAGATCAGGTCGAATTGGTCGTCGCAGGCGATAGCACGCGGAACGCCGGTGACATTCGCACTTCCGAGGAAGCTACCTGCCGAGTCGCGTCGCTCGACAAGCCCTGGCGTTTCGCTCAGGACGTAGATCTCATCGAAGCGGCTGATCGCCAGTTGCTTCGCATTGGTCTCGTCAAGGACGGTCGTTCCCCCGCCGATCCGGTCAATCTTGACCAGTTGCGGCGGCGTCACCTCGTTGCCGCCGGTGAGGGCGAACCAGCCGAGTCCGTGCTCGTCGGAGACCAGGTCGAGAATCGGCCAGTTCGGCGCCGGATGCGGGAAGGGATCGACGCCGAAGCCGATGGTGAGCGGCAGCGTCTGCACAAACTGGAAGTCCTTCCAGAAGATGCCGGTCTTGGGCTTGATCGCGAAGTAACCGTCGACGAGACGCTTCTTGCCGTCGTCGTGCGGCTCGTCGATAGCCGGTAGGACCTTGAGGGAGACGTTCACGATCGGCCCCTCTTCCGGGTCGTCGCTGGTCGTCAGCACCGCAAGGTTAGTGATGCCCCAGACCTTCGTGACGTAGGGCGACGGTCCAAAGATGTCGCCGTCGTCCTGGGCCGGGTCACGCACCGAGATGCTCATGTCGCCGCCTTCGCGGTCGATCCCATTCATCGTCACGCAGTGCCCGCCGCCGCGCTTGTAGATCGTGATGCCGCCCGTGGTCTGGCCGACCGGGGCGTAACGGCCGTAGCAGAGTTCGATGATGCTCCCGTCGATGGCCAGTTGTCCGATGTTCGTGAAGCTGGTCGAGGGGGCGTTGGGATCCAGCGACTTCGCGATGAAGACGAGGTCATCCAAGGCCGTGCCATAGAAGCCATCGGCGACGAAGGCATTGTGCACGTTGGTCACGCTGCCGCCGCAGGGCAGGCTCCCGCACTCGCCGTCACCTCCACCCTCGCCTTCGCTGTCGTTGTTGCCGTTGCAGTCAGGGTCATCCGGATCGTCGCCGCCGGGCGAGATCGACGCTTCGGCACCCAACTGCTCGAGCAGGTCCGTGACGTCGTAATAGTGCTCGTATCCCGTGTACACCCCCGGCCCCGGCTGCACCTGTGGGTAGCCGTAGTTGGTGATGTAGATCATCATGTTCACATACGAGGTCGGAGCGCAGTAACAGCCTCCGCTGTTGGGCAGGCCGACCCGCTTCTGGTCCTGATCGGGCACGCCGATGCGGGCGTGGTGGAAGCTCGTGGCGCTGGTCCACTGATTGACGGTCACGTTGGCAAGGGAAAGCGACGTGCTGGCGAGGGCGATGGCCGCGACGAGGCCGTTTCGACCGCTGAGGAACTGCGTCCGCTTCTGCAAGTGGCTCATGCGAGACTCCTGGTGCCGGCAACGCGGATCTGGGGACGCGCCTTGATCCGCACCCATTCGTCGGGGCCGGTTGGAGGCACGTCTGGAGATTCGGTTTGCCGGGCGTTGGTGATGGGCGGAGGCCGGCCCGTTGCCGACGTCTCCTCCGCTACCGCGTATTCGCGGCATGCCATCCGCCACCTTCCGTCGGAAATTCCGTCATCTCGCTGCCGAAGCGCGAAATTGGGCGAGGCGCTCAATGAGCGATTCCGTCGACAGCGATGTGCCGAGGCGATCCGCCACCAACGGCAAGGCCAACGGGCCGGGCGTGGCGAGTTCCACCATCGTCAACGGTTCTTCCCGCAGTCGCCGCAAAGTCCGAGCGAGTCGACTCTCCTCAAACTGCCGATCCATCACCTCGCGACGGGCCTGTTGGAGGAGCAGGTTCTCGCCGTCGAATTCGGTCAGGACTTCCCAGAGAAGCGACGCCCCGGCCTGCACCTGGCGACCTGACTTCTCCGCGCCAGGATAGCGCTGCATGATCAGGCCGGCGACTCGTGCCACCTCGCGGAACTGCCGCAGACCCAGTTCGCCAAGATTGACGCTCTCGAGGAGATCCTCATACAGCCGCTCGGCCGCAAAAAGTTCCGGCGTCAGGTGACGGTGAAAAGGGTAGTCGCTCGTGGTGAGCAGCTCGAAACCGTAGTCGTTCATTGAGATGGCAAAGGTCGCCTTGCGGATTCGCCCGAGGCGCAAGGCGACCAGGACCGCAAGTCCCTCATGAACCAACCGTCCCTCAAAGGGATAGACGAAGAGGTGGTGACCCTCCTGCGTGTGCGTTCGCTCGACGAGGATCTCACCACTCCGCGGGATGCGGGAGAGTTCGGCCTGGACCTGGAGGATGAGGGCGGCGCAACGCACCTCTGGCTCGTCCAGTCGCCCGTGGGCGGCGGCGTCGAGTACCCGTCGGGTCGCTTTGGCGAGAGCGGTCGAAAGTGGAAAGCGTGAACCGGCCCAGTGAGCGGTAAAGCCGGTATGCCGCCGCGCGGGCTTCACGTGAGCGGCCAGGTCACGGACTCGGACAAACTCAAGGGCACGTCCCGCGAAGAGAAACGTGTCACCCGGCCGAAGTCTGGCAATAAAGTCCTCTTCCATGACGCCGATGGTTCCGCCGCTGGCCCACTTCACGGTGATCGTTGCGTCCGAAGCGATCGTCCCGACGTTCAACCGGTGAATCTGAGCGATGCGCTTGTTCGTCACGACGTAACGCCCCGCGTCGTCGATCGAGAGGCGATGAAACTGCGGATAGGCCTGGAGCGCCGTTCCGCCATAGGTGACCAGGTCCAGGCACCAGTCGAAGTCGCCGCGCGAGAGGTCGGCGAAAGCGGCGCTCGTGCGCACCTCGTCAAACAGTTCGTCCGCCCGGAAGCCGCCGCCCAAGCCGCAGGTCACCAAGTGCTGAACGAGACAGTCGAGGGGTCGGCTGACCGATGGCCGCTCTTCGATCTCGCCGCGGGTGACGGCCTGTCGTGCCGCGGCGATTTCAACCAGTTCGAGGGCATGGGTCGGGAGGCAGAGGACGCGACAGGTCGCCCCGGGCCGATGCCCCGATCGACCGGCCCGTTGGATGAGCCGAGCCACGCCCTTCGGCGAGCCGATCTGAACGACGCGCTCAACCGGCGAGAAGTCGACGCCAAGATCGAGCGACGAGGTACAGACGACCATCGTCAGGCGGCCATCCTTGACGCGAGCCTCGATCTCCTCGCGCACCTCCCGGTCGATCGAGCCATGATGGAGGGCCAGTCGTTCCGCCCACTCGGGACGTCGCCGGTAGATCTCCGCGAACCAACGCTCTGCCTGCGATCGCGTGTTGGTGAAGAGAAGGGTCGAAATCGTCGGATCGAGCCACGACAGGAGCGGCTCGAGCATCGCCAGGCCAAGGTGGCCTGACCAAGGGAATCGTTCGATGTGGGCCGGGAGGAGAGAGTCGACCTCAATCGGCCGCGGAAGTTCGGCGCGGACGATGCTCGGCTCCTGCCCGACGCCCATGATCAGCCGGGCGGCTCGCTCGGGGTTGGCGATCGTCGCCGAGAGCGCCCACGTGCGAAGCCGCGGCGCGAAGCGGCGCAGCCGGGCGAGGCCCAACTCGACCTGGATCCCCCGCTTCGTTGACATCAGCTCGTGCCACTCGTCGACGATGACCGCCCGGAGCCCGGCGAACAGTTCGCTTGCGTTCTCTCTCGTCAGCAGGAGCGAGAGCGACTCCGGCGTCGTGATGAGCACCTCGGGCAGTCGCTTTCGCTGCCGCGTTCGTTCGCTTGCCACGGTGTCGCCGGTGCGGCTCCCGACCTCGATCGGAAGTCCGAGCAACTCGACCGGTGCCCGCAGGGCCTTCTCGATGTCCCGACTCACCGCACGCAATGGCGTGATGTAGAGGACGCGAAGGGAATCGGTCGCATTCTTCGCGCTGGGAAGCTCCTTCGCCAATTCAGCGAGCGGTCCACCGTACGCGGCGTAGGTCTTCCCCGCACCGGTCGCCACACTGATCAGCCCGCTCTCGCCCCGCGCGAACGCGGCCCACGCCTGGGCCTGGAAGGGATACGGCGCGTACCCCTGCCGAGTGAAGAACTCCTCCAACGGGTTGCTGGCTGCCGCTGCCGGCGTGGGCTCCGGCCGACCCTTCGCCCTCGAACCGGATGTGCCCTCTTGACGGCTCACCCACGCTCTGCCTTGGGCATCACCCGGACATACAGGACGCTCGTGACGACGAGGACAAGACCGACGATGAGGAGCGCCACAACACGCCAGATCGTCGCCGCCGCGCTCATGTCGACGAGCAGGACCTTGCCGACGGTGACGGTGAGAAGGACAAGCCCCAGCCAGCGGAGCCGACTGCTGCGGCGCAGGAATCCCGCCGCGACGGCGCCGACACCGCAGAGTCCCCACCAGACACTGACCAGCGACTGACCTAACGTTTCGCCCGCCGAGCCGTCGCGGATGAAGGGCTCGGCAAGACGCTCGGCATCGAGCGTGCCGACAAGGAAGGCTACAGCCATCGCGACGATGGCTGCCAGGTCCGCATTGAAGGGCGGCCGTGGGGCACCCGGATCATCGCTTCGCATGCCTCGCAAGAGCCACGCCGATGCCATTGCGGCGGCGCCAAGAGCCAGGCCGGTGAGCGACTCGCCGTTGAGAATCGGCCAGCCGCTTCGCACGCCGAGATCAACGCGCGGCATGAGGGCCGCGAATCCCGCCCACGTGACGGCCGAAAGGGAGAGCATCATCAGCCCCAGCGTGGTCAGCATCGATCGGCCGAGCGCAGCCCCCGCGGTGATCAGGAGGAAGCTCATCCAAGCCCCAATGAGGGTCGCGATTCCGATCGAGAAGGCGACCTCGCGCAGGTCGTTGCCGGCACGGTGAGCGATCACCTCGCACACGATCGCAACGAAGAGAAAGATCGCCAGGCCCGCGTAGGTCGGCTGGTCCGAC
>JAEUIU010000019.1 GCA_016795065.1 Phycisphaerae bacterium
AACGTCTACATACCCCCGATCCACGACCCTCGCAACCCAGCCGAGGGTGTCCGCTAGGCGAATCCACTAAACCACAAAACTCCCCCTGATGCGGGCAAGACGCAGGGCTAAGGCCGCCTAGGAGCGAAGGCGCCTGAACGCGCAGGCGGGTTGGTCGCTTGGATAGCCGTGGTCAAGCAATTGGAACTGACCTCCGATCAGACCGCGAAGATCGACGCTCACGTTGCTGAGTTCCAAGCCGCACAACAGGCATGGATGCAGGAGAACGGGACCAAAGCGAAGGCGCTTGAAGCGAAGTCTCGCGAGGAAAAGAAGAACGGCGATCTGTCGGAAGCAACCAAGAAGGAACTTGCCGAGCTCAACGCTACCCGTCCGAGCCCTCCGCAGGTTCAAGAGAAGATCACCGCCCTGCTGACAGTTGAACAGAAGGCTGCGTTGGAGACGAAGCTCGCGGAGGCACGCGCAGCCGCCCAAGAGAAGAAGAACGAGCAGGCCCGCAAGCGCCGCGATGCGGAGCGAGGGAACGGCAAGTCCGATGTGGGGACCGGGGGAGGCAGCGGTCGTGAAGGCGGGAAAGGGCGCACCGGCAAGTGAGAATGAGCGGGCGGCGAGACGCCATCAGGAGCCGCTCCTGTCGTTCCTGGTTGGTCTGTAGGCGTCGAGCAATGAGTCTGGCCAGTGCCCTTCCCGAATCACCACGCCGGTTCTTGACAGGATGAAAAAGAACGCGGGCCCGAGTTCACGCTCGGGCCCGCGTTTTCGTTTTTGAACTTACGCCAGAGGCTATGGTCAGCCATCCGGATCACACGCGCGGCGGGGATTGGCGATCCAATCGTGGCCCACCCGTACCTGCTTGACACCGATCTCAGCCACCACCGAAGACGCGCACGTCGTCGTACTTCTCCAGTGCCGCCGGACCGCCCGGGTTGCCCTTGCCGGGATCGTTACCCGCGCCCGGCTGATTCGTGGTGCTGACCACGTCGATCCACGGCTTGGTCGATGTGCCGAAACCATCGAACTTCGAGAAGTAGATGCCATCGGCGCCCGCCGAAATCAACGCAAACTTTCCGCGAGCCGTGCCCGTGAGTGGAGCGTTCGAAGCGCCAAAAGCAGGGCTTCGAATGAACTGAGCCAGCGTCTCTTCAGGACTGGGCGTGACACCGGAAGCGGGATTGAGCAGACTTGCCTCCTGAGACTTGCCGAGGTCGCCCAAGCCCAACGAGCGAAGGTACGGTGCATTCGTGATGATGTTGAATCGCCCCGCCGCCGCGGTGCCGACCAGCGGACCGGTCTCGCGCACGGAGCGGAAATAGAGGACGGGTTGGCCCCAAGCGTCGAGGACGTCTGGGAGGTCAACCAGCGGCGATCCAGAGCCGTTCGCCTCCGCAACTTGGCCAGCCACGCTACTGAACTCATCAGACTTCGGCGAGAAGAACGGCGGATACTGCTTGCCCGCAATGCGCGGACCCTTGCCGATCTCAAAGGGGTTGAGCTTGAACTTGAACGAGGTGCTTCCGCTTCCGATCGTGTACTCAGTCCAGCCGGTGGTGAAGTTCGAGTACTGCGGATCGTCCTCAGCCACCGCGCCGCCCATCAGATGAAGAAGGGCGTTCTCCGTGGCCGAGATGGTCGGATCAGCGGCCAGCGTTTCTTCCGGCACCAGTCCGGGGTAGTAGCCGAACTCCTGCTGGAAGCTCTCAATCGCCTTGGCGAACTCCTGCAGCGTCGAACTGGTCTGGGACCGCTTCGCGTTGCCGAGAGCCTTGGCGAGGGCGGGCAGCAGGATGCCGATCAGAAGAACGATGATCCCGATCGCCACCAAGAGCTCGGTGATCGTGAATCCGTACGAGCGGCGGGGGGCCGGGCTGGGTCGAAGGGTGGGGCTGGTTGAGCAAACGGTCGGCGGCATGAGACAGACCTCGTGAGAGGATGCGGCCGCCCCTGGAAACCGGCTCCATGTGTCGGACCGGGGCGCGCCAAAGCCCGCGACAGGCCAAGGCCTCGTCACGCTCATCCGGGACGATCACTGTACGCGAGGAGCTCCTGACATGATCCGAGCAGGTCGCAAGTTCGTCGCCCGGCTTTCAGGCTTCAGCTTTCAGGCTTCAGCTTTCAGGCTTCAATTCTTAGGCCTCGGGCGAATCGCGCCCGTTCGACGCCTGCCAGGGGAGTGTCCCTGCGGAGCGTAGTTGCCGAAGTCCTTCGTACACGGCGATGGCTGCGGCGGTGGCCAGGTTGAGACTCCGGGCTTCGGGTATCGGGACCATGGGTAAGGTCAGCCGGTGGTCCGCCCCATAGGTCTCATCCACCCAGCGGTGGGTTTCGGCATCCACCCCCTTGGTCTCTCGGCCAAAGAGGAGGTAGTCGCCTCGGCGAAGCGGAGCGTCCCAGATCGACCGCCCTGACTTGGTGGTCATCAACCAAAGTCGGGCCGGTCGCTCGGTCGCCAAGAAGGCCTCCCACGAGGCGTGCTCGCGACAGTCCACCAAGTGCCAGTAGTCCAGTCCGGCCCGCCTGCGAGCCTTCTCGTCCATATCAAAGCCAATGGGATGGATCACGTGCAATCGACATCCGGTTGCGACGGCTGTCCGACCGATGTTCCCGGTGTTGTTGGGTATCTCGGGGTGGAGAAGGACGATGTGAAACGCTGGCAACTGGGAGGCGTCCTCGTCATCGTGCATCGCCGCACGAAGTTCGGAGGATTGAGACGGCGCTTCTGCGCGGGCAGAGGCGTCGGCGGGAGCGAATCGTGATTCCCTGTGGGTTTCGCCGTCGGACACGCCGAGACGATAGCGGGTGGTCACCGGTTGGCGATAGGCTACCGATCCGGCCCCCCGGATTCCTCGAATCCCCGCCAGGCCGCCGTCACCGCTGTGACTGGCGCTCCTAGGCACCGTAGAGCATGCCACCCTTCGGCATGCGGGATCCGTGGTCGGGCCGCACGAGGAGCCCAGCCATGAGTGGACATACGACAACCGACATTCGTAACGTGGCAATCGTAGGTGGCGCCGGGACGGGCAAGACGACGCTCGTCGAGGCGCTTCTTCTTGCCACCGGGACGATTATGAAGGCGGGTCGGATCGAAGATGGCAACACCGTCTGCGACCACGACCCGATCGCCAAGGAATTGATGCACTCGGTGGACAGCTCAGTCGTCCACATGAAGCACGGCGGGGCAGAGATCACGCTCGTCGATACCCCTGGTTCCCCCGGGTTCATGGGCAAGGCGATCACGGTCTTTCCCGCGGTGGAAACAGTGGCGGTGACGCTCGATTCCGCCAAGGGGATCGATCCGGTCGCCCGGCGGCTCATGGCCGTCGCCGAGAACCGCAACCTTCCATGCATGATCATCGTCAACAAGATCGATCACGCGGTGACCGACCCCGGCGAGCTGGAGATGCTGCTCGCCTCGATTCAAGAGACCTTTGGCGGGATCTGCCGCCCGATCAACCTTCCAACAGGGAATGGTTCGGGTGTCATCGACTGCTACCGCGGCACGCAAGGCACAAGCGATCTGGGCGCCGTCAGCGACTTCCACACCGGCATCGTCGAGCAGATCGTCGAGGTCGATGAGGAGACCCTCAACGCCTACCTGAGCGGGCAGGAAGTCGACGAGGCCCACCTCCACTCCTGCTTCGAGAAGGCCCTCCGCGAGCGGCACCTGATTCCGATCTGCTTCGTCAGCGCGAAGTCGGGCGCTGGCCTGAAGGAACTGCTCGACGCCTTCGCGAACCTCTGCCCGAACCCGACCGAAGGCAACCCGCGTCCCTTCGAGTACGAGGAGAACGGCGAAGCGAAACTCTGGCAAGCGACCGCTGATGCATCGCAGCCGGCGGTGAGCCACGTCTTCAAAGTCACCAGCGACCCCTACGTCGGCAAGCTGGCCATCTTCCGCGTCCATCAGGGCACGGTGAGGAAGGAGTCGCACCCCAAGGTCGATGACGGCAAGAAGCCGATCCGCATCGCTCACATCTTCCGGCTGCAGGGCTCCAAACACATCGAGGTCGATCAACTCGTCGCCGGTGATATCGGCGCGACCAGCAAGATCGACGACGTCCACTTCAACAGCGTCCTCCACGATGGCGAAATCGGCGAGCACATGCACCTGCGTCCGCTGCCGCTGCCGGTGCCGATGTTCGGGCTCGCGGTCGAGGCCGCCAACCGCGCTGCCGAAGCGAAGATGGGCGAAGCACTCGCCAAGCTGCATAGCGAGGATCCGACGCTTCGCATCGAACACGTGCCGGCCACCGGCGAGACGGTCCTTCGCGGGCTGGACGAGCTGCATCTTCGCACCAAGATCCGGATGTTGAAGGATCGCTACGCGGTCGACGTCACCAGCAAGCCGCCGCGCATCGCGTACAAGGAGACGATCACCGCTCGCGCCGACGGGCACCACCGTCACAAGAAGCAGTCCGGCGGCGCTGGTCAGTTCGGCGAGGTTTTCCTGCGGGTCGAGCCGATGCCGGTCTTTGAGCGCGGCGGACCTGACTTCGAGTTCGTCGACGACACCTTCGGCGGCTCGATCCCGAAGCAGTTCCTGCCGGCGATCGAGAAGGGCATCCGCCAGGTTCTGTTGGAAGGGGCGATCGCCGGTTACCCAATGACAGGGGTGCGGGTGAGCGTCTACGACGGCAAGTACCACCCGGTCGACAGCAAGGAAGTCGCCTTCGTCACCGCTGGCCGACGGGCCTTCATCGACGCCATCCTGAAGGCCAAGCCGGTTTTGTTGGAGCCGATCGTCAAGCTGGAGATCAACGTCCCGGCCGACCACATCGGAACGATCGCTGGTGACCTCTCCGGCAAGCGGGGCCGCATTCAGGGCACCGACATGCTGGCAGGCAACATGAGCATCATCCGGGCCGAGGCCCCGCTCTCCGAGGTCATGAACTACGCCAACCAGCTCAAGTCAATGACCGGCGGGGTCGGGACCTTCGTCATGGAATACAGCCATGACGAAACGGCCCCGAGCACCGTCCGCGATGCCGAAGTGGCCCGCTTCAAGCCGCGTCCGGAAGAGGAGTAAGCGGAGGGGGAGGGCCCTTCGACCTCCTCAATACCGACGGCTACCCCGACTGATCCACGCGAGGCGACCCTCATCCGGTCGCCTCGCTTTCGTTGTGGGGGGCGAACGCTCGGGCGGCTTCACGCCGTCCTCTTTGACCTCGACTTCGCAAGCGGCCGATATACTCCGCACCATGCTTCAGTCGCCCGTCGCCGCTGTCCTCTTTGCCAACGCCCTTTGGCTCGTCGTCTGCTCGATCTGGGCCATCCTCTGCTTTGGGCAGGCTGGCAAGGACCGCGCCGCCCGCACCGGCTTCCAGAAGCCGATCGGCCCCAACGACATCGACTGAGCGGCCCGCATCACTCGCGCGGCGGAGGCGGCGGTTCCATCGGCCGTTCGCGAATCGCGATCACCTTCACCGGTCGGTTGAACCAGCGCGTCCACGTCGCACCGAGCGGCTCGAGCCGATTCGCCACGCTTTCGGGGTCCTGTCGAGCGAGCTTGATGCTTCGCTCGAGTTCGTCCTCGGCGATCTTCGCGTCCAAGAGAAGAATCGCCGGATAGCGCAGGTCATCCATCGCATCGATGGCCTTGAGCCCGCTGACATAACGGGTCGGCTTGCGGTTGTAGAACTCGATCGTGGGGTCGACAAAACCGATCGCGATGATGTCCGGTGAGCGCAGGTCGAAGTGTCGCTCGAGGAACGCGGTGAGGTAGCTCGCTCCCATCGGCGGCGTGAAGCGCGTCTGGATGCCCAGCATGAGCGTCCAAGTCACGGCAAGGCAGAACCACGCGATGGCCAGACCGCGGGCCCGCGCGGCCAACCCCTGACGCCAGAGGGCCCAGCAAGCGATGCAACCGGTCGGGGCGATTGCCAATGGCAGGACCAGCGCCCAGAGCTCCGGGACTTCGTGGCGGATCGCCAATGCCGCCCCGAACTGGCCGAGGAAAATCAGAAGCGAACAGATCGCAAGCGTGCGACGCACGTCGGGCGGTCGGATCGACGCCGTAGGTGTGTCATGGTCGCCGCGGAGCCATCGTTCAAGGGAGATGGCCACCAGCATCGCCGTGGGCGGGGCGAGCGGCAGGAGGTAGGTGGCGAGCTTGCCCGTCGAGATGCTGAACCCAAGGAAGGGGAAGACGATGGCGATCAGGAGAAGCGCCCGCAGGTCGCCCTGCACGAAGGACCGCAGCGCCTCGCGCCAGGAGATGTTGAGCCAGGGCAGGACCAGCATCGCCGTCGCCGGATACATGCCCATCAGGTAGATCGGGATGTAGAACCACCACGGTTCCGAGCGCAGGTCCTTCTCGCCGGTGACGCGTCCGATCGTCTCGTCCCACCAGATCTGCCCCGCGTCCGGGTGGCGCAGCAGAATGAGTGCGGTCCAGATGGCGAAGGGTGCGAGGGCCATCGGCAAGCCGACGAAGGGATGCAGCCGAAGAAGTTCGCGTGGCCGCCGGGCGAGGATGGCCCACGCTCCGAGAATGAGAAGGGGCCCCAAAGTAACCTCACGCTTGGTGAGGAACCCAAGGCCGACTGCCGACCAGAGGATGATCGCCGTTCGTACCCGATCCAACCGTGGCGCATCGGCTTCGCTCATGAGCCGGTGGCCGGCGGCGAGGGCGACAATCCAGAAGCATGCCATCAGGGCGTCGGTGTTGCCCAGTCGTCCGACGACAACCACGTAAGGAGTCAGCGCGGCGATCGCCGTGGCCACGATGGCGGGCCGGGTGCCGAGCGTTCGTCGCGCAAACGCAAACAGGGCGAGTAGCGCAATGCTGGTCGCGAGCAGGCTCGGCCAACGCACGGCCATCTCGGTGCGGCCGAGGGCTTGGATCCCGATCGCTTGAAGCCAATAGGTCAGCGGCGGCTTGGTGAGATGGGCCCGGCCGCCGAATTCCGGCACCAACCAATTGCCGGTGTCCACCATGCGGGCCGAGACCGACCCATAGCGGCCCTCGTCGGGCGGGAGCAACGGATGTCCCCACGCGAGAAACCAAACCAAAAGCACCGACGCGAGCAGGATCAGTCGCTCGGGGAGCGTCAACCGACGAAACTCGGGAGTGAGCGGGGGAAGCACGGTGGATCGGAGGGCCGTTCGGGCGGAGTCCCCCGAAGCGTTCACGCGAGGAACGCCCCCTGCAAGATTCGAACTTGCGACCTGGTCTTTAGGAAAGACCCGCTCTATCCAGCTGAGCTAAGAGGGCGACGACCCGATTCTACCGGCCTCAGGGCCACAGGGGGATGGCACGCCCAACTGCACCAAAACCCACTACCCTCTTCCGTGTGACCACCCGGCTTCTCCTTGAGATCCTCTTCATCGGTCAGGTGGTGGTGGCTTTTCTGACCGCCATCCAGGTCCTCACCGATCGGCGGATGCGGGCCGCCTCGGCCACCTCGTGGATCCTTCTCATTGCGGTCCTTCCGCTCTTTGGGTGCGTCCTTTACTGGCTGGCGGGCAAGCCATGGCTGCAGAAGCGGCGACGCGAGATGGTCGACCGGCAACGCGAGCGGCTCTCTTGCCGCATGCAAACGGTCCGTGTGATGAAGGCCAAGTACGTGCGGGAGAGCCTCGACGACATGCCCGCTGGCACCCGCGGGCTTGCGGCGTTGGCCTGCCAGATCTCTGGTCTCCCACCGGTTGCTGGGAATGACGTCGAGTACCTCACGGACACCGATGACCTTTGTGCTCGTCTCATCGAGGATATCGACGGGGCGAAGGACCATGTGCACGTTCTCATGTACATCGCCATCGCCGATCGTTCAGCGACGCCGGTCATGGATGCCATGATTCGAGCGGCCAAGCGAGGCATCGCCGTTCGCCTTCTCTTCGACTCGATCGGCTCGCGGCCGTTCCGCCGCAGCCGGAAGCGTCAGGAACTTCTCGACGCCGGCGTCCAGGTCGTTGAGGCCCTTCCTGCAGGACTCTTCCGGGCGATCTTTCAGCGCATTGATCTGCGCAACCACCGCAAGATGGTCGTGGTGGACGGACGTATCGGCTACATCGGAAGCCATAACCTCGCTGCCGCCGACTTCAAGGTGAAGCGATCGAAGGCCCATTGGGTCGACGCGACAGCCCGAATCGAAGGCCCTGCCGCCAACGAGCTTCAACGGGTCTTCGTCGAGGACTGGTGGCTCGAAACCGAGGAACCGGTCGAGGAACTCGTGCACCCCGTGAAGGTGTCCCGGAGCGGGTCCGTGGTCCAGGTCGTTGCGACTGGTCCGACCTTCGACGAGGGCTCGATGCCGCAGGTCATCACCACCTGCCTGCATCTGGCCCAGCGGGAGATCATCCTGACCACGCCCTATTTCGTGCCTGACGAGCCGACGATGATGTCCCTCATTGCCGCCGCCCGCCGCGGGGTCTCGGTCACGCTGGTCCTGCCCGAGCACAACGACTCCTACCTGGTCAAGCTCGCAAGCCAGAGCTACTTCGAGCGGCTGCTTGATGCTGGCGTCAAGCTCATGGAGTTCAAGGGCGGCATGCTCCACTCCAAGACGATCACGATCGACGACTCCGTCGGTCTCATGACCAGTGCCAACCTCGATCGCCGGAGTTTCGAGATCAACTTCGAGGTGAGCCTGCTGCTCTATGACGCCGACGCGACGCTGGCGATGCGGGCTATCCAGGAGAGTTACCTCGACCGGTCCGAACCGATCGAGCGCGAGGTCTGGGCACGCCGCTCAACCTGGGAGCGGCTGGTGTCCAACGCGGTGGGACTCGCCTCGCCGGTCCTCTGACGGCTGCTACTCGGGCTCCTCGAGGTCGCGGTACGCGGTGTGGCATGCGGTGCAGTCGGTCTTGACGGTCTTGAAGAGCGGTTCGAGCTCGGCCTTGCCGGCCTTGCGGGCGAGCGCCTCCTCGAGCTTGGTCATGTTCTCGCAGGCCTTCCGCAGGTGGTCCTCAAAGCCGGCGGCGTGCTTGGCGACGGTCGTCCGGTCGTCGGCGGAGACCCGATAGAGATCCGCGATGACGCCCGCATCGGCGGCGGGCACCAAGTCCGGGTGATCGGTGGGAACCGCCCAGCCATTGGCTTGGACGAGCTTCAACTGGTCGAACTTGGCGTCGATCTCAATCATTGACCGGGCTATGCCTTTCGGTCGGCTGACTTCGGGGAACGCGTTGGAGGCCCGGTCGACGGTCCCGACCGGCTGGGCCATGGCGATGTCGACGCACGCCCAAAGGCCGGTGTAGCTTGGTGAGGTTCCAGCCACCTTCATGGCCGAGAGGGCGTGGTCCTTGTCGGTACGGGCCAGAAGGAGCGACGCACTGGCGGCCGCGGCGGCGCTTCGGTGCTTGCCATGGTGGCAGTGGACGTAGACCGGGCCAGGCAGGTCGCGAATGGCCCGGGCAATCTCCGCCTGTCGTTCGGGGGAAGCACCGTTGTAACCAATCGGCAAGTGGACATAGCGAAGGCCTTGGGCCTTGGCGGCGTCCAGGTCGGGTTCGGCACCGTCGACGGAGACGATGGTCTTGAAGCCGAGACCCTTGAGCGATGCGAAGCCTTTCGGTCCCTCGGGCTGGGAGCCGCTCACGATCCCGTCGCCGAAGACCACCAGGTTGTGAAGCCCGGGATAGTCGGTGGCCTTGTCGGCACGCGGGGCGGGCAAAGCGGCCGTCGTGTCATGGGCCGGCGGGGCGTGCCGGGCGGACGAGGAGGTGTCGGTCGTCGACGACGCGCACCCGGTGACCCAACCGGCAGCCAGCAGCGATCCCAAGGAGAAGGCGAGCAGGACAAGGGCGCGAGAGGAGAAGCGTGAATCAGGCATGCGCGGGACGTTAGGAGAGCCGTCGACGACCTGCAAGCGTGATCGCGAGGCAATCGGAGCTTGTCGAGAAATTCTTGGTTGCTGTGCAAACAGCGCTCGTATTGGAACGAGAGCGCGTTACGGTGTTGTCGCTTTGCCGAAACTCGCCGCGTCGGGCCCGAGTGGAAGCAAGCGTTGACGAGACAAACGCGCGGCTCCATGGAACGGAGCTGCCGCACGACTCGGAGTCGCACATGGATCTGGTGCTCCCCACGGCGATCGGCGGGCTTGGTGTCGCGTGCCTCCTGATCGCGATCCTGGCTGGCGTGTGGCGTTGGCGTCGACAGTCGAGGCGCTGTTGCCCCGGGCCTCGGCGCTCGTGGCGGGCGTGGCTCACCGGCCGCTGGATCGTCTACCGCGAACGCTGCGACTACGACCTCTCCGCGCATCTTCCCGTTTCGTGGGCCGCCGCACCTCGCGGTGGCGTCTCGCGTCGCCCGCTCATCGAACCCATCACCTGCCCCGAGTGCGGCCGCGTCGTTCGACGCTCGAGCGACTTCGTCCGTCGCGCTGGTCCATGGCGACCCGGAGGAGCGGGTCTACTGCTGCTGGCTATCGCGACCTACACCCATCTGCGCCCGCCGGTCGATGCTGCATCGCTTGTCGCCATGGCGTCGACGGATGTCCTCTTGAATGGCGAGTTGACCTTGGGGGCGACGACGCCGATGGAGATTCGCGACGAACTTCGTCGACGGGCGATGGACCATCGCCTGACCGAAGAGGAAGTCGTCCGCTTCGTCGAACTCCTCGTCCGCGACCTGCGCGATGATCACCTCGTGGGCAACGCCAAGGACGCGATGGCGAAGCTCGCCATCTTCGGCACCTTCGACGCCGATCCGCTCTATCGGGCGTTGGCGTCCGAGGATCGTCAGCAGCGGCGCTTGGTCCGCGAGATCCTGCGTGAGTTGCCCCGCACCGGCGAGCCGCCGCTTGAACTTCTGCGGGCGTCGATTGAGGATCTCAAGGACGACGACTGCTCATGGAACCTGCGGACTTCCTGGGCCTTTCTTCGCGAGCACATCGAACGCTCGACGCCGCTCCTGATCGAAGCGCTGGACTCGTCAGACGACCAGGAACGCCGTGCGGTCGAAGGCCTGTTGCGGAGCGCGGACGTGCCCATCGAGATACGTCATCGCCTCTATCGCTCCTCGGTGGCCGATCTGGCGTCCGACCGGGGGGCGTCGAAGGCGTGGAGTGCCTTCCGGTATCTGCGTGAGCACAGCGCCGAGTGCGAGGCGATCCTGTCCGAGGCCATGAACGCAAGCAACGGCCGCACCCGACTGCTCGCCGCGGCGACCGCTGGATGCACCAAGCGGTCAGCGCTCATGGGCCAGGCGGTGCCGATCCTCGTTCGTCATCTGGGGGACAATCGGATCCACGGCGATGCGGTCGTCGCGGCCCGCTCGCTCTGGGGCTTCGGACCGGAGGTGGTGCCCATGCTCACAGCGGAACTTCGCGCAGCTCCGCAGGATGCAGGCAATGAACAGCGCTTTCAATCGCTGAAGTACCTCATCGCCCGGCTGACGACGGATCGACCGATCGGGTCGCTTCAGCGCGAACTTCCTTTGGCCCGCCTCACCCTGGCCGACAAGGACGCCTTGGTGCTTGATCCGGACGAACTCTCCATGCCCTGGGGAGACGACAACGAATGAACCGCTGGGTTCCATGAGCGCTGATGCTCGATCGTGTCTTGTTTCGGGTCGCGTTGTCGTGTTAGCCGGTCGCCGCGAGAGGGCCTACTCAATCGCCGCTCGCCGCCAGGACCAGGCTCGCCAATCTGCCATGCGGTCGGCCAAGTCCTTGCGAAGTCGTGCCGCCCGCTTCGATGCCTCGTTGGCGACCGCATCGTCGATGCTGGCGGCGGCCAGCCGGTCGAGGGCGGGAATCGCCTCTTCGCCGAGCGACTCAAGGTAGGTGAGGTCGATCGGGACCGCGTCGCTTCCGACCTCGCGGCAATGGGCGACGTTGTAGCGGGCGATGAGGCCATCGAAGCTCGGCACCGCGCAGGCGGTGAGGACCAGCGTTGTCGCGATGGCGATCCGCGAGAAGAGCCATTCGTGGCTGGCCCGCCGCCGGATGCGCTCGACGAGGAGGGCGAGCCCGATCGCCACGAGGGCGAGCCAGATCACCGTCGCCAGGCGCCAACGCGACAGGCTGTATTGCTCGACGTAGAGCCAGAGTCGCCACGCCGCGGTGCCGCTCAGGAGCATGCTTTGGGCGATCCACACGCTGACCAGTCGGCGGGCCGCGGGTGAGCGTTCGCCTTCACCGCCCGGCCGGAAGGTCACGAGGACGAAGAGCCCGGCGAGCAGGGCCGCGGCGATGAGCGGATACGCCCCGCGATGGGCGTACTCGGCGAAGGTCAGTTGCGGCGGCAAAGCCGAGCCGCCAGTCAGGTAGAGAAGGTCCAGCACCGATTGGGCGGCGAAGACGACGTTGCAGAGGACCAGCGTCCGAATGAGAAAGGCCCGCTTGGCCTGCGGCAACGAGACGGTCTCGGGTAGGACCTGGCTGCGGAAGAGGGTGCGGCCCCGCAGGAACGTCCATGTGACGAGCCCGACGGCCCACCAGAGACCGACGCGTTGGATCGTGAGTTCGGACGTCAGCGACGTCCACAGGTCGGCCAAAGACTGGCCAAAGGAGCGCGACCAGGATTCGATGATCGGGTTGCTTGCGATGAAGAGGATCGCGAAGACGCTGGCGACCAGGACCGGTACGAGCCAGCGGAGGAGAACGGACCAAGGGTTGCGTCGTCGAAGCGACGGATGCCGGCGAAACCAGCGGTGCATGATGCCCGCGTCGCCGAACATCCGCGTGACCAGATCGGCCGGCAGGGCGGCGACGCGCGTGAACCAGAAGATCGCCTTCGATGGCCAGCCGGCGGCGAGCCCTCGGGCGAGTGACCAGAGCGAGGCCAACGCCAGTGCACTGGCGATCCAACCGGGCTCCAAGACGAGAAGGGCGATGAAGCCCAGAAACGCGGCGACGACCAAGGCGCCATGTCGGCCGAGCCGACGGCGCATCCGCTGTCCACGGGCAACGCGTCCGATCAGGACGACGAGAAAGAGGGCCATGCCGAAGAGGACGGCGTTGACGCCGATCTCGGCCCCGGCGAAGAGCCAGTCGCCGAGAATCGTCATGAGCGCGGCGAGCGCGAGAAGCGAGCCAGCGCCGCGCCACCGGATGTGGCCTCTCGGCTCTGATGCGCTCGGCTCGGGGCCGCCGAAACCTGCTCCCGGAACGCCGCTCGGAGGAATCGGCGGCGTGGCCTGTGATGAGACACCGATCGCCGTCGCCTCTCCGGTGAGAGCCGGTTCGCCCGTTTCTTCAGTCATGTGAACCTCGTCATGCGCGCTCGGTCAGCGGTCGCAACGACCGAACCGGAGCATCTGTCTCGGGCCTACGCCTGAGCCACGCGTCTGGTTCCTGTCCTCATAGAGAATCTCTGCCCGGGAACAAGGCCGCGTCTTCGGTTCTCCCGACGCCCCGAAGCACGCGTGGCGAGCGGACATTCGCGTATGCTGCACCCACCAGCTATCCCTTTGGAGAGCCTCGCGGAGTCATCATGAGTTCCTGCCCGCCCGCCCAGCCCACCGGCCCATCGGCCACGTCCGCGTCCCTCGCCCATCTCCGTATGGCTGATGTGATGGTCCGCAACCCGATCTGCGCGACGCCGGGGATGACGGTGCGGCAATTGGCGACGATCTTCGCCGAGCGGAAGATCTCGGGAGCCCCGGTCGTCGGTCCCGACGGCCGCCTGGTCGGTGTCGTTTCGCGTACCGATCTCTTCCGGCGGGTGACCGCCGATGCCAAGGGGAGCGCCTCGAGCTTCCTCTTCGACCTCCTCAACGACAACGTCCCGCCCGAACAGCAGCCGATGCCGGAGTCGCTCCTCACGATCGGCGACTTCATGGCCGAACAGGTCATCACCGCGACCGAGGACGAGCCGGTGGGCATCGTCGCCCGCCGGATCGCCCAAGCCCACGTCCATCGCGTGGTGGTCATCGATCGCGAGCGCAAGCCGATCGGCGTGGCGACGGCGCTCGACTTCCTGAAGATGTTCCCGATTGGATAGCACGCGACGGGATCCAGATCGCGATTGACGCGGAGAGTGGTAGCAGCCTGTGGCATCACGCTCGCCATGGAGGCGAACCCTCGCTTGGTTCCGGCCACTCCCATCCTCGTCGCCATCGCCTTGGCCTTCTGTGGTGTGGTCGCGGCACTCTGCGGTGTGATTGGCCAGCCCTCGCTGGGACGACCGACCTGTCGAGGGTGCGGGCGCGATGTGCGCGATCTCGCCTGGGATGCCGTCCCGACCTGTTCCTGCGGCAATGCCCTGCGCCGCGATGGAGCGGTGCGATGGCTCGGCCGCCAGCGTTCTCGTTCGGCGATCTTCGCCGGGATCGGCCTCGTCGTCGCTGCGTTCAGCCTCTTGTGGGCCGATCGGGCGATCACGAAGCGTGCGATCGGGTGGGCGGATCTCCTCCCGTCCTCGTCCTTGGTCGGTCAACTCCAGCGCGGCGAGAATTTGGAACGGGCGACGCGATCGTTGGTCCATCGCGCCAACGTCGATTGGCTGGGTGATGACGCCCGCGCCGAGGCTTTGGAAGCGATTCTCGCGGCAAAGCCTGGAAGCCTGAAGTCGACCGACGAGGCGATTGTGCGGCTCCTCTCGCACCCTTCGATGTTCAAACCCGCGCGTGACGACCTGCGGCGTGCAGCGCTCCAACAGGTCAACGCCGGATTGGGGGGATGGCGGCAGGCGCCGGTTCCCACCATGCTCTACCCGGGCATGCCCTTTCCAAGCCTCGCGTGGTCAACGACCCGGTTACCTCGTGGAGTGATCATCCTGATCGATTCCGTGAGCCGCAACGGCGAGGCCCTCTCGATCCGCCGCGTTCATTCGGCGGAGATCGATGCGGCGCAGGGGGATTCCGAAGGCCCCGCGCCAACAGGCGGCCCGCTGCGATTTCGATGCCGCATGACCGAGTTCCACGTGCCGCGCGAACTCACCGAACCAGCCGCCCGCTGGCTCCTGCGTCACGACACGCTGCCCGACGGCCTGGTGCACGAGATGCAATCGATGATGGTCGAGTTCGAGGTCCCGTCCGGTGACTCGGCCCGGCCATCATCGTCCGAAAAGGAGTCGGTGCCATGACGCAGCACCTGTTCCTCGGCTTCGTCTCGATTCCTTGGGATGAGTTCGGGCGATCTGACCTGGCCGCGATCGCCTGGTCGTTGGCGGCGCTCTTGGCCGCGGGACCGGCGGCGCTGGCGGCGGTCTTGTGGGTGCCCGCCTGGCGAGGCTCTCCACGCTTCGACGCTCCGCATTGCCGGGGCTGTCGGGTCGCGTTGCGAGGGAGCGAGCGTTCGCTGCCGGAACGCTGTCCTGAGTGTGGGCGCTCGACGCAAGGAGCCAACGGAGCGTTCGATGTCGACTACGCGATTCGGGCTTGGCGATGGTCCGGAGTCTTGCGTCGGTTTGTGCTGGGTGCGGGCTGCGTGATGGCGGCGATCATCGGAGGCTGGGCCGCAACACCTCTGGTCGGTTGGGCGCAGCGCACAAGCATGGCGACCGCCCAAGTCGGCTCGATCGCACCGGCCCTCACCTCGGCCCGCAGCATGCAGATGTCGAAGGACTCGCTCCGTTTTGCTGCTGACGCTGCGCCGACGGACGAAGCGGTTCGGCGCGAGGCGACTGACGCCCTTCGCGCCTACCTGGAAGATCGCATCCCGGCGGGGCGCGGACTTCGCCTTCTTCTTGATCGCCTCGATCTCCCTGCCGCCCGAACGCATGTCGTCGACCTGATCGGCTCGCTGGGGGCGACGGGCGAGTTGGACGAGGCCGAAGTGCTCGCTCTCCTGCGCCGGGTCACCGGTGGCCCGAAACTCATCGCGCCGATGGTGTTGGAAGGTGGGAGCGATCTGGTGGTGGCCATCACAAGCGGCGACACCACGGTGCAGATTGACATCCTGTCGATCGAGATTGACGGCGCGCTGCGACCGGACCTGGTGCGATACGCAGGTACCGACGTCCCTTCGTTGACGGTCGCGACCTTGGGGCCGTTTGGGGAGGGCGAACGCACATCGACCCATGAGATTCGCGTCGTCTGGCGGCTCGGATGGATCCCCGCGCTTTCCGGGGACGAAGCAACACAGGCCCCGCTTCCAACACGCTTTGGCTTCAGAGGTAGCGATGTTGTTCGATGTACCGTGACACACGACCAGACCGCTTTCAACCAGGCGATCTCGAAGCCTCCGACTCCCGTTGAGGCGAGTCCGTTCGTCGCAAGCGACCTCCAGCCGCAAGTAGAGGCGCGTTCCTATGGACGGGTGACTTTGGTCGAGGGTCGTCTGCAGGCGAGGGTGTTGCCGGGCACATTGCTGCCTGGCCAGTGGACGCTGGTGGCAGGGGACCAGCGGCTTCCGCTGGACGCGGCAGAGGGGCCGGAGGCCTATGAACTCACCATCAGCGGGTTCCTCGAGATTCCACTGTCAGAACTGCCGGCACGCCTGACCGTCGAGTACGACCCGACGCCGCTCTGGGCCGCCGGAGTGCCACAGATACTCCGGGAGCACCGCGGGTTTTCCATGCCCGGCGTCGCACCATGGTGGCCGAAACCGATTCGTTTTGAGGATGTCTCGTGGCGGTGGGCCCCCGACTGATCGGTGGCTCGCTGCAGGTGAAACGGGCATTGTGCCGATCCTGCCCAGCATGCGTCTTCGGATCCTGAGTGACCTCCATTGTGAATTCGCCGATTTCGTCCCGGCAGTCGTCCCCGCGGATGTCGTCGTCCTGGCTGGAGACATCGCCAAGGGACCGGCGGTCGTGCCGTGGGTGCGTCGACACTTTCCGGAGACACCGTGCGTCGTCGTTCCCGGCAACCACGAGTACTACGGCGGCACGATGCAGGAAGTCCTTCGCGACCTTCGCAGCGCCGCCGCCGGCACCAACGTTCATGTACTCGATCGCGACGCGTTGGAGGTCGATGGCGTCCGATTCCTCGGGGCGACCCTCTGGACCGACTTTGCCTTCGGCGGCGACCGGGTGAAGAACCTCTCGGCCGCCGCGTTCGGCATGGCCGACTACCGATACATCCGCTTCGAGCCGACCTACCGCCATCTTCGACCCGAAGACACCTGGGACCTGCATGCCTTGGCGGTGAAGTGGCTCACCGAATCGCTTGCCGCGCCCGCCCGCCGGACGGTGGTGGTCACCCATCACGCCCCGAGTGTCCGCTCCATCGCCGAGCATTACCTGGGCAACCCGCTGAACTCAGCCTTCGCCTCGGAGCTGGACGCGCTGGTTGAAAGCTCGGGAGCCGAGCTCTGGGTGCACGGTCACACCCACCATGCCGTGGACTACCGGATCGGCGCCACGCGAGTTCTCTCCAACCAGCGCGGCTACCCGACCGAACGGGACATCGGCTTCCGGCCGGAACTTGTGGTCGACCTCTGACCGAACCTTCCGCTGCGCCGTTCGTTGGGTGTTGCGAGGTTTCGGTACGCTCCCGGCATGATGACTGCCGCACCCGCCAGTGACGTGAAACATCCGTCGCCACCGCATGCCGCTCCCGTCGCCGAACGCGATCGCGTGCAGGCAATGGACGTGATTCGCGGCGTGGCCCTCTTGGGCATCCTCGTTGTGAACATGGACTTCTTCGCCGGCACCTTCGCCGAGATGTTCAGCGACGAGCACACCTCGACCTTGGTTGGCGTCGAACGCGCCGCGTGGTTGCTGGTCCAGGTCGTCTTCGCCGGGAAGTTCATCTCACTCTTCTCCCTCCTCTTCGGGGCGGGCATTGCCCTTCAGGCCATGCGTCTGGACCGGACGCGCGGAGCGTTCAGCACCTCGTTCCTGCTGCTGCGCCGCCTCGTCGTTCTGGCTGTCGTCGGCGTCGTGCACGCGACCTGCATCTGGTACGGCGACATCCTCTGGGGGTACGCCTCGCTTGGTTGGATACTGATCTTGGTGCGCTTCCTGCCGACCAAGGCGATCTGGTGGGCCGCGGCGTCGGTCCTCCTGCTCTCGGTCTTCTGCGTCACCGCGCTGGGGTTCGTCTCGATGATGGGGATGGAAGCTGCGGCCGCAGGGCGCGAGGCAGCCAGCGCACTCCCCGAGATTCCCGATGGGCCGACCTCGATGGAACTCTTCCGGGAGATGGGCAACGTGACGCAGTGGAGCGTCATCGATCCGCGGTGGGCAGACTTCGAGGCGGCGACCTACCGCTATGGCCCATGGGATGTCGCGTTCGCGCTGCGGCTGTTGCAATGGGTCTCCTCGCTTCCCTTCATCTACCTCGGATTTGGTGCCCACCTGATTGGCATGTTCCTGCTCGGCACGGCGGCCGCCCGAAGTGGCGTCCTTGGATCGGCTTGGGCGTCGCTTCAGCGTCAGGTGGCGTTGGTATGCATCCCGGCGGGCCTCTTCTGTTGCGCTGTCGTTCCGTCGCTTCTCCTCAGCGGTCGGGCCCACGCCGACCCACTCATCGCCGGGATGGGCTCCCTCAACGAGTTGGGGACCACGCTTCTGGCTGTGGGCTACGCCGGGGCATTGGCCCGTTTGGCGTATGCAGGTCCGCCTGCGCTCGCCCTGTTCCTGGCGCGAACCGGCCGCATGGCGTTCACGATCTACCTCTCGATGAGCGTCTTGATGACCGGGCTCTTCTACTGGTGGGGCTTCGGGCTCTTCGAGCAGGTTGGTCATGTCGGGCGACTCGGCATTGCCCTCGTGACGTGGGCGGTTCTCGCGGCTGGAGCCCAACTCTGGCTCAAGGCCTTCACGATGGGACCGTTGGAGTGGGCGTGGCGGATGACGACCTATCTCGAGGTGCCGCCTCTCCTGCGTCGCGGGAACGCGAGCCAGCGGGAGTCAGGGGCGTGATCCGGGTCCTCCCCAGCGACGCCCTCCGTCGCATGCCGTGGAAGAACGGGCGCGGGACGACGCTGGAAATCGCCAGCGACAGCCCGGCGCCCGGCGAGCCGTGGACGTGGCGCTTCTCCGTCGCCGATGTGCCCGAGAGCGGGCCCTTCTCCCGCTTCGAGGGTTGCGAGCGCTTGATCGGATGTGTCGACGGGCGCGGCATGCGATTGGTCATCGACGACGCGGCGCCGCGCGACGTGCCCGCTGCCGGTCCGGGACTGCGATTCTCGGGTGAAGCGAACACCATCGGCCACCTGATCGACGGTCCGGTGCGCGACGCGAACCTGATGTACGCGCGACACCTCTGGCGAGGCGAGCTCGAGGTGCTGCGCGACGCGGCCTCGCGGCGGATCGAGCGCTTCGGCTCGGCGATGGTCTATGCCGTCACCGGTCAGGCCGTGGTGCGCTCGGGACGCGACGAACGCACGATCGAGGCAGGTCAGGCCGCCATTGTGACCTCGGTCGAGGTGCTCGTGACGGCCGCCGCCGATGCGGTCATTGTCTCGGCGTCACTGGAGGCGACGGGGGGCCGGCTGGCGAACGAGGGCCAAGGAGCGTCGGCTCCTCCGGCGTCTTCGCGTTGAGCAGGGCGACGAGGTCCTCGCGGGTGTAGAGCCCGGGATGGACATGGCGAATGCGACCCTCGCCATCGATCACGACGATGGTCGGCTTCGCGCTCATCAGCGAGAAGGGCTCGGGCATGGACTGCCCACCGACGGCGATGGGCAGCGTCGAGCTTGTCGAGAATCGATACGCGTCGCCCTCGGCGCTGTCACACTCGGGGCACCAACTGATCGCTCGGATTTCGGGATGCTCGGCGGCGAACGCACCGAGCCGCTCGGTGGCCGGCGGTGAGAAATCGGAGAGCGGTGAGAAGAGGTCGATGTAGACCATCGAACCCTTGAGTTCGGCGCTGTCGTGGATGCGCCCGTCCAGATCGGTCAGCGACCATGCTGCAGGCGTCACGCCTGCCCACTGGCGGGCCTGATCGATGGCACTTCGTTGAAGGAGAACGGAGAGGAGCGCCGCCCCCCAAGCAACGCTTGCCAACGCGCTGATCAAGGCGCCGAGGCCGCTGAGGACCAGTCCCGTGATGGCCACCGGGCGCGAGCCGATGCGAAAGCGAAGATGGCTCGCTCCGGCGTGCAGCCCGTAGGCCGACGGAATGAACCCGATGACGAACGGTGCGAGGAGCACGCCGATCGCTCCCGCGATGAGACACTGCTTGGCGAAGCGACTGTCGTGCAGGACAAGCTCGTCGGCGAGCGTGGGGGAGAGGTTCTCGTTGGAAGCGGTGGACATCATGGTCGCTACGGCATCTTCGGTTCGAGGAAGAACCAGCGGCGTCGCATCCGCCAGCCGTAGCCAAGTCCGAACTTGGTCATGCCCACCTTGTGGACGTGCTTGACGGCTTCGGTCGGGTCGTCGGTGATGAGCAAGCGATCGAGGTCACCAGGCGAGATCGTCCCTGCGGCGAGCATCGTTTCGCGGAGATAGGTGATGAGCGGGGACCAGTAGGCATTCCCCATGAGGACGATCGGAAAGTCGCGAATCTTGTCGGTCTGGATCAGGGTCAGCGTCTCGAAGAGTTCGTCCATCGTGCCGAACCCGCCAGGCAGGACGATAAAGCCGTAGCTGTACTTGACCAGCATCACCTTCCGCACGAAGAAGTAGCGAAACTCGATGCAGCGGTCGAGATAGGGGTTGGGCTTCTGCTCCATCGGGAGCTTGATGTTGCATCCGACGCTTCGTCCGCCTGCTTCCTTCGCGCCGCGATTCGCGGCTTCCATGACGCCCGGGCCACCTCCGGTCATGACCGTGAAGCCAACGCGGGCCAGCTCGGCGCCGATCGCTCGACCCAGGGCGTAGGTGGGGTGGTCTTCGCGAAAGCGCGCCGAGCCGAAGACCGTCACGCAAGGGCCGACGAAGTGCAGGCCGCGGAAGCCCCGAATCGCCTCGAAGAAGATGCGCACCGCGCGCATGAACTCGAACCACCGGGGCTGCGGACCTTCGAGGAAGCGGAGCTCCGGAACCGGATGCACAACGGCCTTGCCTGAGGGCGGCGACGGTGGGGGGGCGGTGGCCGGCGGCGTCGGAGAGGGCGGTGTGACAGCGGTCATGAGGGACGAGGCTGAAACGAGAGACGGCACGGCGAGCGGAGGCGGCGTGTACGTCACAGCCTAGTCGAGAGGAGGAGGATGCGAGTCTCCGATGGAGCCGCCCTTCGCCTTCGCATCCGACCGAAGGGGTGTCGTGCCATGGCCATGGTGTCGGCTGACCTTGTCGCGGGCCCAACGAAGGCTCTTGCGGGCCCAGGCCGGGAGGAGCGCATCGCCCCAGTTGACCGCCTTGCGGATGGGCTCGCTGGCTTTCGCGAGCAGGATGAGGCCGGGGATGAAGAAGAGGGGAGCGCCACCGATGATCGGCAGGACCAGGATGACGAGGCCGATCAGAATGAGGAGCGAGCCAACAGCCAAAAAGACGACCCGCTTGACCAGCGACGTCTCCGGAGGATGTTGGGGAAGGAGGTCGGTGAAGAGGTGCTCCGCCGCGGGTGGCGGGAAGAGATCCTCGGGGTCATCAATCGGAAGGTCTGGACCGCGATCGCCCGCACTTGTCGCCGATGCCGATGCTGGCTTCGTTGGAGGAGGCAGCCGCGACGCTTCCCCGAGGGGAGCGATCGGTGCGGAGGTCTCTCCATTCGGGGCGCTGTCCGTAGAAGCCATGAGGGGGAGTTGGCGGATCCGTCGTTGGTACGCCATGCTTCTTCGGAGTGCAGGCTCCCAATGTTCAGCGCGACGGCTCGTTTCGGCTCCAACTTGGAGTATCGCAGGTTGGCAGGAGGGCACGAAACGCCATCAGTCCCCACGCTGGGCGAACGCGGAATCGAAAGCCATGCTGGACCGTGAAGCCAGCCTGACGGATCCGTTCCAGCATCCGAGCTGAGGTTTCGACGCGTCGCTGAAGGCGTTGGGTCGCCCGCAGAAGCCACGCCAAGGCCCGCATGGAGAGGAAGTCGCGGCACCAGTCGATCACGACGAGCGAGCCTCCTGGCACCAAGACACGGCGGCATTCGGCGAGAGAGGCCTCGGGATCACGAATGAGGTGGAAGGCATTGGCGATGACAATGGCCTGCATGCTATGGTCGGGTAACGGGATCTCTTCCGCCCGGCCGCGATAGAAGCGGGCTCGTACGCGATCAGAGGTGTACGACCGGACCCGTTCGCGGGCCTTCCGGAGCATCGATTCGCTGACGTCAATCCCGATGACCTCAAGGCTGCCTGGCCTGCATTCGGGCTCGCCCGCGGGATCGTTTTGACGGCGTCGGAACGCAGCAGCGAGCGACTCGGTAAGCAGCCCCGTGCCGCACGCAACGTCGAGGATCCGTCGCGGCAACGGCTCAAGCAACCGAACGGCCATTGCCAGGGTCGCCTTCGAATACTGGCCCAGCGCAACGTCGTAGTGATCTGCCCACCTGTCGTAGCGATCAAGAAGTAGGCGGTCCTGCGTCGAGCCTCGCGATGCCCGCCCGTCCGTATCCGCGACTGATCCACTCACCGGGATCGCGTCAAGGGCAGGCGACAAAGCGTGCTTTCTCGTCTCCGGTCGTCGTTGAAGTGGTGAGCCTTGCATCGTTGGTGCGCCTTAAACGCACCGACAGTACGCATGCTCCAATCGACGTAGCCACGACAAGCCCCGAAAGAGGAGTGATTCGGGCGAAACGCCTACCGAACACGGCAGTTCGACCGCCGCTGGCCCTCTCATTCTGCACTTCACCAACCAACGCGACTGGATGGGCTCGAACCATCAACCTTCGGTTTCGTAGACCGATGCTCTATCCAATTGAGCTACAGTCGCAGCGTTCGCCAGCCGCAGAAACCGCGGGCTGGGAAGGGGCGAGATGATAGCAGCTTCCCGTGGCCTTGGGAGCGTCTGAGGAGGAGGCGGTCGAGGGGTGGAGAGCGCCTTCCACCTCAGCCGGGAGCTCGTTCCGCCGCCGCAACCTGATCCCGCCAGCGGCGGACACCGTGGAGGTTCATGCGGCAGAAGCTCGGTCCCAGAAAGGCACTTCGCTGGGCCTCCGAGACGCCCGCCTGGGCGGCCTGCGGCCAGAGCCAGGCACCATATCGGGCGACCGCCTCGGTGTCGCTGAGGCCTCGATCCTGTTCCTCCACCAGCCCGCGGACCAGTTCCGCCTCGGCGTCCAATCGTCGACGAGCCTCCGCGATGTGAGCCAGGGCCTGTCCGCTTCCTCCAAGGATCGGACCGAAGTGGGTCAGCCAGAGTGTGGTCCAGGTCTCGCCGGTCTCGCCGCCGGCGCGCAGAGCTGCGGTCAACCGATCAAGCGAATGGCGCCACGCGGCGAGGTCAAACTCAGGCGGAGGCATGGGAACGGAGATGAACTCGGAACCCGGGACACGCATCGAGGCGACGTCGCCGGTGAAGAGATGGCGAGAATGATGGATGCTGGCGGTCGACGGAGCCGGGTGATCCTCCTCGACCAACCAGGCGTGATGATGGCGAGCGTGGCCAGGAGTCTCGATGGCCGTCACGCGCAGGCCCGCGATGCGCATCACCGTACCGTCCGGTGTCGCATGCAGCCGCTGCGGCGGGCAGGGCAGCGGGTCGCCGTAGAAGCGGTCGTAGCTCGGGCCATGCACTCGTCGTGAACTGGCGATCAGTTTCGACGGGTCGGCGAGATGGCGGACGCCAAAGGGATGGACGTAGACCGGTACACCCTCGGCTGCGAAGTGGCCGGCGCCACCGGCATGGTCGAGGTGAATGTGGGTGACGAAGAGGCCGGCGATGTCGGCCGGGCGGAGGCCGCGTTCGTCCAAGGCGCGATGAAGCCGCGGCTGGCAGGCGGCCGTGCCACACTCGATCAGGATCGGGGGCTGGCCTTGGGCGCAAACCAGAAACGACGCGGCGGCCCGATCGAGTCCGAGGTAGCCAACATCGATGGCGTCAACGGTCGGGGACACCACACTAGTTGCCCAATCCGACCTTCACTTCCGGCGCAGAAGGCTGGTCATCACCGCTCACGCCCAGTGTGTCGGTCGTCGGGGCGACGCGCACAGCTGTCCGCGCATCCGCCGCCGAGGCCGCGTTCGCCGCATCCAAGGCCTTGGTCAGGAAGAGCGGAGCGACCACGAGCATGATGGCGGTCACGATCGAAGCCATGCGCGGCCACATGCTGGGCGAGGCCGAGATGGTCTCACTGCGTGCGTTCGTTGCGGCGACGAGCGGTTCGCTGAGGAGTTTGAGGTAGTAGTAAACGCTCACGCCGCTGTTGACCGCAGCGATGATGACCAAGATCGTCTGGCCGCGCTCAATGCCCGCGGCGAAGAGGTAGAGTTTCGCCCAGAAACCCAAGAGCGGCGGCAACCCGATGAGGGAAGCAGCGCCAATCGCCAGCGACGCGGCCATGCCGGGATGGCGTTGGCGGAGGCCTGCGATGTCGTCGAGGGTCTCGATCTCCTCGCCGTTGCGTTCGAGGCTCGCGAGCGGGCCGAACGTCGCGATGTTCATGATCGCGTAGGACAGGAGATAGAACAGGGCGGCGTTGGTGCCACTGAGGGCGCTGCCCCCCGCGTTCGAACCTCCGAAGCCATCGACTATGGCCGGGCCTGCGATGAGCCCGATCAGCATGTAGCCGGAGTGGGCGATCGAGGAGTACGCCAGCATCCGCTTGAGCGACTTCTGGAGGAGGGCTCCGATGTTGCCCAGGGTCATCGTCAACACCGAGACCATCCAGAGGAGAGCCATGATCGGCTGCGGAAGCCTCGCGGCCACCATCTCGTTGGCGGCGTTGAGGGTGTAGCTGGCGGTCGAGAGAAGGAGAATCAGAGCCAGGAACCCGGCGGCCTTCGGCACGAAGGCGAGGAAAGCGGTCAGCGGCGTCGCGGCCCCTTCGTACACGTCCGGGGCGTAGATGTGCATCGGGGCGGCGCTGATCTTGTAGCAGAGGCCCAGGATGACCATCGTCAGACCGATGATTCCGAGCGTGCCGACGCCGCCTTGGGCGGCCTGCATCGCGAAGGCCTCGCGGATGCCACTCAGTTGCAGCGTGCCGGTCGCACCGTAGAGCAGGGCGAAGCCATAGAGGAGAATCGCCGAACTCATCGCCCCAAGGAAGAAGTACTTCACCGCGGCTTCTTGGGCCCGTCGAGCGGCGCGGCTCGTTGCCACCATGATGTAGGTCGGAAGCGAGACAAGCTCGATCGCCAGGAAGAGCCAGATCAGGTCAGGAGCGTTGCAGAGAAGGCAAGCGCCGGCGACCGAGAGCAGCAGGAACGAGTGGTATTCGCCGCGCATGACCCGGATCGGATCAAAGGCGGCACGACCCGAGGCGAAGGCCATCTCGAGCTTGCGGTCAATCAGTCCGAAGCCAAGCAGAACGAGCGCCGCGGCGCCGACCAAAAGGAGCGTCTTCGCGTAGAGCCCCAGACCGGGCATGATCAGCGGAGCCTGACTCAGGCGATCCTCGGTCGAAACGACGTGCACCAGGAAGCACGACGCAAGAAGGAGAATCACGGTCACCGTCGGCACCGCGTCACGCCAGACCTTGCTGCGTGCAACCCCGAGCACCGTCACGACGACGGCTCCCACAATGAGGAGGATCTCGGGCAGGATGAGAGTGAGTTGGTTGATCATGAGCTGATCGCCCCACACGCGTCAGGGTGTGGCCGTGGCGCTGGAGATCGGAAGGTGGGAGGTCGCAGAACCGTCGGAGAGGCTGCTGATGCGGCCGCCGGTGGCGGAGGTCGCATCGGGTGAGACCGTGATTTCAGGGGTTGTCTCGCCAGCGAGGGAGCCCTTCGCCGCCTCGGCCTCCTGTTGGGTCCGGAGGTAGTTTTTCACCGCCTCGGGATAGGCCGCGATGGTGGTCGTGGCCGATGGGCCGATGGCGTCGAGGACGTACCATGGCTGCACGCCAAGGAAAAGGCAAAGGGCCGCGATGGGAGCCAGCGTGACGACCTCGCGGGCACTCAGGTCAGGCGGCAAGCCGTGGTTGTCGTGGCCTCCAGCGTGGGCGTGTCCATGGCTGCTTTCATGGCCGTGACCATGACCATGGCCCGGCTCCTTGAGCGGTCCCCAGACCACGCGACCGACCATGTACAGCATGTAGAGGGCACCAAAGATGACGCTGCCGACGCCGGCGATGAGCATCCAGCGCGGGCCGATCAGGCCGGGCCATTCGAGCGCTGTCGACGGTCGGGCGCTGAACGCACCGAGGAGGCACATGACCTCGCTCACGAACCCATTCAGGCCGGGGAGCCCGACGCTGGTCATCGTGAAGAAGACCATGAAGAAGGCCCAGATGGGCATCTTCTTGGCGAGTCCGCCGAGCTTGTCCATGTCCTTCGTGTGGTAACGCTCGTACATCATGCCGATGCAGAGGAAGAGCGCTCCGGTCGAAAGACCGTGGTTGATCATGTAAAGGACCGAGCCGCTCACACCAACCGGGTTCAGGGCGAGCATGCCGAGCATGGCCACGCCCATGTGGCTGACCGACGAGTAAGCGACCAGACGCTTCACGTCCTTCTGGGCGAAGCAGACCAGCGAGATGGCCACGATCGCGATGATGCAGAAGGTGATCAGGAGCGGAGCGATCTCGACCGCCGCGCCCGGTGCCATCGGCAGGGCCACGCGATAGATGCCGTAGGTGCCCAGCTTGAGCAACGTGCCGGCCAGAATGACCGAGCCGCCGGTCGGTGCCTGATCGTGGGCCAGCGGGAGCCACGAGTGCACCGGGAAGAAGGGGACCTTCACGCAGAAGCCGATCATCATCGCGACGAAGACCCAGTAGCGCTGGGTGTCGGAGAAGTCATTGCTCTGGGCGAAGGACTGGAGTTCGGCGAGGCCGAAGCTCCACGGCAGGCCGGTCTGGGCCCGCGCCGCCGCAACATAGATCAGGCCGGAGAGCGTGATGACGCTCGCGACGAAGGTGAAGACGAAGAATTTGATCGCGGCGTAGCGGCGGTTGTCGCCGCCGAAGATTGCGATCAGGAAGAGCATCGGCACGATGGTGAACTCGTAGCCGACGTAGAAGGCGATCACGTCGCGGGCCATGAAGGCCAGGAGCATCGCCGAGAGAAGTACCAGGAACCACGCGTAGAACTCACGTTCTCGGTGGGCCACCGAGGTGTAGGACCCCAGAAGCGCCAGTGGCGTCAGGAAGGTGGTCAGGAGGATCAGGAGGAGCGACACGCTGTCGATCCCGAGCGTGAAGCTCACGCCAAGGGCGAGTTCGCTCGCGCTGTTGTTGGGCCAGAAGCGCCCACTTGTCCATTCCGGAAACTGCCAGGCCAGCATGATCGAGATCGCGAAGACCGCGAGCGAGCTGCCGACGGCGATGTGCTTGGCAAGAAGCCGAGGAGCTGCGGCGATGATCCCCGCCCCAATCAAGGGGAGAAGCAACATCGCGGCCATGAGGTTCGAGGGAAGTGAACTCACGAGGCACCTCCCCGGTGGGCGATCCAGTAGAGCATCATCCAGACCAGAATCAGTCCCAGCCCGCCGGCCATCACGACCGCGTAGCCCTGTAGGACGCCGTTGTAGAGCGGCTGGAAGTAACGGCCGACCCACGCTGGAACGCGGCCGATGCCGTTGATGACGCCGCTGTCCAGGAGGTAGCTGTCGATCTTCGCCAAGAGCCACGCCAGCCCGCGTACCGGCAGGCGGAAGAGCCCGTCGTAGAGCTCATCGACGTACCACTTGTTCTCGAGGGCCCGCGGCAGCCAGCCAGTCAAGGGTGACGCCAGGAGCGACTGCTTCAGGTTGTCGGCGGCCTTCCGGTTCAGAAGGTGGAAGTACGCCGCACCGCCAATCCCAACGATGCTGATGCCGAAGGAGATGACCAGGAGAAGCGTGTGGGCGTTCATCCCGAGCAACTCTGCATGCCCCGCATGTCCGCTGGCGCTGGAGAGGTCGGGTACGCCGGCGACCGCCGTCGAGTCGCCGATCATCTTCTTCACCCAATTGCTGCCGCCGGCGAGTGACATGTAGCCGGGAATGCCAGCCATGATCGCCCCAATCGCCAGCACGGCAAGGACGCCGTTGACGGCGAGTCGCGGCGGGTGCGGATGAAAGTGTCCGCCGTCGTGGGCATGACCGTGGTGATCGTCGCCACCCGCGTGGGCGTGATCATCATGCGGATGATGGTCAGCAGCAGCGTGGGCATGGTCATCATGGCCGTGATGCTCATCGCCAGGTACGTAGGAAACTGGTCCGGCGCAGACCCGGAACCATACCCGGAAGGTGTAGTAGGCGGTGAGCGTCGCCGTGAACAGTCCGAGCCAGCCGAGCAGGGCATTGCCGTGGGTGTGGTCGGTCAGGGCGACGAGCAGGATCTCGTCCTTCGAGAAGAAACCGGCGCTGAACGGGATCGCGGCGAGCCAGAGGCAGCCGACGAGCATCGTGTAGGCGACGACCTTGAAGCCTGGAATATGCCGCAGTCCGGAGATCTTCCGGATGTCGAGCTGCCCGGCGAAGCCGTGCATGACCGCGCCGGAGGAGAGGAAGAGCAGGGCCTTGAAGAAGGCGTGGGTAAAGACGTGGAAGGCGGCGCCGTAGCTCGTTCCGACCCCGAGGCCGAGGAACATGAAGCCTAGCTGCGAGACCGTCGAGTACGCGAAGACCCGCTTCATGTCGTACTGCATGAGGCCGATCGTCGCGGCGAGGAACGCCGTCGTCCCGCCGATCCAGGCCACCGTGGGAAGGGCATTCGGATCCAGCAGGAAGAGCGGGAAGCAGCGGGCGATGAGATAGACGCCTGCGGTGACCATCGTCGCCGCATGGATCAGGGCCGAGACCGGGGTCGGGCCTTCCATGGCGTCCGGGAGCCACGTGAAGAGCGGGATCTGGGCCGACTTGCCGAAGGCTCCGAGCATCAGGAAGTAAGGGATCAGGTACGCCGTCTCGCCGCCGGTTGAACCGTTGGCGATGGCACGGAAGATCGTGTCGTAGTCGAGGGCCCCGAAGTTCCGCCAGGTGAGGTAGATCCCGACCAGAAGGCCGAGGTCACCGATGCGGTTCATGATGAAGGCCTTCTTGGCGGCCGCGACCGCCGAGGGCTTCCCGTAGTAGTAGCCGATGAGCAGGTAGCTTGCGACGCCGACGCCTTCCCAACCGAGGTAGAGAAGGAAAAGGTTGCCGCCCATGACCAGGCAGCCCATCGCGAGAAGGAAGATGCTCACCGCTCCGAAGAAGCGGGCGTAGTTGCCGCCGACATCGCTCTCCATGTACTCGCTCGCGAAGATCGCGATGAGCGTGCCCAAGCCGGTGACGAAGAGCATCCAGAAGAGGGTGAGGCCGTCGATATGGAGCCCGATGTCGGCGATGAGGCTCTGGCCCGCGGCGAGCGTGCCGTTCCCCGTCGTGCTGCCAGGCGACCAGTCGAGCCGGATCCAGTCGTAGAGATGCACCGTCACCGGGCTCTCATAGTTCTGGTAGAGGATGAACGTCGTGACGAAAGCGCCGCCGAGGGCGAGGACCGTCACGATCGCGGGCAGCTTGTTCCGCAGCTTCAGAAAGCCGAAGACCATGCAGAGGACCGCTGCGATGGCCGGGAGGCCAAGGATCCAGCCTGCCCACGAGAGGCCAGGAGCCTGTTGCGGCAAGACCTTCGTCAGGGCCGCGAGTTGCTCCGCCGTGGCGCCCGCGTGTGCGGCATGGGCGTTGAGCTGATTGGCTGCGTGTTCCGCCGCCTCGGTGCCTTCTTGTCCGAAGGGAAGGCCGACGGCCGATGCGGTCAGCGCGAGGGCAATCGGCATGGCCAAGGCGAGGCGTCGCCAGAAACGACCGCGCGAGTCGGGTAGGGCGTGATCCATCACTTCACATCCTCCCGAAGCTCAGACCACGCTTCGCTGGAGAGGGTTTCCTTCTTGCGATAGAGGAGAACGACCAGACCGAGGGCCAAGGCCGCTTCAGCGGCGGCGACGGTCAGGACAAAGATCACCATCACCTGACCGGAGACGTCCATGTGCAGTCGGCCAAAGGCCACGAAGGCGAGGCAGGCGGCTTGCAACATGAGTTCCGTGCAGAGGAACATCATGATCATGTTCCGCCGGGTCAGGAACCCGATCATCCCGATCGAGAAGAGGACGACACTGACGAAGAGTGTCGCGTGGATGAGCGGAAGGGAGGGAGCGGTGACGCCTCCCTCGGCTAGCAGCTGGATCATGGGTTGGGCCATGGAGTGCGTCATGAGCGACCTCCCCGTGCCGCGTCGCGGACCATCTCGGGGTCCTCAACGCTGAGGCGTCGCATGCCGGCGGCATCGCGTCGCTCGTCCTCGCCAATTTCGATCTGCTTCCTGGCCAGGACCACCGCACCGAACATTGCCATCAGGAGGATCACGCTGGCCAATTCGAGACTGGCCGGGAAGCTGCTCACCAAGGCAAGTCCGACCTCTTGGGTATTGGTCGGCTGGGCGGTGTCGGGCAGGGTCACATCGCGCGGCTGGTCACCGACCATGACGCGGACGGTCGCCTTTCCATCGCGAACCTGAATGAGCTGGCCGTCGACGGCGATCGGTTCGCCGACCATATCCGGGACGACACGCTTCACCTCTGCCTTAAGTCGCCGCGGCATCGTCTCCAGCGAGTGCCAGAGGTCTGCGTTGGCCGTCGCGACGGCGGCGTCGCTGGGCTTGACCTGAAGCTGGGCGTTGTCAACGAAATAGGCATGGCTCAGCGAGGCAAGCACGCCGAAGCCGATGAGCACGGCCACGAAGGGCTCGCGGGGAACGCGGTCGTATCGGGTGCCGCCCTCGACGTCGCCGCCCCAACCGCTCCCGATGTCAGGGCTGCTGGGCGACTGATGGGCAAGCATCAGGACGAACATGTAGGTGATCAGGATCGCCCCGGCATAGACGATGATCAGGGCGAAGGCCATGAACTCGGCTTGCAGGGTCAGGAAAAGCCCCGCAGTGCTGACCACCACCAGGATGAAGTAGAGGGCCGCGTAGACGGGCTTCTGGTGGGTCACCATCCGGGTGGCGGCGGCGATCGCGGCCATCCCGAGGATGACCGAGGGCACCGGCATGCCGCCGAATGCTGTCGAGAGCGGGCTGCCGTCAGACAGCGTGTAGGCCGAGGCTCGTGAAAGGACTTCCACGAACATAAAGGCCACGCCGGCGAGGCCAATCAGGGTGCCGAGGATCCGCGTCTGCGTTCCACCGGGCGTATCCGATGGACGCATGAGGAGATACAACCCGATCGCACCGATCAGACCAGCCGCGTACAGAGCGTAGGGCGTCATGAGGAGCGGACCATCCGGAGCGGTTCAAGGGGGAAATCGTTCGGCCTGGACATGCGTTCCTTGGGCGTTTCCGCCGACCCGAGGGGCATGTCGAGGGGTGGACCTGAGCGGGACCACGGGACCAAAGAGGGTGACCAAACGGGGCCACAACCGGCCAAACGACCTTAGGACCAAACGAGTGGAGAGGTTCCGATATCGAACGGAGGGCGAACTGTACGGAAAACGGGCGATATCCGCAACCGAACCGCGGGTCGAACTGACCTCGCCGCGCGCCCTTTCGACGCGCTGTGGAGGAGTGCTTGGACGACGCCCGAGCCCTCCCAAAGACTCGGGCGATTCCCTCATCGGAACGGACCTTTGGGAGGAAGCGTCCCCGTCGGATCCGACCCGAACGTTCCGGAATCAACGTCGCTCCTCCCGCGCCCCCGTAGCATGCCGACCATGCCGGACGGGCTTCGCCGCACGCTGCCGAATGCGCTCACCCTCGCTCGCCTTCTCGTGGCAGCGGCGTTCTTCGCGACGATGTCACTGACCCTCCGCATGGGCCCGCATGCCGATCGCGCTCTGTGGGGGAACACTGCGATCGCCCTGTTCATTGTGGCGGCATCGACGGACTATCTCGATGGCTACCTCGCCCGGCGCTGGCAGGTGGTGAGTGTCTTCGGCCGAATCATGGATCCCTTCGTTGACAAGGTGCTGGTCTTGGGGGCGTTTGTCTTTCTGGCGAGCCCGCGGTTCGCCGAGGCCGATCCGAACATCGCCGATCGCTTCACGATGGCCACCGGCGTCTCGAGCTGGATGGTGGTGGTGATTCTGGCGCGCGAACTGTTAGTGACGAGCATTCGCGGCGTGATCGAGGGCATGGGCATCGCCTTCGGCGCAGAGCAGATTGGCAAGTGGAAGATGGCGCTCCAGTGCGTGGCCATACCCGTGGCGATTGCGGTGGCCGTGAACGAGCGGTTACTCGCCGAGCCTTCGGTGCGACTTGGCCGCGACGTCATCGTCTGGGCCACGATTCTCGTGACGGTGGTTTCCTGCCTGCCGTATCTCGCTCGGGCCGGGACGATTCTCCGGGCCCCGCTGGAAGGGTCTCGGCGCTCATGAACCGATTCGCGACGCTGGCCCTGACGGCCGGTGGCCTTGGGTTTCTTCGGCCTGCCTCCGGCACCTGGGGATCCCTCCCGCCGGCAATTGTGGCCGGCCTCATGGTCTGGTTGGGAGCCGGGACCTGGGCGGTGAACGGCGTCCTCGTTCTCTTCCTCATCGGCGGCTCACTGGCGTGTCTGGCTTTTGGCAACTCCGCCGAAACGGTTTTTGGCAAGAAGGATCCAGGGGAAGTCGTCGCCGACGAGGTCGCGGGTCAGGCCCTGACGCTTTTGGCCCTGCCGTGGCCGGGCGACGGACGATCGATCGCCATGCTCGCCCTGATCGGCTTTCTCTCGTTTCGAGTGATGGACATCATCAAGCCGCCGCCCGCCCGAGGCCTCCAGCGGCTGAGCGGCGGTCTGGGCATCCTTATCGATGACCTCCTGGCCGCGATCTACGCGGCGATCGTCACGCAGATCGCCGCACGCTGGCTCTTCTGAGGCCATCGTCACGAGATCGATGCAAACAGAAACGAGCCTCGCCCGCGTCAAGCGCGGGCGAGGCTCTCATCTCCGGCAGGGCGTGCCATGGCGCTCCCTCCAGCGCCACGGAACAGCCCCAGGAGGCTCATGAAGTTCAATCGTTGCGGATCGATCCGCGCAAAGGTCCAAGTTCCATGTCGAGCCCCACCACAGCGAGTGTGCGCCCGAAGGGCGCTACGGAGCGCTCAAACTAGCTTCGCTACGGAGCGCTCAAACTAGCTTCGCTACGGAGCGCTCAAACTACAGCGGCCGCACAGCCCGCATGTCATGCCTGGTCTCCAGCACCGAGCGAAGGTTGCAGAGATACCAGCGCCAGCTTTCCGCTCCGTCGGCCATGGCAATCAGTGTCTCGACCTCTTCCTTAAACGGTCCCTGTCTCAGAATCACCTTGGCACCATGCTCAACGTCACCTGTCACCGTGACTTGCACGGGGACGCACTCCTCGCTGAGCGGATCGGGAAACCAATCGAAGGTAATCCGGCCCTCGGGTTCGAACTCTCTCACCTGAACCGTGAGAGTGCGTTCGAAATCGCGATCCCACGCCAACGTCATCACACCACCGGGTCGGGCTTCCAGTTCCGCTCCAACCGAGAGCCATCGGGTGAGTCCTTCGGGCGTGCTGAAACACGCAAAGACCTCCTCGGCTGGCGCTGCGATGGTTTCCTTCAGCGTCACCCAGATCCCATTGGCTTCACGACGGACCATGGAGTAGCTCACGACAGAGAGTTCGCATGACATCGAGAACGGTTTCCGAAGTTCGTTCAGGACTTCGTCGACAGCTCGCTGGAAAACGGAGAACGTCAATCATCCAGTCACGACCGGAACGGGAATGCGCTCGTGGGACACGAGGTCCTCGTAGCTCTCGCGACGTCGGATGATCGAAAGGGTCGAGCCATCGACCAACACTTCCGCCGGCAGCGGGTGAGCGTTGTATCGGCTCGCCATGGCCATGCCGTAGGCGCCGGCAGTGTAGATCGCCATGAGATCGCCCCGCGCAACCGGCGGAAGCGGCCTATCAATTGCGAAGAAATCCCCAGACTCGCAAATCGGACCAACAACATCCATCGAACGGAGTCCCTCAAGGGACATTTCCTTTTGACGGCGCTGCGGGGAAAAGCGAATGTCGGTGACACAAGGCCAAATGAAGTGGAAGGCCTGATAGAGGCTTGGTCGAAGCAGGTCGTTCATGCCCGCATCGCAAATCACGAACGTCTTCTCGCCCGAAGTCTTCATGTACTGCACACGTGTGAGCAGGATCCCCGCGTTGGCGACGAGCGTGCGCCCCGGCTCAAGAATGATCTGAAGTCCTTTCGCGACACGATCCTTCAGGAGAGGAACAATCGCTTCGGCATAGGTTGACAGCGTCGGTGACTGGTCGGTTTCGTAGTCGGCCCCGAATCCGCCGCCAAGGTCCAGTGTCTCGACCGTGAATCCTTCGGCTGCGAGCTCGTCGACCAGGGCCATCGCCTTCACCACGCTTTCGACATAGGGCTGCGTCGTATAGACGGGGCTCCCGATGTGGAGATGGATGCCGGTAAGGCGGCAATGGGGGTCGCGTCCGTAGAGGCGGAAGAAGGCCTTCGCCCGCTCGATGTCGACACCGAACTTCGATTCCTTTTTCCCGGTCGAGGTGTAGCGGTGGGTGCGCGGATCGACGTCGGGGTTCACCCGCAACGCGGTGTGGGTGATAGCGTTCTTGCGCTTGGCGATGCGAGCGATGTTTTCAAACTCGGCTTCACTCTCGACATTGAAGAGGCCGAGACCCGCGTCGATCGCCTGCTCGATCTCAACATCCGTCTTGCCGACGCCGGCGTAGACGCAGAGCCGTGCCGGGACGCCGGCGGCGATTGCCCGGAAGAGTTCGCCTCCCGACACCACATCCATGCCCGCTCCGAGCTCACCGAGAAGGCGGCAGATCGAGAGGTTGCCGCAGCTCTTCACCGAGTAGCAGACCAGCGGCTTGAGCGGGGCGAAGGCGTCGGTCAGCCGACGAAAGTGCTCGACCAGCGTGGCTTTGCTGTAGACGTAACAGGGTGTACCGACAAGGCGGGCGATCTCCTCGGCGGGAAGCTGCTCGCAGTAGAGCGCGGCGCGATCGGCCTTGGGTTGACTCTCAGGTCGATAGGCAAAGTGGTCCATGCGGGTCCCCGGGGTGAGGCGGGGATTCTACTGACTCGCCCTACGAGCGGCCCGACTCATCATGCCGCTTCGGTTTTCGCAGCCGGTTCGCGCTTCGCCGCCTGTTTCTTCGGTCGCGTCACCCATTGGAAGACCGAGCCTGCCAGCGCGATCGCCAGCCAAAGGCAAAGCCAGCCAAGCGGACGCATGTCGGGCAGCGAATCCGCGGAGAGAATGCGAGAGACAATCGGCGCGCCGCACAAGAGGACGAGGAGCGAGCCCAAGAGGCTGGTGAGGACAGCGGCGGCCCAGGCCGGGCAGCCGGCGCCGGCGACGAATCCGAGGAAGCCGCCCATCGCGGCCGAGGCAGTCAGAAGCGTTTGCATCGGCTTGGGCATGGCCGTCCAACGCTCGCTAAACCAAGTGCCGGCGCTACCAACGAGACCGTTCACGCGATCAAGCCAGGCGAGAAAGCCCTGGCCGAGGCCGGGCGAAACCGCATCGAGCTCACGGGCCACCGCTTCGCGCCCCGCAGTATCACCCACGGGAGCGGCGTCAGGATCGGCTTGGGGCGACGTCTCGCTTTGGATCGTCGCCAGCGCCAGCGGTATCCGATCCACGGTGAGGGACTCAAACGCCGTGACGACCTCGTTGGCCACATCGCCATCTGCCCTGAGGGGCGGTGGCTTCGAGGTCACGTCGATCCAACCGAGCTGAACGGCCGTGAGTGAAAGGAGGATCGCCACTGCGGCGCCGATCAGTCCCATCGCGAGGCCGAGAATGAGGCGATAGCTCAAGACCGCCACGAAGAGTCCTGCAATCGCACCGAACGCCGACCACGCGATGGTCGGAATCGAGGATTGCATTGCCTGGCCGACGCGAGCACAGACCATCACGCCGACGAAGATCGAGACCAGGACGAGCACCGGCTTGAGGAGCCGTTGGCCGAAGCAGAGGAGGAGGAGGCCCGCGACGAGGAGGACACCGACCGGAGCAAGGCTCGCCACCGGCAAGCTTCGCACCCATTCCGCAAGGGCGGTGAGCGAGAGGCCGGGGTCGGTCATGGTGGTCGGGTCGGGCTGCACGATGGGGAGAGTATCGGTTCGAATCGGAAGCGAGGCCGAAAAGGGGTCGGTCGCCGGAGCGAGGCGGTTCGCGATGGCGGTTGTTGGGGGAGCTCGGCCTTCGATTTCGAGCCCGGAAGGGGGCGAGCCGGTACCCGACACCTACCATGCGGCCCTCCATCTCTCGCCCTCGCCACGCCTCTGGTGCCACCCTTGACGACCCCATCGACTGCCGCCGCGTTTGACGGAGCCACGCGACGCGAGAACCGACTCGCCCGCGAGACCAGTCCCTACCTTCTCCAGCATGCCCACAACCCGGTGGACTGGTATCCCTGGGGCACCGAAGCCATCGAACGAGCTCGCCGGGAGGGGAAGCTCCTCTTTGTCTCGATTGGGTATGCCACCTGCTACTGGTGCCACGTGATGGAACGGGAGAGCTTCGAGGATCAGGCGACCGCGAGGATCCTCAACGAGCACTTCGTTCCGGTGAAGGTGGATCGCGAGCAGCGCCCCGACATCGACGACGTCTACATGACTGCCTGCCAGGTCTACACCGAGTGGACCGAGGGCCGGGCCAGCGGGGGCTGGCCGCTCAGCATCTTTGTCGAACCGCAGGGATTGCGGCCTGTGTTCGTCGGGACCTACTTTCCGCCTCAGGCATCCTTCGGTCGTCCTTCGTTCAGCGACTTGATGGAAGTAATCAGCGAAGTCTGGACGCGGCGCCGCGACGAGGCGCTTCGGCAGGCGGAACGCCTCGCCGAGGCGGTGACAGCAACTCTCTCACGCACGCCGGCGGCAGTCACGCTCGACGGCGACATGGCCCAGCGAGCGGCGCGGGCCCTCCTCACGTATCACGATCGACTCAACGGCGGCTTTGGCGGGGCACCGAAGTTCCCGCAGCCGAGCTACATCGAACTCCTGATGCACGTTGCGTGGGATGAGCCGGATGTCGCCGCATGTATCGCTCGAACCCTCGACGCGATGGCGTCGGGGGGCATCTTTGACCAGGTTGGTGGCGGCTTCCATCGCTACGCCGTTGACTCGGTGTGGGGCGTGCCGCATTTCGAGAAGATGCTCTACGACAATGCCCAGCTTGCGGCGATCTTCGCCCGCAGCGCGTCGCGGCATCACGACGCCTACCACGCCGAGATCGCTCGACGCATCGCCGACTATGTTCTTCGCGAGATGGTCGACGTCGACGGAACGTTCTACTCCGCCCAGGATGCCGAGGTCGACGCACGGGAAGGCAAGAGCTACGTCTGGCGGCGGGAGGAAGTGCGGGAAGCCTTGATTGAGGCAGGGCTCGGTGAACATGCCTCGACGGCCACGGCGATGTATGGCCTCGATCGAGGCTCGAACTTCCAGGATCCGCATCACCCCAACGAACCGCCGAGCAACGTCCTTGTCCTGAGCGGCCGTCCTGAGAAGGTCGCAGCCGAACGCTCGATGGACCTTGCGACGTTCGCCACCGTGCGACAGGCCATCGACCGGGCTCTTCTGACCGCTCGCGCTCGACGGCGCCAGCCAAGCACCGATGACAAGGTGCTCACCGCCTGGAATGGTCTCATGATCGCGGCCTTGGCCGAGGTCGGGCGGCGACTCAACGAGCCTCGGACGATCGACGCGGCCCGACGCGCGGCGGACGCGGTCGATCGGCGGCTTCGAAGTTCCGACGGGACGCTCTTGCGATCCGCGCGAGGCGCAGTGGCGTCGATCCCAGGTTTCCTTGAGGACTACGCCTTTCTCCTGCGTGGTCGGATCGCCTTGGCCGAGTGTGACCCCGATCATGCCGCAGCCCACCTGACCAGGGCCGAAGCTCTCTTTGAAGAGACGGAACGACTGTTCGCGGCTCCGGGCGGCGGCTATTTCGACGCCCGCGAGGGGGCCAACGAACTGTTCGTCCGAAGCCGCGGCATCGTGGATGGGGCAGTCCCCAGCGGCAACGGAGTCATGCTCGAGAACGGGCTTGCGCTCCTCCGCCTGACAGGGCGCGGCCGCTATCGTGAAGCGCTGCGTCGTCACTTCGCGGGGCTCTCGGGCATGATCGCCGAACAGCCGATCGGGACGGCCCTGTCGACCGCGGCGCTTTGGCGGGCGTCGAAGGAAGCTCCTGACGTCCTTCCCTCCGGCGACGCCGACGACGGGCTGGTCGCGATGCAGGTCACACGCGGCGAGGCCTCGGGCGAGTATCGACTGGCGATCACGATCGCGGATGGGTTCCACATCCAGGCCAACGAACCCGGCGACCCGGCCCTGATCGGACTGCACCTAGAGCTCCGCGGACCGGGTCGGCTCATCGTCGACTATCCCTCGGGCGAGCCCTATGGCCAGGGCCTTCGCGTGCACCGCGGAACAGTTCGCGTGACGTTTCGCGTCGAGGGAGCGACCGTCGCAACGCGTTTGGCCGTTCGCAGCCAGCCCTGCGACGAGCGGGCCTGCCGGCGCCCGCGGACCTTGGTGGTCGAACTCCCGAAATGAGCCGTTCAGGGTAGAACATGCGCATGCCCGCATCCGGCACAACGCCCTTTCGCCTTGCCCTCATTTCGACCGGCGGCACCATTGAGAAGACCTACGACGAGTTCGGCGGCATGCTCTCCAACCGGATGAGCGTGCTCGACCTTCTGCTCGGGTCACTCGACCTGCGCGGCTTGACCATTGATCGCGTCCCGCTCATGAACAAGGACTCGCTGGAGATGAGCGAGGCCGACCACGACCTCATCGCGGACACCGCCGAGATCATGTCCCGCAACCACGATGGCGTCGTCATCGTGCACGGCACCGACCGTCTCGCGACGTCCGGACAGCGCATTCACGAGCGGCTGAGCGGCAAGGGCCTTCTCGCGAAGCCGATCGTCCTGACCGGCGCCATGCGGCCATATGAGTTGCGCCGCACCGATGCCACGCAGAACGTGACCGAGGCCCTGTTGGCTGTCCAACTCTTGCCCGCGGGGGTCTATGTGGCGATGCACAACCGAGTGCTCGCTTTCCCAGGAGTCGAGAAGGACAAGGAACACGGGACGTTCGTGAAGACGTCCGCCTGAAGCGGCAGTCATATTGTCGGCCAGTTTGTCGTCCGAATCGTCGGTCCGTCGCAGCGCCAGGGCTACGGCGTGTCGTCGCACGCATCGCCTATGCCGTCCTGATCCTGATCGGCCTGGCTTGGATTGAAGAGGTCGGGGCAGTTGTCGGCGACGTTGTTCACGCCATCAGAGTCGCTGTCGGCGAAGGGCGAACAGACGCCCCATGCCCCGAGGAGGATGGCAAGGTCGGCGCCGTCAACCGAGCCTGACAGATCGAGGTCACCAACACCGCTGAATCCCCAGTTCCCCAGCAGGATGGCGAGGTCAGCGCCGTCCACGTGGGTATCGAAGCTGAGGTCGCTGAGACACTCGCATTCGTCCGGCACGCCGCTTCTGTTCACGTCGTTGGATGTGCCGTTCTCGTGGATGTCGCAGCCGTCTGGGATGCCGTTCTCATTGCAGTCAGCTTGGTCGTCGTAACCTTCGCAAGCGTCGAGGCAATCCGGAACGCCGTCTCCATCGGTGTCGTTGTCGGGCGTTCCGCATCCGCATGTTCCCGGATTGGACTTGGCCGGGTCATTTGGGCAGCCGTCCACGCAGTCAACGGCACCGTCACCGTCCGCGTCAACATCGGCGACCCCGCATCCACATATGCCCGGTGCGGTCTTTCCGGGGTCGCTCGGACAACCGTCCAGGCAATCGACGACACCGTCGCCGTCGCCATCGCTGTCTGCTGTTCCACATCCACAGGCCCCCGGGGATGTCTTGGCCGGGTCGTCGGGGCACCCATCGACGCAGTTGGCGACGCCGTCGCCGTCGCTGTCGGTATCGGCCACCCCGCAGCCGCACACTCCCGGTTCAAACTTGGCAGGGTCGCTCGGGCAGCCGTCCGAACAATCCGCCATGCCGTCGCCGTCGGAGTCCGTGTCGACAGCGCCGCAACCGCAACTGCCGGGCGAGGTCTTCGCGGGATCGTTCGGGCAACCGTCGGCACAATCAAGTGCGCCGTCGCCGTCGGAGTCAACGTCGGCGACGCCACAGCCGCAGACACCTGGCGCGATCTTGTTCGGATCGGACGGGCAAGCGTCGCTGCAGTTGGGCGTGCCGTCGCCGTCCGAGTCGCTATCGGCGACTCCGCAGCCGCAGGTGCCTGGTTCGATCTTGTTCGGATCGTTCGGGCAGCCGTCGTCGCAGTCGGCGACGCCATCGCTGTCAGCATCAGTGTCTGGAACACCGCAGCCGCAGGCGCCCGGGGCCGTCTTGTTGGGGTCGTCGGGGCAGCCGTCGATGCAGTCGATGACGCCGTCGCCGTCGAGGTCTTCGTCGGCAACACCACAGCCGCAGATGCCGGGGGCGACCTTGTTTGGATCGCTTGGGCAGCCGTCGTCGCAGTTCGGTGAGCCATCGCCGTCTGAGTCGGTGTCGGCAACGCCGCAGCCGCACGCGCCGGGCGCGATCTTGTTCGGATCCGACGGGCAGCCGTCGTTGCAGTTCGGCGTGCCATCACCATCCGTGTCGGTGTCCGCGACGCCGCAGCCACAGGTGCCAGGCGCGACCTTGTTCGGATCGTTCGGGCAGAGGTCGTTGCAGTTCGGTGTGCCGTCGCCGTCGGAGTCAGTGTCGGCGACACCGCAGCCGCAGGTGCCGGGCGAAGTCTTCAACGGATCATTCGGGCAGAGGTCGTTGCAGTTCGGAGTGCCATCACCGTCCGTGTCGGTGTCGGCGACGCCGCAGCCGCAGGCGCCGGGCGCGGTCTTCAACGGATCATTCGGGCAGAGGTCGTTGCAGTTCGGAGTGCCATCACCGTCCGTGTCGGTGTCGGCAACGCCGCAGCCGCAGGTGCCGGGTGCGATCTTCAACGGATCGTTCGGGCAGCCGTCGCTGCAGTTGGCGACGCCGTCGCCGTCACTGTCGGTGTCCGCGAACCCGCAGCCGCACGCTCCAGGGGACGTCTTGTTTGGGTCGTTCGGGCAAAGGTCGTTGCAGTTCGCGACGCCGTCGCCGTCGGAGTCGGTGTCGGCAACGCCGCAGCCGCAGGCCCCTGGCGTCGACTTGTTCGGATCGTTGGGACATCCGTCGATGCAGTTCGCGACGCCGTCGCCGTCCGTGTCGGTGTCGGCAACACCGCAGCCGCAAGAGCCGGGAGTTGTCTTGAGCGGGTCGTTCGGGCACCCGTCGCACGCATTGCCGACGCCATCGCCGTCGGCGTCGGTCTGCGTCGCATTAGCTATGGAGGGGCAGTTGTCGCATGCGTCAGGCCATGCGTCGCCGTCGCTGTCGCCGCTGCCGATCAGGCCATAGAAGACAGCGAAATCGGCCGAGTCCTTGTCCCCATCGCCATCGAGATCGCCGCAGAAGGGCGCCCCTCCCATGACAGCGGCGTAGAGGAACGGGAAGTCGGTGCAGTTGACCAGTCCGTCATCGTTCAGGTCGCCATCGCATATGGGTCCGGTGGAGCAGGTCGTGCGGATGAGAGTCAGGCTGTCGAGGCCGAAATCGGTGGTGGAGTTGTTGCCGATGTCGGAGGCCACAAAGCGAAGCTGCACCGTCGTGCCGGTCGCTGGACCGAAAGAGTCGGCGAAGGTTTGCCAGGCGCTTCCCGTTGTTCCGATCTGGCGCAAGGTCGTCCAGTTGGTGCCGTCGTAGGTGTATTGCACCACCAGGAAGTCGGCCTCGGCCGGGACGGCTGCGTCGTTGCAATACGCCCACGCCGCGTAGGAAAGGTCAAAGACCGAACCACTCTGCACGGTGAAGACCGGCGAGAACAGAGTGAGTGGTCCGTTGTCGACGTCGGTGGTGCCGACACCGCCGCCGACGGCGCCATTGTCGGTCACCCAACAAGCAACGCCCGGCGCAGCGGTAAAGTCGTTCTCCGGATTGACGGGAATGCTGCCCGACACCGTGCCGACCGGGTCGCCCAGCTCCCACGCTCCACCCGGGCTCGAACCGGAAACCTGCGTCGTCCATCCGTCAAGACCGGCCTCGAACTCGGTCGCATACACGGTGACATCGCCGGTGGAGGGGACGGCCGAGTAGAAGAGGCTCGGGGCGCCGTCAGGCTCGGTGTAGGTGGCCGAGCTCGCGGTGATCTTCCCGCTGACGTAATAGTCGACCGTCTCGCCGCAGTCGATCGCCGGCAGGGTCGCTGTGTAGGTGGACGGGCCGCCGGTGAGTGGTGTGTCGATCCATGCTCCGCCTGCGATGCGGTAGTGGAGATTGAGCGATCCGGCGACGATCGGGCCGCCGCCGAGAACGGAGGGTACCACGCTGAAGTTGGTCGTGACCCCGGGGGTCACCGATGTCGGCGTGCCGCCCGGAAAGTTGAAGTCAAGCCCGATCGGCGGGTGGTTCATCCAAACGCTGATGCCGGCACAGCGGCCGGTGATCACGTCCTTCCAGCCATCGCCGTTGAGATCGATCGGGGCAAAGTCAAAGGTCGCTCCGAGACTGGCGTTGGGGATGATCTCGCCGATCTCATCGAGCAACGACGAGCCCACCACGCCCGTGTTGCGATAGATGTGGGCCCGACGACCGGTCGTCGGGCAGAAACTCGGAAGGTCGGCATCGACGTCGGCGATGAGCGCGTCGAGCTTGCCGTCGTTGTCCAGGTCGGTGAGGTGCACCGAGTTCCCGAACTCGCTCAGGCTGTCGTTGATCGTGTACGAGGTGAAGTTCGCGAAACCGTCCGCGCCGTTTCCGGTGTTGATGAGAATTCGATCCTGACTATCGTCCACCACAACGAGGTCGAGCTTCGCATCGTTGTTGAGGTCGCCCGTGGCGATGTTGTAGGGGGCGTTGTTGTAGACGACGTCGGGACCGTTGAAGGAGAGGCCAGCGTTCGGCGGCAACTTGCCGTACAGGATGCCGATGTTCTGGCCGCTGGTGAGTGTGTTGACGCGGGCGATGTCCGTCGCGCCGTCGCCGTTGTAGTCGCCGGCGTTCACGGCATTGCCGAATGCGGATGCGAGTTGCGTTGCGTTCAATCGGGTGGTGGTGGAGTCGAAGAAGTACCCCGGTCCAGGCCCGCCGGAGTTGCCCCAGTTCACGAGGAACTTGTTGTCGTAGTCCAGGGAGGCTGTCTCCCCCGGACTTTGCTGGCATTCGTTGGCGTCGGCGGTGTCGCCATCGCCGTTGAGGTCGATGCAGACGGTGCCGCTGGTCTCAGGCGTGTCGTAGTCGACGAAGAAGATGTCCGGAAAGCCATCGCCGGTGAGGTCTACGACCACCGCATCGCACGCTCGGGGGTTGGCGGCCGATCCGTTCTTGGCGAAGAGGACCGGAATTCGGGCGTCCTCAAAGCGGAATCCTTGCCACTGGCCGCTGCCGTTGTTTCCCAAGTTCATGTAAACGCGCGGCTGGCCGAGCGTGGCAGATTGCGAGTCGGACATGGTCGTGACCGTGACGAGGTCAAGCCACGTATCGCCGTTGATATCGACCGCCTTGACGTCGCGGTCGTTCACCAGCGCCTGGAGGCCGAGATCGCCTGCAGTGAGGGAAGCAGTGCCGTACTCCGCCGTACGGTCAACGAGGACACCCGATTCGTTCATCAGCAGGATGTCGGGGAAGCCGCCCTGGATGGACCCCGGGAACTTTCGGACGCAGACGAGATCGGTATCGCCATCTTGGTCGAAGTCGCCCCAGCCGAAGTCCTTCTCAAGGTTGTCGTTCTGAAGCGACGGCGACATCACCAGCCGCGTGGACGTCTCGTTCGCGAAACTGGTTTGCCATTGGCCCAGCGCTCCGCCAGTCAGGCCAGCGGTCAGGGAAGCAGCGAGCGCGACGGTCGTCTTGGCGAAGTGGCTGGTTCGACGCACGGGGAACTCCAAGGGTGCATGGCAACGCGGCGAATCACGCGTGATGCGAGGTTGAGGAACGGTCGCGCAGGGAAGAGCAGGCGGTGTGGCGCCATGGATCCCACGCAAGCCGGAGCGGTTCGTCCTAATGTGTCCGGGAATCTGACGGGAAGGGCAGTGGAAACAACCGAGCGATCAGTCTGACGGGAGGACCGGCGTGTGTCGCGTGGCTATTCACCTACTTTGCCTCGGAATCGTCCGAGGCGCGACAGAGGGCAGAGTTCGAGCGAGATCGGAAGCCAGAAACGACGACATCGAGGTCGGCAAATCGGCAGTCGTGCGCGACGAAACGCCCAAACGAAAGCCGCCCCGCCGCCGATGTGCGAAGGCGGGCAGGGCGGCAGGATCCGATCGCCGAGCTTCGGGGATTACATGTACAGGCCACCGTTGACGCCGATCTCTTGGCCCGTCACGAACGATGCGGCCGGAGAGGCGAGGAAGACCACGACCTGGGCGACCTCGTCGGCCTCGCCCATGCGCCCCATCGGCGTGATGGTCTTGATGTTCTCAAGGGCCTTCTCCGGGACCGATGCTGTCATGTCCGTTCGAATGAAGCCAGGGGCGACGCAGTTGACCGTGACTCCCTTGCGAGCGACTTCGCGGGCGACGCTCTTGGTGAAGGCGTCGAGGCCGCCCTTGGCCGCGGCGTAGTTGGCCTGGCCGAAGTTGCCCATCTGCCCGATCACGCTGGTGATGTTGATCACCCGACCCCAGCCGTTGGCGACCATCTGGGGAAGAAGGAGGTGCGTCATCTGCACCGGCCCCTTGAGGTTCACGTTGAGGACCTCGTCCCACTCGACATGGGTCATCTTGATGAAGGTCTTGTCGCGGGTAATGCCCGCGTTGTTCACGAGGATGTCAACCTTCGGGAAGACCTTCATGATCGCTTCGCCCATCGCGTGCACGGCGGTGTCGTCGGCGATGTTGCACTTGAAGAGTTCAGCCCGGCGACCCAGCTTCTGGATCTCCGCCCGGACTTCTTCGGCGGCGTGATCGTTGCTGGCGTAGTTGATCGCCACGTCGGCTCCGGCTTTCGCCAGATCGAGGGCGATCGCCTTTCCGATACCGCGCCCGGCCCCCGTCACCAATGCCACTCGTCCTTCTAATGGAAGCATGTCGTCGCTCCTCGCAGGGAATGTCCCCCGTGGGGCGGCGGAACGGATACCGCTCGTCGCCAAAGCCGCACGGGATGCAGGATGAAGTTCGTGTCAGTCCGCACCCACGAAGGTGCAGCGGGGAGTCTACCGCATCGTTTGAGGGCGGCAATGATCGCGACAAGCTTGGAAACGAACGATCCGCCCGGCGTGGTTGGCCGGACGGATCGATTCGAAATCGTCGTTGATAGGTGCGGGGGCGTTTCAGGCAGGCGGATGCCATCCGGCATCGGCCCAGAGTGCGCCGCTGACGGCGGGGTTCTTGATCATGAAGCAGATCGCGTCAGCGATTTCCTCAGGTGCGAGGAGTCGCCCGAGTTGGGTGCGAGGTAGCACCGTGTCCTCGATGATCTTCGGATCCATGGCCCGCACCATCGGGGTATCGGTGAAGCCAGGGTGGACGATCGCGACCCGCATGCCGTAGTAGATGGCTTCCTTGGCGAGGGTGGACTGAACGCCCTCAAGGCCCGCCTTGGTGGCCGCATAGGCGACCTGGCCCTTGTTGCCGGCCGAGGAGATCGACCCGATGAAGACGATTTCGCCCTGGACCTCGTCGCCACCCTTCCAGCCACCGAGGCCGGCCTGGGCGCGACACTCGGCAACGCTGGCGATCGTCTCCATTGCCCAGTAGGCGGCCGCCACCAGATTGACGCTGATAGTCTTCTCCATCAGGTCTTGGTCGTAGAGCTTCGCGGTCTTGGTGGCCTTATCGACGCGCACCGCGAGGCCGTCCCGGACGATGCCCGCTGCGGGCACGCAGAGTTGCACGCCACCATAGCGGCGCTTCATCTCGGCGAAGACCGAGGTCCGGAAGGCGCGATCGGTCACGTCGCCACAAAACGGGATCACGCAGTCGCGACCGAGATACTTGTTGATCTCCGCGGAGACCCCATGAACGGCTTCGGAGAAGTCAACCAATCCGATCGCACGAATGCCTTCGCGTCCGAGCTGGCGGGCGACGGCTCTTGCAATGCCGCTGGCACCCCCGGTGATGACGGCGACACGCTTCGAAAGATCAATCACGGTTTGTTCTCCAGAATGTAGGTGCGAGTCCATTCACGTCCCCACGGTAGGTCAGGATCTTGTTCAGGCAGTCACCAGCGGTTCCGACCGCTCGGCCATCCATGCGGTGGCGCGTGGCCAGATCTCCTTGTGGGCACGCGACCCGACGCTCAGGCCGATGTGTCCGGCCTTCACGCTCATCTCGGTGTAATCGGTGCTCGAGACGCACTCCTTGAGGAGCGTGCTCTGGCAGGGGAGGACCAGGTGATCGGCGTCGGCGGTGAGGTTGAGGACCGGGCAGGTAATGTTGCCCAAGTTGATGCGCTTCTTGCCGAGCGGGAACTGGCCCTTCACGAGCAGGTTCTGTTGGAAGCCGTACTTCACGAAGTCGCGATAGACCTCGCCGCTGAGCGGGATGTTGTCGTTGCTCCAGACTTCCATGGCGAAGAAGTCCTCAAGGAACTTCTCGTCTTCCATCTTGTCGTAGAAGCCCTGCCACTTCTGGAAGTAGTTCGCAACCGGCTTGAGCATGCCGAAGGAGTTGCCCAGGAAGGAGGGCGGGATGAGACCGAACGTGTCGACGATGCCGTCGACGTCGAAGTACTTCGGGTCGGTCCAAGAGAGTAGAAGCGATTCACGGCTTGACCAGTCGATCGGCGCGGCCATCAGCACCAGGTTGCGGACCAGGTGTGGGTGGAGGGCGGCGTACATCGCCGACATCGTGCCGCCCATGCAATATCCGACGAGGTTGATCTGGTCCGAGCCGGTATCGGCAAGGACGCGTTCGACGGCGCGGTGCAGGTGCCCTTCGACGTAGTCATGAAGTGTCTTCGTAGCGTCCGCGGGCGACGGTACGCCCCAATCGATCATGTAGACGTCGAAGCCGGCGTTGAGGTACTGTCGCACGACCGACTTGTGCGGAAGAAGGTCGAGGACGTAGGGGCGGTTCACAAGTGCGAAGACGAAGAGGACCGGCGTCCCGTGACGCTTGTCCGCCTTGCCCGTGTAGCGAAGGAGCCGCACTGGCGACTCGCTCATGATCACGTCGTGCGGGGTGCAGCCCTTCGTCGCCTTCATGGCGGCCTCGGCGACCTTGGGCATGGCCGCGACCTTCTTGCCCAGCGCGTCAAACTCGCCTTGCCAGGACTTCATCATCTCGGTGAAGAGCGGATGCACGAAGCCCGCAAAGGGATTGGCGGAGGCTGCGGAATCGTTGTTCTGTTGGGTCATGACGGTTCGTTCGCTTTCGGCGTGCGGCCAAGGTGGGACTTACTTGGAGGCCTTCTTGCCGCCAGCTTGGGTGGCGGCCGGCGGAGCTGACGGGGAGGTCGTCGGGTGCGGCCGCGACGCTTCGTGACGGCTCTGGCCCGCGGCCTGTTCGAGGTTGGCGATGCGTGCGTCGAGCTTCGACAATTGGCTGTCGATGTGGGACTGCAACTGTGCCGAGGTCTGGCGGATGGCGCCCAGGATCTCGGTGTTGGCGCCGCCGCTGGCGGTTTCGAAGGCGTTGGCCATGTTCGACTTCAGGAAGTCATCCATCTGTCGCTTGAACTGGAGAGCCTGATCCATCGAGCGCTTCATCGCCTCGAGGAACTGTGGGCTACGCATGTACTGCTCGGCGTACTGGGCCATCGCCTCGAAGAAGGCACCTTGCATCCGGCGAAGGACCTCCGGCGACATGAACGAGGCCGCCGCGGCAGGGTCCATGCCAGGCATGGCGCCCATGCCTGGGATCCCGGCCATGCCAGGCATTCCAGGCATGCCTGGCATGTTGGGCATGCCGGCCATATTGGGCATGGAAGCGGCGCTGCGTGCCCAGACGTCGCGCCAAAAGGCGGTCATCGGATCGACGTTCGGCGAGTGGGGAGGGGTGTTGCCTTGCTGCTCAGCCATGGGTCGCGGACTCCGTGCGAGGTCGGGTGTCGAGTCGGAACTCAACGTGCGGAAATCAGGGGCAGGAAAGAAAGCGGCCCGAGGCGCTTTCGCGCCTCGGGCCGTTGAAGGGATCGGATCAGCCGTTGCAGCAGGGCTTGGAAGCCGAGGCTCGGGCGAAGGTCTCTTCCATCACCTTCGTGAGGTGCTGGACGTGCTCGGTGTTCATCGCGAGGAGACGCTCGCTTGTCTTGGTCATGAGCGTCGAGGCCTCGTCGAAGATCTCGCGGGCGATGTCGGTGACCGGCTTGGCGGCCTTGGCGTTCGGGGCCGTGCCGGTGGCCTGACTCATTTGGCTGGCGACAAGGGCGCCGGTGCGCTCGAGCGTGCGAACGTTGGTCCGGATCGCGTCGATCATGAGCGAGTTGCACTCGGTGACGAAGCGGGCGTTGGCGTCAACGATGCCGTTCATGGCCTTCACGGCGGCATCGAAGTTGGTCGCCATCGCGGCGGTCGGATTGGTGGTCATGGTGTTGGCGAAGGGATTGAACGCCTCGAAGCCCCAGGCCTTGGTGAAGGCGCTGAAGAGCTTCTGGTTGGCTTCGCCGTAGGCCTTGAAGGCGTCGTTGGCACCCTTGCAGCAGGCCTGGGTGGCCGAGCTGAACTGCTGGGTGGCCTGGGTCACGGCATCGACGGCAGGCTTGGCGGACGGGGTGGTGGGGGTCGCAGTGGTCATGACGGGAGTCCTTGCCGAGTGCGGCAGAAGTGGTCGAACGGTTGTCGTTGGTGGGACCGCCCGGAGGAGACAGGGCGGACCGTGGATGAGCGAAGTCTACCCGGACCTTAGTGCATCGTCAAGAAAAAGTATGCCGCCGCACTAATTTCGGCGAACGGTGGGAGGTTTCTCGGAAGCCTGCCGCGGAAAGGACGATGGGGACCCTTGTTGCGAGAAGAGGTCCCCTGGCGTCCCCTTTTCGAAGCCCCTGGTGGCTCCTCCTCCCGGAATGTGACTCTCCAAACTCGGGCAGGCCGGAATGTGACTGTCCAATTTAGGGCAATTTAGGGCCGCAGATAGGGCGGAAGCCCCATCGCGATGGGGATCCGCCGAAATGTGCCTGTTCCATGGGCGAATGTGACTGTCCAAAATGGCGCTCAAGTGACGTAGGATTCATGCAGCAGCACTAGGAGCAGCCATGCCGGTACCCCAATTGATCGAGGTCAAGAAGTACCCGAATCGGCGGCTGTATGACTCCACGCGGAGCCAGCACCTCACCCATGAGGAGCTCTACGAACTGGTGGTCGCGGGTCACACCGTCAGGGTGACCGAAAGCAAATCCGGGGCGGACATCACCAGCCTGGTCCTGATGCAGGCGCTCATCGAACACAACCCGGAGAAGTTCTCGTCGTTTCCGCCGGAACTGGTCCATCTCCTCATCCGGGCAAGCGAACAGATGCTCCGCGGTTTCGCGAGCAACTGGTTCACGCACACCATGGCGTCCATGATGAACCAGCAGGCAGCCGCAGCCGCCGGGCAGCAGGCAGCGCCCCCGGCCGGCAATCCGATGAGCGCCTTCTTCCCTTGGATGAACACCGGACCCACGTGGGGAGTGCCTGCGACAGGAGTAGGAACAGGAGCGAGCCCATCGCCGCCGCCGACGCCAGGAAACACGCCACGTCACGAAGCGGCGACCGTTGACGATCTTGAGGCAAGGCTTGCAGCCATGATGGACGAGCTTCAACGGCTGAAGGGGGCACGCGGGGCGTCGTAACCTCCGACGAACCCGTTCCGTTGCGTCAGCGGTCCGAGGTGCAAGAGCGTCGTGTGCGCCGAATCGCCTCGATCTGCCTGCGGTGAATAGACATGTGCATGCTAACCATCGCGTGCCACCCGAATGCATCGAGCGGCCCGAACCACGGGTGGGCATAGCGGGCGGCGGTCCGCAGGTTGGCTGCGCTGGCCACGAGTTTGACGACCGAGTCGCAACTGCGCTCAAAGGACTCGATGACGGACGAATCAACGTCGACCGCCGGCTTCACGGCTGCCGTGCTCGCGGCGCCGGCGGGCGAACGACCTGCCAGAAGTTCGCCCATGATGCGGACCACGCCTTCGTTCACGATGCGAAGGTGGTCGAGGGTCATCCAGACCGACCATTGGCGACTGCTGTCCTCGAGCCCGGGGAGGCGAGGGATCAGGACGCGTGCTGCGTTGTCCTCCTCGGAGGCGTTGCCGACCAGTCCGAGGATCAGCCGCCGCTCGCGTTCCATGTCGGCATCGAAGGACGCGCGACTTCCCCGCAGCCGGCGAAACCGAAAGAGGAGGCGGGCAATCTGGAGCTCGGGCCACGGTAAGCCGGTGCCGGGTGGGGCCAGTCGGACGACGCCGGGGGTTGACGTGTGGGCCATGCGGGGAGCGTAGCTCAATACTTGCAAAAAGCAAGTGTCAGATTGGCGGGAGGGGCGCGGCCACATAGACTTGGCGGCATGGCAGCGAAGAAGAAGTCGGCCAAGCGGGCTACCGCTTCGGGAGGCATCCGCTCGGGCGCTTCCAAACGAAGCGTGACGACATCGCTGAGCGCCGCGTCCGAACGTCGCTCGCCTTGTCCGATCGCCTGCACCCTTGACCTTCTTGGTGACCGCTGGACGCTTCTCGTTCTGCGCGATCTCTTCCTTGGGCGAAGCCGCTTTCGCGACTTCCTCGCGGCCCCCGAGGGAATTCCCACCAACATCCTCACCGAACGGTTGGGCAGGCTTTGTGTGCAAGGCCTCACCGAAAGGATCGCCGCCGAGGACGGTTCCGGCCGCCCCGCGTACCGCCTCACTGAGAAGGGGAGATCGCTCGGACCGCTGCTGCGCGCCGCACGCGACTGGGGGTTGGCGCACATCGAAGGGACAGCGGTGGTGCGGGAAGGTGCGGCGGCTCGAACCTGAGACGCGGCGACTCAACAATCGCGTGCAGAGTGCAGAGACATCAAGCGGGGGTGCCGTCGTCGCCCCCGACGAGCGAGTAGAAGACCCATTTGGGCAGCCACGGCCTCGAAGTCCGGTGGACATCTCCCGATCGTGACGCGAAAGCAGAGCAGCCGAAGCAGACCGCAGCCGCCATCAGGGGTCCGGTTCGGCTGCTCCGCTCTCTGCGGCGGCTGCTCTGATTGAGAAACGCCGCCCCAGAGGGCGGCGTTTCTCAATCATGCCCCCTTCGCCGCGGACGCGGCGACTCAGCTAGCATCGGC
>JAEUIU010000033.1 GCA_016795065.1 Phycisphaerae bacterium
GCCTTTCGCGAGGCATGGAAGTCGCGCCGCTGTCTGGTTCCGGCGACGGCGTTCTATGAGTGGCAGGTTCCGGCTGATGGGAGTCCGAAGCGTCCGCATGCCATCGCATCAAGCAGCGGCGAGCTGCTGGCATTGGGCGGCATCTGGGAGCGATGGCGTGACCCCGCCGATGGGACGGAGGTTCGAACCGTGGCCATCGTGACGACCGACGCGAACGAACTGATGGAGCCGATCCACCATCGCATGCCGGTGATCGTTCCCTCGGAAGCATGGGAGCAGTGGTTGGGAGCGGCGGTGCCGCCGGCGTCGTTGCTTCGGCCCTACGCCGCGGACCGCATGCAGGCATGGCGCGTGTCGACGGTGGTGAACAACGCCCGCAACGATCGGCCGGAGTGTCTTGTTCCGCTGGGCAATTGAGGAAGAGGTCGGAGTCGTTCCCGTCCAGCGAGCGCCGTCAGCGCACAGGGTGTGGTGTACGGTTGAACGGCCCGGTCGATCCGAGGTGGGCGGTCCATTCGGAAGGGGCGATCGTCCTCCGACATGGCTGAGGCCTTCATGAACAACGCGGGGGATGGACGGCTTCACGTCATGAAGAGGCCGCGCCGGCAGCGTGGCTGAGGAACCCAGGCGCTTGGGGGAAGACCTTCGTGTCGTTTGGGCGGATCCATGATTGGTGGTGGTGCATCGTGGACCCGCGGTTCGCACGTGCCGCTTGCGGTGGGGGAAACGTGTTCGGCCGATGGCCGCAGCGCCTGGTGGTCGCGACGACAAGTCCGAGACGGCAACACACGAAAAACACGCAAAATCCTGCACAAAAGGCTTGACGGTCGATTTGCCGCTGGTACCCTAACAAAAACCGACCTTTGCCCACCAGGGTCGACCTCGCAATCGCATGGGCACGGATGTTGGAGGCCAATCCGGAAAGGGGACAGCGTTGAAGGGAATCGTCGTAGGCAGTTGTGAAGCGGTTCCCCGGATCACCTGGCTAGCCGCTGGGTTTGGTCACGCCGTTACCTGTTTGATGCGCAGGAGGGAGTGTGCGCCAAAGCCGATGGACTGCTCAAGGGTAGAGCCCCATGCGGGTCGTGGTGATGATCCGCGCCGGACAGCTTCGACACTCACTGCCGAGCCAAAGAGAGAGTGTGCGCCCAGAGGCGATGCAGCTTCATGAGAGCAGAGCCGCCGCAACGGAAGCGAATTTCTGACTCGTCCCACGAGCAGGCCGCTCAGAAACTCGTTTCGAAGGCCAAGGCGAGCCTGATGGATCCGCTGCAAGGAGAAGCGACAAAGCGGTATGGGGCGACATGCCGCGAGTCGTGTCGGTGCCGCGGATGGCCCATAGGGTTGGCCGCAGCCCGAATGGAGTTTCTGAGCGGCGAGGCTAGCGCGACCGTTCGCCTTCAATTCTTCTGCGGCCGAGCGGCGGCCTTCGCTGTCAATGTTGATTCCAATCTGGGAGCTGGGTTTCGGCCCTCACGGATCGTTGTAGAGAGGTGATGTCCTGTGTAGCGAGTTGTCGTGCGGCCGGTCCGCGCGAGGCTGTGCCGTGCGCATCGATTGCTGAGGCGATTGGCATGGGAGATCGACTTGGCGGGTGGAGGAATACGTCGCAAAGGATACGGATGTCACTCATGGTCGGCATCGCGATCTCGCGGACAGGACGTGGGCGTGAAGCCGTGGATACGGAGAAACCATCACATGAAGCCTTCAACTCAGTCAACGACGAGCTGCGCCCATGAGGAGTCAGGCTCTCTTGGGGAACCACTCCTCGAACAGGATCGAGCGAAGATGCCTGCCATTCGGGACATCAGCTCCGATCGAGCCGGCATGGTCGGGCGAGCGAATGTCTTGGACGCCTTGCAGGATGCCATCGATGCGGTTCTCGATCCTGAGGGCGTGTGGGGCGTTCGTGCTGTCGACGCATGGCCCCGGAAGCCCGGGCGCGGTAGCCCACCGCCCATGAGCGGCCGATCAGGGCCGCTTAGCCAGTCTGGCCGTGCGATGGATGCCGGTGCCAGCTTGGGTTTGGGTTCTGGTTTAGGTTCGGGCTCGGGTGGCCACGAAGCCTTCCAGCAAGCATCTGATGACGAGATCGGAGCGAGGCGTCGTTTCGTTGAGATGGCGAAGTTTCGTGAGTTGCGACGAATCGATCGCGAGGGGGATGTGTTCTGCGATCCTTCGGTTGATCGTGCGACTCTTGACGACCGCATTCCACAAGAGCGTGCGCTTTGTGATGGCGCGGCAACTCGTGGAGAGGGACGCGATGCTCTGACGTCGTTGCGTCTCACCGATCACTCAATCCAGGAGTTCCCCAGCACCTATGAGTTCACGGAACCCTGCGATCCCGACGCGCCCAATGCGCCCAATGCGCCCAATGTGCCCAACGGGCCCGATGCGCCAGAAGAACCCGTATGGCATGTCGAACCTCGCAGCCCACCCGACGATGCGCCGGCGCCCTCGCAGGCGCCCTCACAGGCGCCCTTGCAGGCGACGCTGCAACCGGATGAATGTCGAGAGGATCGTCCATTGCGTTCCATCGCCTGTCGAGCCAGGAAATCCGCCAGCGGTGGACGGATCCCGACCGGCATCGAGGCGGTCGATGCGATGTTCGGCGGCGGCTTGCCCTGGCGAGGCTTGCATGAATGGTTAGGGGTCGATGAGGTAGGAGAGGAGGCCACCCAAGCAAGTATTGCAGGATCAGGAAGGCCATCGGTCTCTCCTCTTGGGGCGCTACGACTCCTGCCTATCGGGGTTCTCGTCGCGCTTGCATGGAGGGCCCTCAAGGCTTTTGTAGGAATGAGGGGGGACGACGGCAGAGCGGGGGGAGTGCCTCGCGTGCTCTGGATCGGTCGAGATGTCTGGCCCAATCCCGGTTGTCTTCTACAGGGCGAGCGGGCGTATGGGCGAGTTGCCGGCCACGGTGCGTTCCATTCTCTTTGGGGTATCGCCGCGGGAGATCTGCCCTGCCAGCGTGAACGGTCCGACGTGCCTGCTGGATGCCGGCGCCCTCCGGAGCGACGAGCATTGGCGGATGTCGTCAAGCTCGAGGCGCAGCCCCAATCCCTTTCCCTCCTTGCCCATTCTGTGTTCGTGGCTCCCCATGGAGGTTCGGTCGATGGGGCCCACACAATTGCGTTGTCGAGTCGTCTCACGGCTCGCTCAACGGGGCCGCCGCGTGTTCAGCGCACGTCACGAGGATTGCGGGGAGTCTTGACATCGGGTGCGTGGGGAGCATCAGGTGTGAGTGGCGGCGGCATCGAATGGGCTGTCGAGCAGGCGATCCGGTCCGAAGGCGTCGCCGTGGTGGTCGCGGACGGCTCCGGCTTCTCCATGGCGGCGACGCGTCGATTGCACTTGGCCATGGCGACCCGTTCCACGCCGCAATTGGTGCTTCTTGCTCGCCCTTCGGTGGACCGTTCGTTGCTGTCGTCGGCCCTGACACGATGGTTGGTTTCGCCCTCATCGTTGTCCTCGTGCCCCCTTGCCAAGACCGCGAGAACGCCACCTTGGGAGTCGCCGGGCGAGCCGCTCTGGTCAATACAACTCGCCTCGTGCAAGGCGTCCCTTCTCGCTGGACGCCGAGGCTTGCTTGCACATGCCGCGCAACCCAAGGCGGACGTCGGAACTCAGCCGAGCTCGCACATGGATGTGAGGCGAAGTGAGGGCGAAGTGAGGGCGATGGGAGACAGAAGCATGGATGCAAACGTTGGCATGGCTTCGAAAGAAGGATTTCGCGATGCGTTGCATTCTCGCCATCTTCTTTCCCTTCTGGTCCGTTGAGCGGTTCCTCCGTTCTCAATGGCGGCAAGGGTCGTTCGTCCTCTCGGGGCGAACCTCAATAGCTATCCCTCCAGGGAGTGGTTCAGCGAGCGAACCATCTCGTGGCGAGCATGCAGCGGCCTGCGAGCATGAGGAAGGAGCACGGTCCCATGCACCGATGGCGGTACCCACGGCCACGGAATCGCAGCGATCTCCCAATAGTTCGCCCACGTGGCGACATCCGCGGACCGTTGCCGCACTCTGGGCGAAGTCCATGGCAACGGATGCCGCGATGCACGATGCCGCTGCAGCCCTCGGTCGTTGCTCCATCCCGCCCGGGCAGGCCGAGAAAGGGACGCCACCACCGTACGTGCGCATGACCGATTCGCCGGGCGTGCGTTCATCCGGTCGCTCCGGCGCTCCCTCTCGGTCCCCACATCCCCAGATGATTGCAACGCATCAAGGCACGCTCGAACATCCGAGTCGCCAGCATCCAAGTCGCCAGCAAAGCGGGAAGCGATCCGACTCTACCCATGGAAAACCGCTGGATCCGCTCTGGATCGGCAAGCCGGTCCTCATCACCACAACACGCCATGGAATGCGTTCCGTCGTGGCTGCTTGCCCTCGCGCTCTGTCATTCGGTGTCCGGCCGGGCATGACCCTGGCGGAAGGGCGGAGCCTCTGTCCGCACGAGACTCCCGTCGTGGGTGCATCGCAAGGCGGTTGGGCAACTCACCCGGTGGCGGACGAGCGGTTGCGAGATGGCCGGAATCGGTTTGGCGACGAGCCCTGCCATGCCATCGAACACGATCCGGTGAAGGATGGTGTTGCCCTGCGGCGATTGGCGGAGCGGCTTCTCCGATACGTTCCAACCGTTGCGTTGGATACCGCTCCACTTGCGAGCGATCGTGCCGCCATCGCGGGCCGATCCATCGCGGGCCGATCCACCGCGGGCCGATCCACCGCGAGCCGGTGTGCCTCCAAACTCGCCCCTCGCAGCCCCGAGGATGGCGTCGGCATGGTGTGGGGCGATCTGACCGGATGCGATCGCCTGCTCGTCCAACGCTATGGTGGCCTGCTGCCGTTTCTTCGGTTCCTCTCCAATCGCCTCGCCGCTCGCGGCTGCACGGCACGCCTGTCGGTGGCGCCGACACCCGGCGTGGCATGGGCGTGTGCGCGGTATGGCGCAGCGCCGATATCGGTAATCACCGAGGACGAGGTTGTACCGGCTCTGGCCCCGTTGCCCATCGAGGCCTTACGGCTTGTACCTGGTGATGCCACCGCACTCCGCGAGGTGCAGGTCGAACGCATCGAGCAACTCCTCGCCTTGGATCGGAGCGAGCTTGGCGAAAGACTCGGCCATGCGGTCATGCGGGGGAGAGGCGCTGGTCGAAAGCCCAGTCGAAAGCCCAGTCGAAAGCCCAGTCGAAAGCCCGGCCAAACCCCCGACCACAACCCCGACCACAACCCCGACCAACCGCGAGGTGTCACCCATGCAACGGCTCGAGGTCGAGGTGCTGCATCGAGATCCCTCAGCGGAGGCAGCGAGCAAGGCCCCGATCCTCTTCAGCGTCTTGATCAGGCCCTCGGTCGGATTCCTGAACCGTTGATGCCCATTCGCACGGTAGAACCGGCCCAGGCGACGTTCGCCTTCGACGGACCGGTGACCGATCCCGAGGTCATCGAGATCGCTTCCGCCGATCTCATTGACCAACTCTGCCGAATCCTGCGCCGCCAGGAGCGGGGGGCGAGACGCCTTCAATGGATCGCCGAGCGCCCTGATGCACCGCCGGTCACCATCGAGTTTGACCTCGGAGCGGCCAGTCGCCGCCGCGGTCATCTGTGGTCGCTTCTTCGATCGCGCATCGAGCAGGTTGGGTTTGGCCTTGGTTTTGGCCGGGGTGGTTTGGATTCCGGTGTGGGTTTCACGGGGCCTATGGATAGCGGATCGCCACTCGCGTGGAGATCCGCCGGCGATATGAGTCCAGCCTCCGATGGAGCGACTGATGTGGGCATCGAGGCCATCATCCTGACGGCACCTCGTACATCGCCGATGGCGCACCGCCAGCAGGTCGCTTCGATCCTCGCCTCTGCGGCCTCGACCGCGACCGACGACCCTACACCCCAGCCCGATTCCTTCGCGGAGTCGCGAGATTCGTCCGCGCCGGAGTCGTCGTCCGCAGAGTGCCTGGATCTGCTTCAGGCCCGCTTTGGCCGTGATGCTGTGTGCCAAGCCCTGCCTCTTGAGTCCTATGAGCCCGAACAGGCCTTCATCTGGTTGCCGATGGATGACCCTCGTCTGCGTGTACCTCGCGAGTCCGCGCATACATCCGCGTGTGAGTCCACGGCCCCGATCACTCCGCCTGAGACTCCATGTCACAAGCCCGTTCTGGAAGTATCTCCGGAACCACCTTTCGAACCATCGCAGGAAGCAACTCGCCCTCCAACTCCGGACTCAACGCGAACCCCGAGCGCCATCATGGGCGGAGCACTCACCCATTGGCGAGATCAGCGAATCAAACGGGATCAGCGAGGTGGTGATCGCACGCGGCGGGCCATCCACGAAGGACACTCCATCCAGCCATCGTGGCTCCTTCCAACACCGGAGCCCATTGAAGTCTCCTCGCCATCGGATTTGCCCGACCTCTCGTGGGGAGCATTCCGTTGGCGCGGCCAGACACATCGCATCATCGAGTGTGTTTCTCTCGAGTGCGTCGACGAGCGATGGTGGGAGGGGACGCGTCGCCCGGAACGAGCAACACGATCCGAGCGAGGTCCGCAACGCATCGCTGCGGAGACGCCTTCGCGCAAACGCCAGTCCAACGCTCCTCGCGAGGTTGGGCCAGTGAAGGCCCCGATCGCCCCTCCGACGAGCCTCACCGGCGCTGGAGCGTCAGTGTCTCCGAACACGTCAGCACCTACACCAGCGCTTCCCTCCGAGTTCCATCGCCGACGCCGGTGGTACTGCGCTCTCCAATCGGAGGTTGGCGTCTGGTGGTGGGTCTTCCGTGCCGACGTGGGCGTCGATGCCGACATGTCGCTGGGCATCGAAGGGCGTGCTGAACTTCATGCCGGAGCCGACTCTTGCGAACATGAGCCAACGAGTGTCCCGTCGGATTCCTCATCTGGATCTCGAACTGGCTCTCCAACTGGCTCTCCATTGGGATCTCCATCCGGTCCGTCGACTGTTCCTTCATGTGGCTCACACGCCTGGTGTGACATCATCAAGGCCGCTCCCCGGTCCGGGTGGTTTCTCCACGGTGGCTGGCTCTGACCGTGACGACGTCATCCCGCGCGCAGTCCTCCGATGCGTCCATCCATCCGACCTGTTGTCGATGCATTCCTTCTATAGCCATTCCCGCCTTCTCGTTCCCTTCCGTCGCGGTCTTGAGCACGACAGCCCATGCCTGAACAACCGGCTCCCAAACTGCACGATCACCCATGGCGCGATCTCCATCGCTCCCCGGAAGCTGTACGCGATGCCAAACACGCCGGCGCTGGCCCATGCGAGGTCGACCGCGGACACGCCAGTGGATCGTGCCGCGAACGATCCACATCGTCCGAGGGCCCGTTTCACGCCCGGGCCCCCGCTGAACTGCCTCCCGAACTGCTCCCCGAACTGCTCCCCGAACTGCTCTCCGAACTGCCAATTGAAGCGGTCATCACAACCGAAGACCGCCCAACAACGGAAGAGCAAGGCGTTTCATCCAGCCCGCCCAGCTCGCCCGGCTCGCCCAACTCCGATCCCGCATCCGACGGCCGATCCGTGTCCTCCTCGCATCGCCGGTTGCGCCCTTCTTCGCGATACGTCGAGCTGGCCACGACGAGCAACTTCTCCTTTCTCCAGGGAGGAAGCCATCCCGAGGAGTATGTCGAGCAGGCTGCGGCATTGGGCTACCACGCCGTCGCCATCACCGACCGCAACACCCTGGCCGGCATGGTTCGTGCCCACGTCTCCGCCAAGGAGCTGGGTGTCCAACTCGTGGTGGGAAGCCGCGTTGAACTGCTTGTCGATCGGTACGTCGAATGCGAGGTGCTCCTCTATCCCACCGACCTTTCCTCCTACGGTCGTCTCTGCCGGCTGCTCACGCTCGGCAAGCGCCGGGCCGCCAAGGGCGAATGCCGCCTGCTCATCCACGACCTCCTCGACCATTGTGAGGGTCTTCTCTGCACGTTGTTGCCTCCACCCGCCCTCGATCGCTCCTTCCTCGAACTGGCCGAAGGACTTCGCAACGCCTTTGGTGACCGCTTCTCCGTGGCGGTGCTTCGAACCGGCGATGCGGGGCATCGCGTTCGCTCGCAGCAGTTACGTTCCTTCGCCGATTGGACCGGCATCCCCTTGGTGGCCATCAACGATGTCCACTACCACGTTCCGGCTCGACGGCCGCTGCAGGACGTTCTCACCTGCATCCGCCTTGGCTGCACGACCTCCCAGGCGGGGTACTCCCTCTTTCCCAACGCCGAGCGGCATCTCAAGCCACCGGGCGTCATGGCTGCTCTCTTCGCCGACATGCCGGAGGCGATCGCCCGAGCCGCCGACCTCGCCACGCGAGCGGCGGGGTTCTCGATGGACCAGATTCGCTATCGCTATCCGGCCGAGGTCGCCCCGCCCGGCACGACACCCACCGAGCATCTCCGGCGGCTCACCTTTCTTGGGGCTCGCGAACGCTATCCCGCATCTCGCTTTCCCGGTGGCCTGCCGGATCGGGTGAGCCGTCAGATCGAACATGAGCTGCACCTGATCGGCGAACTCCGCTACGAACCCTTCTTCCTCACCGTCCATGACCTCGTTCGCTTCGCCCGAACCCGCAACATCCTCTGTCAGGGTCGGGGTGCCGCAGCCAACTCCGCTGTCTGCTATTGCCTTGGCATCACCGCCGTCGATCCGAACCGGATCGATGTCCTCTTCGAGCGCTTCGTCAGCAAGGAGCGGAACGAACCTCCAGATATCGACGTCGACTTCGAGCACGAGCGACGTGAAGAGGTCATCCAGTACCTTTACCGCACCTACGGCCGCGATCGGGCCGCCCTCGCCGCCGAGGTCATCTCCTATCGCGGCCGCAGTGCCGTGCGTGATGTGGGCAAGGTCCTCGGCCTCTCCCTGGACTGCGTCGATCGTCTCGCATCGGAGATTGACTGGTGGCACGACGGCAGCGTCGAAGTCGAACGGGTGCGTGACATCGGCCTCGATCCCTCCGACCCGACGATCCAGCGGCTCGCCTATCTCTCCACCGAGGTCCTCGGTTTCCCACGTCACCTCTCCCAACACGTCGGCGGCTTTGTCATCACCGACGGTCCGCTCTGCGAGCTCGTGCCGATCGAGAACGCCGCCATGGAAGATCGCACGGTCATCGAGTGGGACAAGGACGACATCGACGCCATGGGGATGCTCAAAGTGGATGTGCTCGCTCTTGGCATGCTGACCTGCATCCGAAAGACGATCGATCTCGTGAACGAGGATCGGCAGTGCCCAGCGCTCGGGCCAGCGCCCGAGACCTCGATGGGGCCGGACTTCCTTGGTCTCGTTCCCGCAACGGCCGGGGACCCATGTTCGGCCGGGTCGCCGTGGGGGAGGGGTGACGGACGCCAAGGCGAGCCGCTTCAGTTCCACACCGTCCCTCCCGAGGACCCTGCCGTCTACGACATGATCTGTGCCGCCGACACCGTCGGTGTTTTCCAGATCGAGTCGCGGGCCCAGATGTCGATGCTCCCACGCCTTCGGCCGCGTTCCTTCTACGACCTTGTCATCGAGGTCGCCATCGTCCGCCCCGGCCCGATTCAGGGCGACATGGTTCATCCCTATCTCCGCCGCCGCAACGGCGAGGAGCCGACGGTCTTCCCTGACGCCGCCGTCGAGCGGGTCCTCGGCAAGACCTTGGGCGTTCCGCTCTTCCAGGAACAGGCGATGGCGTTGGCGATCGTCGCCGCCGGCTTCACGCCCGGCGAGGCGGACCAGTTGCGGCGGGCGATCGGGGCGTGGAAGCGGCGAGGCAACCGACTGAAGGAGTTTGCCGCGAAGCTCGAGAGCGGAATGCTCGCCCGCGGCTACACGAAGCTCTTCGCCGAGCAGGTTTTCCGTCAGATCCAAGGCTTCTCCGGATACGGCTTCCCCGAGTCGCACGCCGCGTCCTTCGCCCTTCTTGTCTATGTCAGCGCATGGCTCAAGTGTCACGAGCCCGCTGCCTTCGCCGCTGCCCTCATGAACAGCCAGCCGATGGGTTTCTACGCCCCCGCCCAGATCGTGCGCGATGCCCGGGAGCACGGCGTGCTCGTGCGGGCGGTTGATGTGAACGCCAGCGGTTGGGAGTGTTCGCTCGAGCGTCATGATCCCCTCGCCGCATGCCCTCGTGCCCTCGGAGCGGATGATGTCGTCGACGCCTACGTTGCGGGGGAGAGGCCATCGACGGTCGAAGGTCGCGAGATCGACGGCACGGATGAAGCCTCCTCGATCCCGGCGTCCGGTTACGCGGCCACTCCCTCCATCCGCTCCGGGCGTTCTCCGGAGTTCCGAGCCTTCACGCCGATCCTCACCCGCCCAATTCGGGTCGGTTCCCGTGCCCAAAAGGAGTTGCTTCAGGATCCGCTTCTCCGGCGCCCGACCTCGCGTTTCAGCGTGGCGATTGATCAGCCGGCTGTCCGGCTGGGTCTGCGTCTCGTGCGCGGCTTGCATGTCGACGATGCCGTCCGCATCGCCGAGTCGGTCCGTCTCCACGGCCCTTTCCGAAGTGTGCGCGAACTCTGGCGAGCCAGCGGCGCTTCCGTGCCGTCCCTGCGGCGCCTTGCCGCGGCCGACGCCTTCCGTTCCATGGGCCTTGATCGCCAGCGGGCCCTCTGGCAGATTCGGGCGTTGCGCGATGACCCGGCTCCGCTTTTCGATGCCATGCTCACACCCTCTCGCCCTTCCGACCACGCCTCCGACCACGCTCTTGCCGCGCGACCGTCTCTGGACGTGGATCCCGAACGGCCGAAACGTTGGCCGCCGGCGGCCGATCCTGCTGTCGTCCCCGCCGCCGACGACGATGACGACGCCATCCCTCGCAGCCCGTTGCCGAAGGTCTCAGCGATCGCCGCCGTCGCCCACGACTACACCGCCGTCGGCCTTTCACTCAAACGCCACCCGATGGCCTGCTTGCGACCGCGATTGGCGGAACGCGGGGCCGTGCCGTGCGGGGTGCTCCGTGACCGCACGATCACGCCGCAAGGAACCCGCCTCACCGTCGCGGGCGTGGTTCTGGTCCGCCAGCGCCCCGCGACGGCCAACGGAGTCCTCTTCATGACCATCGAAGACGAAAGCGGCATCGCCAATCTCATCTTCCGGCCAGCGATCTACCAACGATTCCGCCGCATTGCCCGTCACAGTGTCGTCCTCCTCGCAACCGGCAAGGTGGAACGTAGTTCGGCCCCAAATTCCTCTGCCCCCAAGTCCTCTGCCCCCAAGTCCCCGGATAGCAAGAAGGCGACGGTTCACGCGGCGACGGGTCCTTCAGGTGGTCTTTCCCTCGTAGATCCTTCCCCCATCGGCCTTTCTCCAGCCACGTGCCGCCTCGCCACACCCCGCGAGGACGTCGTTCACCTGCTTGTGCAACGCATTACCGACGCGAGCGCCGAAGCGATCGGTCTCGACCTCTCCTCTCGCGACTTCCACTAGCGGAGTGAGTCACAAATTTGCTTCCAGACCGCCTTGTTGGAAGTCCGCGGTTCCGACAGGCGAATCAACTGCCCGCCAACGTACGCTTCCTGCTCTCCCGCACCCCTGAGAACCACATGCGCGAACCGACCCCGAGGTGTACGACGCTGCACACTCCACAGCCTTTGCTCCTCTTGCAGCGAGCGCTGAACGCCGTCCTGCACGCGGGAGTCGGGGGCGCCTCCCTTCCGTGTGCAATGACCCTGTTGACCCTAACCCTGACAGGCTGCGTCGAACATCGATACGAGATCGACGTCCGCTACGACGGCTCCGTGGCCACACGCACCGTGACGATCGAACGCGCTCTACACGGCGGCGACGATCAGGACTCGCGACAGAACCCGCACATGCCGGCGCCACTGGATCCAGAAGAGGTCCGGCTCAGCGAGCTCTACGGTCAGGGGGTCCCCGCATCGACGATCAATGGAAAGAGCGATGCAGCTACGCAGCATTTCGGCGAGTCCGCTCGACAGTACGTCGGCCGCTTCGACCGAGTCGTTCCCGATGACCTGGGCGGTGCCGGCGAGATCGTTCGCTGTGAGTCACCCATCGGAAGCGCCATCCTCTATTACGAGGTGATTCGCCCGACACCCAATGTCGCAGAGCACCTCACGCAGGCTCAACGCATTCTCGATGCATTGGTCGATGCGACCATCGACGTCTTCCAGGCGGAGTACGGAGCCGACCGCGCATGGCCATCGCTTCGCGCCACCGTCACCGGTGCTGTTCGATCCGACCTTCATCATCTCCTGGCGTGTGGATGGGCGATCTATCTCGCGGACCGGCTGGAGCCCACCGCGGAGAAGGGGGCCTCGTCCACCGACAGCTCCACCGACGTCTCGCGGGGGACGTGGTGGCGCATGGAGTTGGTTCAGCGGCACTACCTCTCTCCGGCCCAGGCCATTCAATTGCTCGTCGGCGAGGAGTCGAGCGTCGATTCACTTCCCGAAGTGATCGCTCTCGGGATCGAATCGAGATGCCGTCATCTCGGGGCGAACGCGGCAGCGGATCTCGCGGCGAGGATTCGCGCTGACCTCACGTCCGAGGAGGCCGCGACGCATCCAGAGGGCGAAGCGGATCCAACCACCGATCCAGCCACCGAACCAGATGCAGGAGACCTATCACACCAGCCAGATTCGCCCCCAGACTCGCCCTCATACGTGCCCTCGAATGGACCGAGCGTCGCCAAGGCACTCCAGGAGCGTCTCGCCAAGGCCATAGAGAGCCGAATGCACGAAGCCCTGCCATCTCTCGCCATGCCGGGTTGGCCCCCGATATCGCATGGTGCCGACGCCAGTGAATCCGACGACGAGAGCCCATTCTTCGCCGCCGCCGTCGCCATGGCGTTTCCGGGCATTGCCATCAGCATGCGGTACGACTCGGTCTCGCTGCATGCGACCTTGCCAGGATCGGTGGTTGCGACCAACGGCAAACCGAGCGCAACTGGAGGTGCTGGCCGCGACGGTACCACCCACTGGAGCGGATCGGTCCTGCCCACGCCGGGGATGCCGGGTGACATGGGATTGCGGGCCTGGCTGGTGACGGCGGTGCCCGACGAATCGGAGCAGCGGCGGCTCTGGGGACGCATTCGATGCGACGGCAAGTCACTCGCCGAAGTCGCCGCGCTCTTTGCGGCGCTCTCCGCCTCTGAGCAGGGGGCGTTCCGCTCGGCGCTTGCCGCTTCCCGCGACGAACGTGCCTGGAGTCGCTTCCTTCAAACACGAGCGGAAGTCGACACCGCGTCGTCGGGCGCACTGGATCGAGCGATAGACGCGCTGAGTGCGGTGCTCGAAGCCCCGTAGCCAACTCCGGGCTCGTCGCGCCCTTCGTGAAGGGCTGAACGATGCCGCGCCGTCGGCGTCGCGCGATCGCACGTTGCCGATGCGACTCGGCAATCCTCTCGAAAGCGCCGCGGAGGCGAGATGCGCGACTCCGCACGCGATCGAAAAATGTTTGCGAAAATCTGCCCAAAAAACGTCGGGCCTCGCTGCGGCACGTACTATCTCGCCGCACTTCAGACTCGACCCCGGCGGGGGGCCACCAACCATCCGGCTAACTGTCCGGCCAACTGTCCGGCCAAAAGTTAGGCAAGTCGGGCTGCCGATGCGCACAGGAGATCAAGACGATGAAGACTGCTACGACATTGGCTGCGACCTTGGGCGGCCTCTTTGCCTCAAGCCGTCGCTCAACCTCCTCGCCTACCGTCGCTCATGGGGAGCGAGGCACGTTGGCCCGTCGAGCCCCTTTCGCCGCACTGACCACGCTCGCCCTAGGCCTGACGCTCGCTTCCACGATCGCGGCTGCAGCCAGTGAGCCGACGGCCGCGAAGCCCCCGGTCCCTGCGGCGCCAGCGGCCGCACCTGCCGAACTCCTCACCGAGAGCGACGTCATTGCGGGCTCGATGGACATCACCTTCCATACCCGCACGAAAAAGGACACGACTGGCGATCTCAAGCCCGACTCGCCGGCGCTCGGGGCCAAGGACGTCTACAAGTTCGATCTCACGGTCGCCAAGACCACCCAGTTCACCGGCGAGGTCACCCGGCAGCCGAATCTCTACACCAGCACGCTGTCGCGGCTGAAGCAGCCATCACAGCTTGGCTTCTCGATCGACCTCACGGTCATGAATCCCCGTGACATCAAGCAGAAGCGGGTGGTCGGCAAATGGGTCGGCACCGTTCCGATCGACACCGCCAGCGGCGCCTACAACCTGGGCACCGGCGATGCGGACGGCGAGAGCCGTCTCCGCATCGATGTCAACGCGATCGGTCGCGCTCCGGCCTTCAAGGATCTCTTCCAGGGTCGCTTGGTCGGCAAGGCCGAGAAGAAGGAAGGCCTCGCAGCCTATACCTATCGCCGCATCGTTGGTTCCAAGACCGTCGAAATGAAGATCGCCAAGGTCGACCCGATGCGGTTCGAAGGTATCGAACTCGGGAAGGGACCGGCCGAGAGCTATCCGCGCACCGTCGTCAATGGTCGCCTCGACTACGACTATGAGACCGGCAACTGGTTCACCGACGGAATTCGCTTCCGCTACAACCACGAGGGCAAGGAACATGAGGATGTCGTGACCGGCTCCATCAAGTGGGTCGAGGACCCGAACCGTGACACGAACGGCAAGGGCTACTACGAGTTCAACCTTCGTTTCAACGAGGAAAAGAACAAGTCGACGACCACCGAGGCGGCCGCCTTCGAGAAGATGTCCGACGAAGACGCCTTCTTCTACGTGGACGACACCGTGCCGGCCCTCACCGGCCGTATCAATTACGTCGACACCATGATCTCGGGGAGCGACACGCCGTCGTCCAGCAAGGTCACGTTCAATCTGAACGCGAACAAGCTGAGCAAGCAGCAGATCATGAACTTCTTCAAGCTCTGGATGCTCTGCGTCGGACCGACCAACGACGAGTAACACAAGCGTCGTTCTCGTTGCGGCGTCATCCTTTCCGATTCCAAACCCCCGGCGCGCGGGCGCAGCGCCGTCCGCGCGCCCGGGGGTCCCTCGAACGTTTCACCATCGGTGAGAGGCTCTCCTCGTGTCCAAGTCCCTTTTCCTTCGACTTCGTCATCGCTACGGCCCTCGTCCCGAATCCGCGGACGCAGCCGCCATCTCCCGTCGTGATGCCCTGAAGGCCACCCTCGCCGGTGCCGCGGGCCTTCTCGTCAGCAACTCGGTGCTGGGTTCCTTCATCGGCTCTGCCAGATCATCCTGGGGCGCCAAGAGAATCGTGGTCATCGGCGCCGGCTTCGGCGGGCTCGCGTGCGCTCACGAGCTTCGTGCCGCTGGTTACGACGTCACGGTCGTGGAAGCGAGGAATCGCGTCGGTGGCCGAGTGCTCAGCTTCAGCGATTTCGTGCAGGGGAAGAACGTCGAGGGCGGCGCGGAACTCATCGGTTCGAATCACCCGGCCTGGGTTTCCTATGCCGAGCGGTTTGGCCTCTCGTTCCTCGACGTCACCGAGGATGAAGATGCGACTGCGCCGATCTACCTCGACGGAAAGCTCTTGTCCGACGAGGAGAGCAACAGCTTGTGGGAAGCGCTCGAATCAGCAACCGCTTCCATGAACGCCGATGCGGTGGGCATCGATCCGGCGGCGCCGTGGACCTCTGGCAAGGCGGCCGAATGGGACGGGCGCAGCGTACGCCAGTGGATTGATGGCCTCGCCGTCGAGGCGCAGGTGAAGCGGGCCCTCCATGTCCTCTTCTCCAGCGACAACGGCGTCGACAGCGAGCGGCAGAGCTACCTCGGCATGCTCGCTTCAGTCGCGGGCGGCGGTGGCGAGAAGTACTGGAGCGATAGCGAGGTCTATCGCTGCAAGGGCGGCAACCAGCAGCTTGCCTTCAAGCTCCGCGATGCAATCGGTGAGGATCGCGTCGTCCTCAAGCTGCCGGTCACGCGCGTCGGTCTGAAGCGAGATGGGCTGGTGGTTGAGTGCGCCGATGGCCGAACCATCGAGTGCGATGACGTCGTGGTCGCCGTTCCACCGCCCGTCTGGAAGACGATCACGTTCGATCCGGCCCTTCCGGCGGCGCTCAAGCCGCAGATGGGTTCCAACGTGAAGTATCTCGCCAAGCTGAAGGGGCCGTTCTGGAAGGAGAAGGGGCTTGCTCCCGACAGCCTCACGGACACGATGGTGAGCCAGACCTGGCACGGCACCGACAACCAGCCGGAAGGCGGTCCGGTCGAGGGCGAGGTCGTGATGATCGGTTTCTCCGGCGGGAGCGCTTCCGAGAAGTGCGTTGCCTTGGACCGTGCGAAGGTCGATGCCGAGTATGCCGCGGCGATGTCAAAGTGGTATCCCGATTTCAAGTCCCACTTCGCCGAGGCCCGCTTCATGAACTGGCCAGCCGAGAAGTGGACAGGCGCGGGCTACTCCTTCCCGGCACCTGGCCAGGTGACGACGGTTGGCCCGCTGCTCCAGCAAGCTCACGCCGGCCGCATCCACTTCGCGGGTGAACACTGTTGCTACGCCTTCGTCGGCTACATGGAAGGGGCGTTGAACTCCGGCGCTGCGGTCGCCAAGCGGCTCGCTCTGCGAGACGGTCTCCTCAAGAAAGAGGATGTCCCGAGCGGACGTCCTTCTTCATCGACCTCGCCAGCAGCGGCGCCGGCGCCCCCGGCGACACCGACACCTGCACCGGCGGGGCGGTAGGCGAGGCCTGGGCGCCGGGGTCGACGTGACGCGGCCGTCCTTCGTGGCGGAACGTCGGTCCTTGTCCTTTGGGCCCAATCCAAGTAAGAACCCCGCCATCGGCACCGTCGCCTCTCGCCTCGGCGCTCGTCCGCAGCCCGAATGAGCGGCTCGGCTGGGCGGGCATCTGCGGCGTCGCCGCGATTCGCGGTACCTCGTTCAATACCGCCACACCGCGGCTCCTTGAATCTGCCCGCCCATCCTCGCTCTCGCCTTCAAAGCACTTTCGCCACGGGCTGCTAAGGGGCGCGGTAGTGCTAGGTCGCTGAGTCGGTAGGCTACCCATTCCCAACTCCGACGTTCCGCTGACGCGAGGCATCATCCCATGACCACTGGAACTCCCATGGATCGCTCGACCATCCTCTCGCTTTGGAACGGCGCTTGGGAGACCGGTCTAGGCTTCGCACCGTGGAAGGACGTCCTCAGTGGTCTCACGCCCACCCAAGCGTCGACGCCCCCCGGCGACGGTCGTCACTCGATCTGGGCCCATGTGAGTCACATCTGCTTCTGGCGTGAGTACATCGCCGCGTCGGCTCGCGGGAAGCCCGTCCCGACCGACGAGGAAGTTCGCCGGCACAACTTCGAGGCACCGGCCAGTTCGCTTCAGGCGACCCAAGAGGCGTGGGATGCCCTCAAGAACCGGTTCGCTTCGTCGCATCGAGCGATGGCCGAGGTCTACGGTGATCCCACCACCCAAAATGACTGGATGTGGGGACTCGTGGCCCATGATTCCTATCACGTGGGACAGATCATGCTCCTGCGAGCGCTCCAGGGGCTTCCGCCGATCATGTGATCGGCAACGTCCTCAGCTTCAGCTGCTTAGCCCATTCGCCGACCCAATTCCCCTCGTGCCGCCTTCGGGTGCAGGGCCGTCAGAGCCATGGCGGCGTCGTGCCAACCACAGCCTTTGCCGTCGCCCTGAGCGACGCATGTGGCGTCCCTTCGTGGCGACCTGCCGCACGTTGGTGTACGGCCGTAGTCCAGTGATCGAGCGATTCCCTGAGCGACGGTCCTTTTCAGGCGCTTCATTCCGTCGAGCGTGTGGACTCGCAGTTCGATGAGAACGAACGCCGGGCGACGATTGGTCCATTGATCCTCGTAGCCGAGCTCCAAGATCCAGAAAGTTCTGAGCTCTCAGCTCCCCCCGTAGCCGTCCGCCGGTGCCGCAACCCCTTGCCGAGGGCAGCGTCTCTCGTCCGCATGACCCCGTTGAGGGAGGTATCGGTTTCCAATTGATGATCTCGCCTGAGGGACAACGGCGCGTCCTCCATGCCGGTCCGCATCCCTCGCTCTGCGTTGAGGGGCGACCGGCCTACGGCTCGAACCGCCCCAACCGGGCGGCGGCCAAGTTCCCGCAACGCCTCCCGAACACTCGCCATGCCAATTCGAACCACCGAAGCCTCCACATCCACGCTCTTCCGCTCCCAGCTCATCGCTCTTGTGTGTGGCTCGCTCCTGACGTCGGTCGCCGCGGCGGATACCGCGCTGATCGCCTCACCCAACGCCGTCGCCAACGGCCACTTCGGTGCCTCCTCCTCCGGCATTCCCGACGTGAATGGCGATGGCTTTGGCGACTTCCTCGTCGGCGCCCCGAACGAATTGACACCAGCGAACGTTCGCGCGGGTCGCGTTCACGTCTTTTCCGGCAAGACTGGTTTGCCGATTCGATCCCATCTCTCGCCCAACCCCGAACTGAACGGCGCCTTCGGGCACGCTGTTGCGGGCATTTCGGACATCGATGGGGACGGCCGCGGCGACTACATCGTTGGTGCTCCCTTCGAGAACAACGGGGCGACGGTCGACGCAGGCCGTGTCTATGTCTACTCGGGAGCGACGGGTGCCCTCATCCGTACGCACACCAATCCGTCAGCGGTCCTCGATGGCCGTTTTGGCGTCTCTCTCGGCGCCGTCCCCGACGCAACGAGCGATGGCCTCGCTGAGTACATCGTTGGAGCCCCCGGCAACGGAACCGGTGGACGGGCCTATGTCTTCCGCGCCTCCGGCTCGCTTCTTGAGACCCTGAGCTCGCCCAACGAGGTCACCGATGGCGAGTTCGGTATTGCCGTCGCCGGCGTGCCTGACGTCACGGGCGACGGGCTCGGCGAAGTGGTCATCGGTGCCCCGCGAGAGAGCCCGCGTGGCGGCGTTGAGTTTGGCGTCGCATACATCATCCGCGCCAACAACGGGAATCTCTTCAAGACCCTCGACAGTCCGAACCACATTGACTTCGGTCACTTCGGCTCCTCCGTCTGCGGTCTGGCTGACACGACCGGCGACAATCGCGGCGACGTCCTCATCGGGGCTCCCGACGAGCAGTTGCCAGGGGCGACGGAGGCCGGTCGCGCCTACCTCTTCAACGGCAACACCGGACTCGCGGTGTTCACGATGGTCTCGGGTGGCCCCGAGTTCAACGGCCACTTCGGAGCCTGCGTCGCCGCGATCGGCGACACGACAGGCGATGGAAAGGTCGAATTCCTCGTTGGTGCTCCCGACGAAGATGGCCTTCCCGGCTCGGCCCTCGGCCATGCCTATATCCTCCATGGCGCGACGGGTGCCCTCATCGAGACGGTTTCTGGCGGCACCAGCGGCAATCGAAGCGTCGGATCTTCCGTCGCCACGGTGCCGGACATGAACCTTGACGGCCAGCCGGACTTCCTCGTCGGTGCTTCGACCGACGACGATGGTTCGCCGAGCGACGATGGCCGCGTCTACTTCGGCCGCGACCTGACCAATGACGCGTGTTCAGGCAGCATCCCCGTCCTTACCAACGGCTTCCATCCTTTCTCGACGATTGGGGCGACGGGCACGGCCTCAGGCACCGCTTGTGCCGGCCTCATCACCAACGACATCTACTTCGAGTACAGCGCGTCCTGCACCGGAACGCTGCAGGTGACGACGTGCGTCAATCACGACTTCGACACGGTCATCGCGATCTATCAGGGCTGCGCGACCCTACCGGTTTTCGGCACCTGTCTTCTCGGCACGCCGATCGGCTGCAACGACAACGGTTGCTCCGTGGGCTCGCTTGTTCAGGTGCCCGTCACGGCTGGAGGGTGTTACCGGATTCGTATCGGCGGCATCGATGGCCAGACCGGGATAGGAACGCTCCATCTCACCTGCACCTCCGCATGTGATGGTGATGCCGATGGCGATGGGGATGTCGACGCAGCGGACCTTGGCTCGTTCCTCGGCGCCTGGGGCACGTCGAGCTCCGCATTTGACTTTGATGGAGACGGCACTGTGGATGCGGCCGACCTTGCCATCCTGCTCGGCAACTGGGGCGGTTGTTGATCCATTCCGCGGATCGCGCGCAACGACGAGGGCTGTGCGGTGAGAACCGCGCAGCCCTTGTCGCGCCGGGCCTTGCGAGGGCAGGGGATTGTGCGAGACTCTCCCCGCCATGCCAACGCTCTTCGACCCCTTTCCGCTTCGCGGCCTGACGCTCAAGAACCGCATCGCCCTCTCGCCGATGTGCCAATACTCGTCGGAAGATGGCTTCGCGACCGACTGGCACCTTGCCCACCTCGGGGCGCGAGCAGTAGGTGGCGTCGGACTCATTCTGACCGAAGCGACAGGCGTCGAGGCCCGCGGTCGCATCACGCCCAACTGCCTAGGTATCTGGAAGGACGAGCACATCCCTGGCCTTCGAAAGGTGACCGACTTCCTTCGGGCTCGGGGGGCCGCCTCCGGCATTCAACTTGCTCATGCGGGGGTGAAGGCGTCGCGGCAGCGACCCTGGAACTCCCATCCCAATGCCTTTGTTCCGGTCGCCGAAGGAGGCTGGATGCCCGTCGGGCCAAGTGCCCTTCGGTTCGGGGAGGATGGCCCGGTTCCGGAATCCCTCTCCATCGAAGCGATCCACGCCGTCCGGGAGTCCTTCGCCGCCGCCGCTCGACGCGCGGTCGAGGCGGGCTTTGATCTCGTCGAACTCCACTTCGCCCACGGCTACCTCGGCCATAGCTTCCTCTCACCGCTGATGAACACCCGCACCGACGCCTATGGCGGTCCGTTTGACCACCGGGTCTCGTTCCTGCGCGAGACCGTGAAGGCGGTCCGGGAGGCCATCCCTTCGTCGATGCCGCTCCTGGTTCGACTTTCCTGCAGCGATTGGGCTGACGGCGGATGGACGATCGACGACTCGGTCGAGGTCGCCCGGCTCCTCGCCCGCGACGGCGTCGACCTTATCGATTGCTCCAGTGGCGGCGCCTCACGCGCCGCCAAGATCGCAGCAGCGCCGGGGTATCAGGTTCCCTTCGCGGAGCGGATTCGACGCGATGCGGGCGTCCCGACCGGGGCCGTTGGCATGATCACCGAAGCGAAACAGGCCGACGATATCGTCCGCCATGGGCAGGCGGATCTGGTTTTGCTTGGCCGCGAGCTTCTCCGCGATCCCTACTGGCCACTTCGTGCCTGGACTTCTCTGTCCGCATCCCCGCCGGCTCCGATCGCCAAAGAGTACGCCTGGGCTCTGGCGGAAACGAAGCGGTAGTTACGACACGATCTGGTCTGCTTCGTCGGTGCTCAAACGAGGTGCGAGCGATTGCAACACTGGCCCGCCCGAGTCCAATCGCCAGACGCTTCGCAAGGCGGCGATCATTCTGGCGATGACTCGAGCCTCGACGCCGCGCATTTCAAGGACGTGTCGGGCCATCGCCATGCCGACCTCGCCTTCGGCGATGATGACGCTCGACGCGCCGGCCGCGGTCAGGTCATCCAACTCGCCAAGGTAGCGGGCCCGGACGGTGATGTGGGCTCCGGGGTTGAGCCGTCGGATGGTGGAAACGATCGGTGACTTTCCCTCGGGCTGCGGCAGAGTAAGGATGACATGCGAGGCAGCGGTGATCGATGCCTCGGCGAGGACGCCCTCCCGTCCCGCGTCGCCATAGATGGCCAAACGACCCTGGGAGCGGAGCTGATGCACCGTGTCGACGTTCAGGTCGATGACGAGCGTTCTGATCTTCGCGTCGCGCAGAAGTGCGTCGACGATCCGGCCCACCGGTCCGTACCCGACGATGACAGCGAGTGGACCGCCTTCCGGCGGGGCGGGCTCCAGCGGAGCGCGGGCGATCGCCGCAGTCTTCGATTCATGGCGAGCGTTGAGAAGTCGCCACAGGGTTGGCTGGCGTCGCAACGCTCGCTCCATGCGAGGCAAGAGCGCGAAGAGGAGCGGATTGAGGGCGATCGAGAGCATCGCAGTCGCGACCAAGACATGCGTCGCCTCTTTCGGTAGGAGACCGAGGTTCGACGCTGCGCCAGCGAGGATGAACGAGAACTCCCCGATCTGAGCGAGGCCGACCGCCACGGTGAGGGCCGTCGTCGCCGAATACCCCAGGAGTGCGACGATGGCCAAGGCCGCCAACGGCTTGACGAGCAGGACAATCACCGCTCCAACGATCACCAAGCCAGGTTCACGCAACAGAAACGACGGGTCGAAGAGCATCCCGATCGAGACGAAGAAAAGGACACCGAAGGCATCACGCATCGGTAGGGCGTCGGCACCGGCCTGATGGCTCACGGGCGACTGGGCCACGACCATTCCCGCGAGAAACGCCCCAAGTGCGACCGAAGCGCCAAAAAGGACCGCTGAGCCAACCGCGATCGCGATCGAGAAGACCAGGACGGTCAGGGTGAAAAGCTCGGTTGAACGGAGGCGAGCGACTTGGCTGAGGACGCGGGGGACGATCCAGGAGCCGACCACCAAGACCACCAGGACCATCGCCACGAGCTTGCCGATGGCCCATGCAACGACGGCTGCGCCTGAACCCGCTGCGCCGGCGACATCGGTCGACGTCTCACCGACCCCGCCCGCAGCCAGGAGCGGCACCACCGCCAAGATCACCACCGTAAAGAGGTCTTCGACGATGAGCCACCCGATGGCTATGTGACCGTCGGTGGATTGCAACGAGCCACGGTCGGTCAGAGCCCGAAGGAGTACGACCGTGCTTGCGACGGCGAGGGCGCCGCCGAGGAGGAGGCTCTCTCGCACCTCCCAGCCGAACAGCCCGAACAGGACGACCGCCGCGAGGGTGGCCATAGCACTTTGGCCGACGGCTCCCGGGAACGCGACCCATCGCACAGACCAGAGGTCCTTGAGGTGGAAATGCAGCCCAACGCCAAACAAGAGGAGGATGACGCCAATCTCAGCCAGCTCGAGGGCGATGTCCTTGTTACCAGTGAAGCCCGGCGTGTAGGGCCCAATGAGGATCCCACCCACGAGGTAGCCGACGATAGGGGAAAGACCGGCCCCCTTGGCCAGCAGCCCACATACCCAAGCTGCGACGAAAGCGGCGGCGATCGTCGTCAGCAGCGGAAGTTCTTGGGTCGCGGCGGCGAGCGTGAAGCCGAGGGAGGGCGAGAGCATGCCGGAGTCTACTGGTCCGTCCGGTATGTGCGGTCGCGAACGCAGGGCATCCGATCCACTCCCCGGTGCTCTCACCGACGGTCGAAACGTGGGGCCGCAGCAGTTGCATTCTCAGCCCGACCTCGAGCCTCCGAGAGTCGGCGGGAACGACCTAAGAGGTTGTCGGACCGTTGTTCTGGCCTATTGTCCGTCCGGTTGGCGACACTCCTTCCGTATCAATGGGTGCGGTCGAGGCTTTCTACCCTGAGGTTTCGGTGAACCGCCGAATGAGCCTCAGCCGAAGGCTCGGTCGAGACCAACCGCATTCTCCGCAGCTCCCCGCTTGCGGATGAATCCAAGTGTCCTTTCAAAATGTTGCAAGTCCGATGCGCGCGGAACCCTTCGTTGCCCGGATGATGCGAGTGTGTGGGGTGTCGGGCCGGTCGGCGATGGGCGATAGCGCTTCCGAGTCGCTCACGCCGGCCGGCTCCGACCCTTATCACGCCCGTCTGCTCCGTTGAGCTCTCCGCTCTTCGGACTCGCCGACGTGGTCGCATGCCCGGTGAGTGTGTGTTGGCAAACGCACACGAGACTGACCAGCAGCGCTGTTGCAACAGCACTGCCTTCACGCTGGCCGGACCGAAGACCTTGTGACTTCGATTCCCGGACTGCTTGACACTCTCGAAACGCATCGGATGACCGCGGTCGGCGATGGATCCACACCGTCCCACCTGGCCAACCCCACTGGTTCCAGCTTGGCGAGAGGTGCATCCGGCGACGGACGGCGATGCCAATCGCCGCGCCGTCTCCTTACCCCGGATCACACGCCACGCTTCGGGCCGCCCGGTTGCCAGAGGACCAGTCTCGCGAGACCGCTCGAATGCCCCCTCCCAATCCTCCATCCGGCGCTAAACCCACAGTCAACCCCGACGAGCTCAAGGGCCGCCGGTTCGGTCGCGTTCTAGCCAAGCTTGGCAAGGTCACACGCGAACAGGTCCATGAGGCCCTCGCTCTCCAACAGGGAGCCCGGAAGGGCGAAGCGGTGGGGCAGCTCTTGGTGGGACTGGGCTACATCACCCAAGAGGACGTGCAGGAGGCTTTGGCCGGCCAGCAGGGGATGCGCTATCTCCATGTAAAGGAGCTGGCGATCTCCGACGCGACCGCCGCGGCTCTTCCGGCGGAAACGGCCAACACCTACGGCGTCATCCCGGTCGAATTCGATCCTCAGACCCGCCGGCTCACGATCGCCCTGAAGGACCCCGAGAACTTCAAGGCCGTTGACGACCTTCGCATGCTCATGGGCTTCAAGGTCACCGCGGTGGTCGCCCCGGCGAGTGAGGTCGATGAGATCCTCCGCACGAAGTACGCCAACAAGTCGACCTCAATGCAGGCGATCTACGCGGAGGCGAGCCAAAGCGACGCGATCGCCGCGGTTGCCGGTCGCGGCGATTCGATCGATCTCTCCTCACTGGAAAGTGCGGCCAGCGACAACAAGGTCGTCCAGCTACTGAACGCCGTCCTCATGCAGGCCATCCGCGACAAGGCCTCGGACATCCACTTCGAGCCCTTCGAGAGCGAGTTCAAGATGCGCTACCGCATCGACGGCGTGCTCTACGAGATGATCCCGCCGCCGAAGCAGCTCGCCCTGCCGATCGTCAGCCGCGTGAAGGTCATGGCGAAGCTGAACATCGCCGAACGCCGCCTCCCGCAGGACGGCCGCATCGAGCTCCACATTGGTGGCGTCCCGATCGACCTCCGCGTCGCGGTGCTTCCGACCATGTTTGGCGAGTCGGTCGTTCTCCGCGTCCTCGACCGCTCCAACGTCCAGCTTTCTCTTGACCGCATCGGCCTGCGCGAGGACGACCTCGCGTCGATGCGGACCATCATCAACAAGCCCAACGGCATCGTCGTGGTCACCGGCCCGACCGGCTCAGGCAAGACCACGACGCTCTATGCGGCCCTCAACGAGCTGAACCAGCCCGACGTCAAGATCCTCACCGCCGAGGACCCCGTCGAATACGACATCGAGGGCCTCATCCAGTGCCAGGTGAACACCGAGCAGGAGTTGACCTTCGCCAGGCTCCTCCGAAGCTTCCTTCGTCAGGATCCCGACATCATCCTGGTCGGCGAAATCCGCGACCTTGAGACGGCCCAGATCGCCATTCAGGCGTCACTCACCGGTCACTTGGTCTTCACCACGCTTCACACCAACGACGCCCCGGCCTCCATTCTCCGTCTGGTCGATCTCGGCGTCGAGACCTTCCTTCTTACCGCCACGATCGAGGCCATCGTCGCCCAGCGACTCGTTCGGCGCATCTGCGTGCATTGCAAGGAGCAGTACCAGCCGACCGAGGAGCAACTCATGGAGCTTTCCCTGAAGCCGGCCGACGTCGTGAACCAGACCTTCTGCCGTGGGCGAGGTTGCGACAAGTGCAACCGGTCCGGCTATCGCGGCCGCTTGGCCATCTTCGAGATCATGCAACTCGACGATGACATGCGAGAACTGATCATGCAGCAGGCGTCCACCGCGATCCTGCGGGCGGAAGCCCGCAAGCGCGGCATGCGCACGCTGCGCGAGTCGGGCCTCCTGTCCATTTATGAAGGCCAGACCACCATCGATGAAGTCGTCCGCGAGACGATCGTCGAGGAGTAGCACCCGCTCCTGTCCCCTGAACCCTCGCCGGCCCAAGCCACCCCGGCATTCGAAGAAGACCTCGCGTCACCAATCCGACGCACCAGCTCGACCTAACCGGAATCACCCCATGCCCACCTATGCCTACGAAGCGATGAACTCCTCTGGTAAGAGCCAGAAGGGCACCATCGAGGCCACCACCAGCGAAGAGGCGATCAAGCAGATCCGCTCGCAGGGCTTCTTCCCGACCTCGGTCCGCGAACAGAAGATCAAGGGAGGCGGCGGCGACGCCAAGGGCAACGCCCCGCGCGAGGTCGCCAAGAAGAAGAAGGGCAAGGGCTTCAACATCGCCATCGGAGGCGTCGGGCTCAAGAAGATGACGCTCTTCACGCGTCAGCTCTCGACCCTTCAGGACGCAGGCCTTCCGCTCCTCCGATCCCTTCAGATCCTCGAGTCGCAGCAGCGGCCCGGACTGATGAAGTCGATTCTGGGAGGCGTCTGTGAGGACGTCGAAAGCGGCTCGACCCTCTCCGACGCGCTGGCCAAGCATCCCAAGGCCTTCGACCGCCTGTACTGCAAGATGGTCAACGCCGGCGAGATCGGCGGCGTGTTGGACGTCATCCTCCAGCGTCTGGCCGACTTCATGGAGAAGGGTCAGCGCCTGCGTCGCCGCATCAAGGGCGCCCTCATCTACCCAGTGGTCGTCATCTCGATCGCCATCCTGATCGTGACCGGCATCATGTATTACGTCATCCCGAAGTTCCAGGAGATCTTCAACGACTTCGACGTCCAGCTTCCCAGCCTCACGATCTTCCTGGTCTCGGCGAGCAAGTGGGTGGCGGGCCAGTCCAGCAAGGACCAGGTGGTGCCCGGGGCGATCTGGATCCTGTGCAGTCCCGTCATCATCTTCATCTTCTTCAAGCTCATACGAAAGACTGGCCCGGGCAGGGCGTACACGGACATCATCCGGGTCAAACTGCCGGTCATCGGGCCGCTCATCAAGAAGACGGCGATCGCCCGCTTTACCCGAACACTCGGCACGCTCATCAGCGCCGGCGTCCCGATTCTCGAGGCGATCAACATCACCAAGGACACCTCGGGCAACTTCGTCTTCGAACGGGCCCTTGGCAAGGTGCACGACTCGATCCGCGAGGGCGACACCTTCTCCAACCCGCTTCGCGAGTCGAAGGTTTGCGATGCGATCGTCGTGAACATGATCGACGTCGGTGAAGAGACCGGCGACCTCGACGTGATGCTCATGAAGATCGCCGACAACTACGACGAAGAGGTCGACGTCGCGGTCGCGAGCCTTCTGTCCCTGCTCGAGCCGTTCATGGTCGTCATCCTCGGCGGCATCGTCGGCACCATCGTTCTTGCACTCTTCCTTCCCCTGGTCTCGATGATCGAAAGCGTCTCGCAGGCCAAGGTCTGAGGCCCCGACCGTGTCTTGACCGTCCCGTCCCCGGGTCATCCGACCCGGGGACGGAGGACGGTCGCAGGGAGTTCCGCATGGCGTCTCCGCTCGCTCCATCCAACCTCACCTACCCGAGTGCAGCCTCGCGGGGCACCCATCACCGGGGCTTCTCGATCGTCGAGCTGCTCGTTGTGATCGCGATCATCATCGCGCTCCTCGGCACGCTCCTCGTGGCGCTCTCGCATGCCGGAAAGCGCGCCCAGTCGGCCCAGACCCAGGTGCTGATGACGTCGATCTCCAACGCCCTCGCTTCCTTCGAGCGAGACATCGGCTATTTGCCGCCGTCCCTCGGCGACGCCACGTCGCCGACTGTCGCCACCGCCCGCGACTACTTCGTGCAGCCCAACTGGGTCCTGAGCGGCAACACACCGACCTCGCAGTCGGTTGCCGACTATCAGCGGTGGTACTCCTACACCGCGCTGCCGGAGTACCTCCTCGGATACGGCAACCGTACCCAGGACGGTCACGGCGTCTTTGACATGGCGGCGGCCCCGGCAGGTTCGCCCGGTTCGCGCGAGCCGGTCCTCGGCATTCGCCACCCCGGCGACGACGGCTACTGGAACGGGGTCAACAACCCGCGACAGAACCAGCCCATGGGCGCGCTCTCAGCCCGCAACATCGTCGAGGTCACCGGCGCCTACAACGCGACCAACGCCAACAACGCGGTGCTGCAGGGCAAGGTCTTCGGGCCCTACATCGAACTGGCCGACTCGACCAATATCGCCGCGATCCAAGGCTACAACAGCTCGACTGGCGAGCCGAACCTCGTCTTCGCCGGCGACGACCCCAACTTTGACTCGCTGCCCAAGGTCTTCGTCGACTACTGGGGCAGCCCGATCGAGTACTACCGGCGTCCCTACATCATTCCCGATCTCAAGTCGAAGGAAGAATGGGGCTCCAACGTCCTCGGTCGCGACCTTGGCGACATCTTTGCCTTACGTCCGGGCGAGTTTAAGCCTGGCGAGGACCGCCCCGGTGTTCCCGACGCCAACGGCGACGACAGCACGCTCGCCCGACTTAAGACCGCACGCTACGCCCTGTTGAGCCGCGGTCCGGACAAGTCGGTCGACCGCACGACACGCCGAGACGAGAACGGCTTCAACCGCGACAACATCGTGGAGGCAGGTCAGTAATGCGATTTCCCCACCTTACTCCCTCAACCCGGCGCGATCGTTCGGGCTTCAGCCTGCTCGAACTGATGATCGTCGTGGCCATCATCATCATCCTGGTCTCGCTCACGCTGGCGGTGATTACGCCGGTCCTCCTCAAGAACGAGGAGCGGGTGACCCGCAACGTCCTCTCGCAGCTCGATGCCGCGGTGCAGGAGTGGGAGACTTCGGTGCAGCGACGGGTGACGACGCCGAACACCGCAGCGGAAGGTTCCGCGGCGGGCACCGTGTGGGATGTCGCCTATGACCCCGCGCTGCCGTCGGCTCCGGCGGCTCCCTTCACTGGCACCTACGCCCTCCAGTACCGACGCACCGTGCGGCTTCTGGACCTGATGAGCCAGGAGCCCAAGGCCCGCGAGATCCTCTCCAAGATTCCCGGCGCCAACTTCACCAACATCAAGCGGGCCACGGCCGCAGCGAACGGTGACCAGTTCATGGACGCGAAGGGTGTCGTCGATGCCTGGGGCACGCCGATCGTCGCCGTCTTCCCCGGTCGCGATTGGAAGCTCAGCGATCCGGCCAACATCATCAAGGACTTCGACGGCACGATCCGCAGCACGACGGAGAACGGAACCACGCCGGCGACCACCGGCTGGGGTGTCTGTCAGAACCGCGTCGTCCTCTTCGTCTCAGCCGGACCGGATCAACTCTTCCTCAACGCCAACGCCGCGGACAACCTGTACTCCTACGGGCAGGAGGGCAACTGATGAACCGCTCGAATCCCTTTCTGCCACGACCCTCGCGGCGCCCGACCCGGGCGTTCACGCTGATCGAACTGCTCGTCGTGATCGGCATTCTCGCCCTTCTCGGCATCCTCACCGTGATCTCAGCCCAGCGACTGAGCCGCAGCTCGCGGGTGAGCTCGGCGGTAAACAGCATCACCAATGCCTTGCAGGTCGCCCGTGCCTATGCGATCCGTGAGAGCAAGCTGACGGCCGTCGTCTTCCGTCCGATCTGGGATGCGAACAACAAGCAGAAGCCGCAGCAGACCGAGATTCTCGTCGTCGTCTCGACGGGGCAAACCTATCAGTTTGATGTCACCCAACTCTACGGCCTTCCCAATCTCTCCGAGCGATTCCTTCCAGCCCAGGGGCTCAAGGCGCTTCGGCTTCCCGCGGGGATCAAGGTCGCGGGCCCGCTCTTCGAGGATCAGTTCTCGGCGACGCTGACCGAAGTCGATTGGGGTACGCAAGGCGAACTCTCCAAGATCAGCAACGGCTGCTCCGAGGCGATCCAGTACAGCCGCGTCATCGCGGTGATGTTTGCTCCGGACGGCTCGCTGGTCTTGGCCAACACGCGGGCCGGCGGCGGCGACACCAAGAGCTTCGTTGACCTCTCGAACCCCTCGGACTTCGACAACGACGGCGATCCGCAGGACTGCGGGTTCGGAAGCTGTACGAGCGGCAACTACCAGGAGTTCTGGATGCAGGACGCCGTCGAGGACGAATGCAACTTCGTGCTCGTGCCCTTCCTGGCCGTCTACGACGACCGGGCGGCTCGGGAGGTGAGGTCGCTCGACTGGAGCGATGAGACCAACATGAAGAAGGAACTCACCGGTCCGAGTGGCTTCATTACGACGAACGCCCAGCAGATCAACTTCAACCGATACACCGGCGTTGCGGAGGTGCAACAGTGAGTTCTGTTCGAGCAGTCCGTAGCGCCCATCGGGCGCACACTCCTTCTGGCGCGATCCGCATTGGACTGGACCTCTCCATGATCCGGATGATCCGACTCAGCACTGGCCGCTCCAGCCCGCGTTCGCGAGGCTTCTCGCTGGCCGAGCTCCTCCTGGCGATCTTCATCCTCGGGATCGGCGTGATCTCCGTCGCTGCGATCTTCCCGGCCGGCATCACCCTCCAGCGACAAAGCAACGACGACTCGATGGGGCCGACCGTCGCCCACTCGGCGCTCTCGCTCCTTCGTTCGCGCCTCTCGCAAGAGGACTTTGGTGGGTTTGATGACTTCAACTCCGGCCAGCCGCCGTTCCTCGTGCCGCCCTTTACCCAAGGTGTGCCGATCTCGATCGTCGAAGGCGACTGGCCCTGGATGCGTCCTGGCTTCATCTTCGACAACCCCTCGACGCCGGGCGACGAGGGTCGCATCGACATCTTCAGCCAGCAGTTCACGCGTCAGGAAGCGGGCTTCCCGATCGACTTTGATCTCGGCACGACCGGCCTGGCCATGGCGACCGAGATGCCGGACGGTTGGCCGCTGAGCGGGACGAAGGTCCTGTGGGGAATTCCCTACAACCCGGCGAAGTACGCGATCGACGCAACGAGCGAGAACGATGACTGGAAACGGATCTATCCAGAGCCGCGGGTCTTCGTCTCGCAACGAGAGCGCTATTGGCCCAGCGCCAGCGATGCCGTCACGACGGTGAGCCAGAAGCCCCTCTACGTTTGGGACTGCATGTTCCGCCGCTTCGGCGGCCGCGTGCAGGTCGCGGTCTTCGTCTACCGCGTGACCGCTTCGGGCGGCGGACCCCAGATCTACAAGGTGGCTCAGAACGATCCTGCCGTCGACACGCCGCAAGCGCCGACAGCGAATCTGGAACGGTCGCCGATTCCGATCAGCTTTACGCCGCCGAACTCCGGTGCATCGCGATGGGTCGATCCTCGGACCGTTCAACCGCCACCGGCACCGATGCCTGACCCGACAACGATTCCCGGCACCGCCTCGGGCGCGCCGCTCGACCTCACGAAGCCGCGCGATATGTGGCAGGTTCCCGGCCAGTGGATTCTCGACCAGAACAGCAACATTCATCGCGTCCTAAATGGCCGCCGCCTTCAGAACGAAGGTCCGGTGCGATTGGCTCGCCCGATTCCGCTCATGCCTGTGTCGGGCCTGTACGGCCTGAACAGCATCCTGCCGGCGACGCAGGGCGCCCTTGACACCGAAGGCGTCGCTCAGGCGTGGTACCTGCCGCTTCGCGACAGGAACGGCGTCCAGATCACGCCCGTGTACCTGTTGGTGGAGGAACTTTGATGCCTCACGTCCGGTCTTCCATCCCCTCGTATCGGTCGCCATCGGCTCGGCGCGGCTTTACCCTGACCGAGGTTCTCGTCGCCGTCGCGATCCTCGTCGTCGTGATCATCGCGACTGCCCGCATCTTCGGGACGGTGAGTCGCGTGACGGGCGCGGGTGAGGCCAATGCCGACCTTCTCCAGACCGCCGCGGTTGTCGAACGACAGATACGAGCCGACATCGCTCGCCTCAATCGCGAAGGCTGCCTTGTCATCCGCAACGTCGAGGTGCCCAACAACGTCAACCAGATCGGCGCTCCCGGCAACGGTCCGCTCCTGAACGGCGCGATCCCGGCGAACGCGACCGTCCGCTGCGACCAACTCGTCTTCTTTACCGAGGGCCAGGCCAGTTCGACGCAGTTCTCCGGCTCGAAGGGCATCGTTCCCGAGACGCCGCAAGATGGGATTTTCAACCTGCCGGTGCTTCAGGCCAACGCCGCTCGCGTTTACTACGGTCACGCAATCCAGTTGCGCGAAGCGATGCCGGGAACCGACGGCATTCATGCCGGGATGAACAGCGGCCAACCGGTGATGCCTTGGACCTATTCGCCGCCTGGTGATGATGACTACAAGATCTCGCTGGTCCGTTGGGATACCGGGGCCTATCAGAACAAGGACATCATTGCCTCGCAGCCCTCGTCGCGCGATTGGATCCTCGCCCGACAGGTGATGCTCCTGGCCAACGATCCGGTCCCAGGTATCGCGACCAACGACCCCCTTCGCTACGGACGCCAGAACACCAAGCCGAAGAACTCGACCGCCGGCATCTGGCCGTTGGCCAGCAGCCCGACCGGCGCGAACTTCGACTCCGGGGCCTTCTCGTCGCGCGTCGACATCGCCGCCAGCACGATCGACATCATCAAGGCCTTCGTGAATCCAAGGGTTCGCTCAGACGGCAAACCGTGGGTGGACAACGCCGGCATCGTGCGCGGCTTTGCCCCGTATTGGACGGTCGCCAACCATCCGCCTGACAGCGATCCGAACAATTGGGCGGGGCAGGGGAGCTATCCCGGCCAGCGAGCCCGCATGCTGAACACGATCAGCGGCGCCGGCAGCAACCCGCTGCGCTTCCCCCGGGCGGAACGCGTTCCGCCGAAGGGTGGCATCGATCGGGCTGACCAGATGCTCTCGAACCCGGCGCTGGCATTCGGTTGCTCGTCCTTCACCGTCGATTGGACCTGGGAGGACGGAACGGGCCGCATGGAACGCCCCAACGGCTATCCGATTGACCCGTCGCCGGCCAATCCGCTCGACCCGCCGAGCACGCACGTTCCCAACTACTCCGGTGATGAGTTCGTCGGGCTGATCCTCAACGACCAGGCGCCGCAGCCATGGTTCGGCCTGAATGATCCGACTCGGGGCGTTGGCCCGCTCTCGTCGATGCCGGTCTACAACGGCAGTTGCGACAACGGCCCCGGTTGCCTTGGTCTTCCGATCTATCCCTCCTCGATTGAGGGCTATCAGTCATCGAATCCGGCCTTGGCCGAGTATTCGATTCCCGGCGTGGCCAACAGCCGCGTCTACGAGGCGACCTTCGGCTTCAACGAGAACGAGCCGCTGCTCGAAGGTCTCAACAACACCAACTCCCCCAATCTCGATCGTGGGTACACGCCGTGGCCGACGGCGCTTCGCATCACCTTCACGCTGCACGACCCCCAGCAGCGATTCCCCGAGGGACGAACCTTCCAGTTCGTCGTCGAACTTCCCAAGCGCTGATCGTCACCCGCCGGTGACAAAGCCCTCCGAGAGGCTCCCATGGCAGCCCACGTCCGAACCACAACCCCATCGCTGATGCCCCGTGACCCGAACCCGGGAAGCCCGTCGCGCTCGCGACATCGCGGCAACTCGCTCATTCTCGTCACCGCGATCCTGGTCCTTCTCGTCATCGTGGCCGCGGCGTTCCTGTCGCGCACGCAGGCAGGGCGGCAGACCTCAAGCGCCCAGCAGCAGGCCATCCAACGCGAGGAGCGGGTCGAGCCGATCGCCAACATGGTGACGGACCTCCTCACCAACGCGCTCTTCCCGCAGCCGATGGATCCCAGCGCGGTGGCCAACGGCAACGTCGGCGTCGGCCACCGGGTGAACCCACTCGACACCGGCATGCGCACGGTGACCAGCGCTTGGCCCCGGCTGGCGACGCAGCCCAACGCCCAGCTCTTCGGAATCGACCGCGACAACAACGGCGATATGAGCCCGGACTTTGGCTACAACGTTGCCCCCTACGAGACGCGACCGTGGACCAACTGGCCGGACTTCCTTCATCCGAACTTCCCGCTCGGGGCTGGGCAGCTTGACGGCGCGGTGCTCGGTGCCGGCAACATCCCGATCGGCGACGGGAACCCCCTCGGCAATCCCGGCACGGCGGACGGCCGCATCTACCGTTCGACCGAGCCCGTGCGCCTTGACGCCAACAACGACGGCCAGCCCGATGGCTTCAGCCACTGGGAGCACCTGACCTGGCTTGCAACCGCGAACAACGGGTTCCGGCTCTGCACTGACATCAGTCACATCGTGAACAACACGCTCGACTCGAGCAATGAATCGGACTTCACCAGGCCCTTCGCCCTGGGCATGCCCTACGAGCAGTGGCTCCCGAACTTCGTGCCGACAGGTGTTTCGAATGCCAATGATTTCCGCAACCGGGCCAACAACTGGTTCGGGGCCCCGAACAACGGCAACAGCTACATCTTCACCTACGCCTCCAGCAACGCCCTGCCGAATCTCTTCCGGCTTCGCGACCTGCCTGCTGACCTGCGGGCCGAAGTGAGCAAGACCTTCGCCGACACCGATGGCGACGGCTTCACCGACGCCTTCTGGTTCCTCGCTCCGACCTCGGTCGACCGCTCGCTTCGCTACCTGGTCGCCGCCTCGGTGGTGGACCTCTCGGGCCTGGTGAACTTCAACGTCGGCACCCGCTTCAACCCCTGGAACACGACCGGCGCGACACCGTCCGATCTCGCCCTCGTCGGCAACTCGGGCACCCCCGGCGAGAGCGTCGGTTTCCTCGACAACCCGGCGAACACCTTCGACGGGGCCGGTGCGATCAACTCGCTGTACACCGCCCAGGACATCGCCAACGAGATCTACGCTCCCGCACTAGTCACTTACAAGCCCGAGTTCTATGGCGAAGACGACGCCGCGATCGGCCCGACCTTCCTCAAGGCGATCGGTATGAAGGACGGGGCGGGCAACCGGAACCCGGCCCTCCTTGACCTGGACTTCCAGGCAAATGCACAGGCAGAGTTCTATTCGGCCTTCGAACGTCTGCAGTACTGGAAGTCCGGCCCGCTCGCGGCAGGTGCACCGGAGTTCGGTCTCGCCCCCTTCGGGATTAGCGACGAACTCGAACTTCGCAGTTACAACGGCCAGAACAACCCGTGGGTCACAACCCGGCTTGAGACCGCGGTCAACGGTCAGGACAGGTTCTATCAGTTCTTCCGCTCGACCCCGCTTCGCGGCGAGACCAACGAGGCGGTCGCTCAGCTCACGAACCGCGAGCTCCTGCTCGACAACCGCCGCAAGGCGACGACGGTGAACGGGGCGCGCAACGACATCGCTCCGGCGTGGCTCTGGCCGTCACCCTTCGCCGATCCGCGGCTCGACTACAACCGCGATCGCTTTGCTTCCGACAGCAACGGCGACCTGATCATCGACAATGCCGCTGTCGCCCAAGCCGACCTCGACGCCTACGCCCGTCAGCAGAAGAAGATCGACCTGCGGCAGGCATTCACCGATCCGCCCCTCAGCGCCGATCCGGCGACGGCCGCGTCGCAGATCTTCGCGCGACGGTTCAACTGGCGGAATGATGTCCAGCAGCTTTTGGAGCGTTCATTGACGCGTGTATGGGTGGACGCAACCAACCCGACCGCGCCCGCCCTCCTCTACCAGAGCTACCTCGGCCGGAGCGCGAATGCGAACTCGGTGGATCAGTACAACCAGTTCCGCAAGACTCTGCACATGGCCGCCTCGATGACGGCGAACATCGACCAGTGGCGAGACGGTCCCGATCCGACGGTCACCATTCCGTTTGACGCGCCGCTCCACCCGTGGGTCGGCACCTCCGCGCCGGATTGGCTCGAGCCGACCACGGCGATCCGTTACATCGGCCAAGAGCGTCAGCCGTTCCTGATGGAGGCCTTCTTCGCCCTCGTCTACCCGAAGAGTAAGGTCGGCCTCGGCAACAACATCGTCGCGGACCTCGCGGCGAAAGGCTATGTCGTCAACAACGATTGGGAGATCCCCATCCCGTTCAAGTCGGCTGGCGAGAACTACGTCGACTCCTCCTCGAAGCCGGGCATCGTCATCGCGGTGCAGGTTGGCAACCCGACCGAACTACCGCTCAGCCTCGCCGGCTTCGCCCTGCGTATCGACGGCCGCAACTACACCTTCCCGCCCAACACCATCCTTCCGCCGACGACCCGTGAGCGGCCCAGCACCGCGACCGTCTTCGCGATCAAGGCCTCGAATGTCGACACGGGCGGAGTGGGCGAGCCCGGATACTTCACACCGGCGGCGTGGATCAACTTCCTCGATATCAGCGCGACCGACCTTGCCTCTGGAAGCCTGGTCTTCGACGGCTCCGGTCCGCTTGTCAACGGCGTATCCATGCTGTCGCCGGTGGAGTACGAGCAGCCAGATGGTCCTGGCATCGAAACCGCGCCCTTCTTCGACCTGGACGTTGAGCTCCTTCGCCTTATCCCATGGCCCGCCGGCATCGGCAATCCGCCGGTCGCCAACGGCACCGCGAGCGTTGTCATCGATCGCTTCGACAGGCCGGGCGACTCCAACTGGAACTTCCGCGCTGCGGTCAACCGCTTGCTCGAGGACGACACCCGCCGTCCCCCGAAGCAGAAGTACAACATCGACGACCCCGACATCGATCGCTGGTCGATGAACGGCGTTCGGCTCAAGAACGATGACTATCTCGTTGCCTACGCCCGCGTGGCACGCCCATGGACTTGGGACGTTCCGGAGCGCACCCCCGAGGTCGGCTCGAATGTGGCCCAAGGCGCTAGCGACGGGATCATCCGCCCTGACGAATTGAATCCCCGATTTGTCTTCGCCTTCAAGGCCGACGCCCGGCCGAAGGACGCGGGCGACCTGCCCGACTTGAAGATGCAGGACGACAGCCCGCAGGAAGTGACCTTCCAAGGCGACACCTACTCCTTCGACGATCAGCCCGACGGTGACGGTGTCGACCCTGCGTCGCTCTGGATCACCTACGACTACGCCGACATCTATGGCACGAAGGAACGGGACGGCATCACCGACCGACCGCTTCGTCGCGGCAAGCCGACCTTCTTCCCCTGCATCACCCGGCGCCTCGGGCAGAACAATGTCTACCCGACCGGGCAGCCATTCCCGACGCTCGCTGAGCTTCAGCCCAACGTGCCGCCGGCGAGCCTGGCCATCAACGCCAGCTTCCCGAAGGGGAGCTTCGATCCCTTCACCGTGGGTGACAAGGGACTGAAGGCGACGGACTGGGAGCGAATCTACAAGCCAGCAGCCGGCAACGTAGGCACAACCTACCACGACGCGCTCATGGCCTCGTTCCAGATGAACATCAAGGATGATGACTTCGAGCAGATCGGCGAACTTCTGAACGTCTTCTGCTGGGGGCCGGTGCTGGACTGCACGACGAGCTTCTTCACTCCCGAGACCGTCAGGACCTTCTCCGAGGTCATGCTCCTTGAGCAGGACATCTTCGACCAGCCGGTCGGTCGCGGGACGTTCGTAAATCGGCTCCGCATCACGCCATTCCGCGATGCCGCTGTGGCTGCCCACAACCTCTCAGGTTGGTCGCCAACCGACGGTCCGACAGCGCTCCTGGCTCCGCCGCTCGTCGGCTCGGGCAGTTCGGCGGCGTCCGCGTTCTTCACGGGCCTCTTGCCGACCCAAGGGCTTCCATCGCCCAACGGCCAGCAGCAGTCCTACAACCGCGAGATCTCCAAGCTCGTTGGCCGGGTGAACATGCCCAGCTTGCCGGCAGGTTCATCCCTCTTCGACGGTGTCGTCTGTGACGATCGCGGCTGGCGCTTCGCGGCGGCAGAGCGAGATCAGGAAGCGTTCCGACTGCGAAATGCCGCCGGCTACAGCGGCTCGCTCACGCCGGGCATGGTCAACGTGAACGATGCCCTGACCGAGACGATGAGGGCCCTCCCGCACATGACGGTGCTGGTCAACAACGACTCGCCGGTGCACTTCGTCGACGAGTACGGGAACGCGACCACCGCCAACATCCCCAGCGTGAACAACCCGATCACCCGCGTGGTCGAGAGCATCCAACGCTATCGGGACAAGACGATCACCCAGTACACCTCCGGCACCATCTGGCCGCCGGCGGTCGGGGATGTCAACGTCCCGTACTACTTCGACCGCGGCTTTGACCTCGTGCCTTCGGGAATCAACACCTTCCTGATGGCGCCGTTTGTCTGGAACAGCCTGACTTTCAGCGGCCTTCGTTCCGATCGGGGAATCGTCTCGATCGGTGAGCTGCTGCTGACCCAGCGAACCGCCGGCATCGGGTCGAGCGCCGCCTGGAACATCAACAACAGCTTCAGCATCGAGTTCGCAGGCCTTGACCCCTACAAGCTCGGCGGGGTCGGCGCTCCGCCGCTCGGTGCCTACGACCGGTTGACCACGCCGCGACTGGCGACCGACCGGACGAACGGGCGCGGCTCGGCCTTTCCCGCTCCGGCGGTCGTGACCACGACCGACAACCCGCTCCCGCGCGTGAGTTTCGTGCCGGTCGTGCCGGATCGGGTGGGCGGCGACGCGGAGGAACGAAACCTCCTCTTCGCCGGCCTCTCCAACATGGTCTCGGTGCGAAGCGACGTCTTCGCCGTCTACCTCCGCATCAAGTCGGTGCGTCAGGATCCGGTGAACGGGCGGTGGGACGCGACCGATCCGTCGCTCTTGGCTGACGACAGCCGTTACGTCATGATCGTCGACCGTAGCAACGTGAAGCAGCCGGGCGACCGCCCGCGCATCCTCTCGTTCCAGAAGGTCGAGTCGCCGAACTGAGCGAACGTCCAGAGACGGATCGCCTTGTGAACCAACTCAGGCCCGCGCCTCGTCACGCTCATCCGGACAGGTGCGGGCTTTTTTCTTCGCCTGCGTGGGAAGACACTAGGAGGTCGGCTTCGTCGCTGGGGTTGGCGGCGCCGAGCCGGCTTCTGCGGTCCAAGCATCCAACTCCTGCTGAAGCCGTCCCTTCATGGACGCATCCGATCGCTCGACCGCCTTGGTCATGACGCGTATCGCTTCGGTAGCGTTTCCGAGGTCGTGGTGGACCTTGGCAAGCAATCGCAGCGATAGTGAGTCGCGTTCGCCGGAGAGTCGCACGGCAGCAGTGGCGACGCGCAGGCATCGATCTGCCATGCCGGGGGCACTTCGATGGGCGAGCGTTCGGGCAGCCAAACCGCGGAGAGAAAGGAAGTCATCGGCGGAGAGGGCCCGGGCCTCCATCTGGTCAAGGGTCTTGGCCCAGGCATCGGTGTCACCCATGCCTCGTTCGATCTCCGAGCGTGTGCCGAGGAACTGCTCGGCGTAGCGTGGCCAGCGCCGGGCGAGTTCGGTGAACCTCGTCATGGCCTCCGCCGGCTTGGTGCGAATCAGATCTTCCATCGCCTTTCCGAGGCGCTCCGCCTCACGAACCTCGGCGAGGTCGCGATCGCGGTTCCACGTGCCGTCAACGAGCTTTGGCAACACCAATTCCAAAGCGTGTGGATGGCCAATGAACTCGATGATGCCATCCTTCCCGACGACGAAGCTGACGGGAATCCCGCCCACCCTGGCCGCGCTGATGTACCGCTTGTAGGTGATCGTCGAGCCGTCCCACGCAACAGAGTAGGCCATGCCGTTACCGCGCAACGACACCATCTCCTTCACGGCGGGAAGCGCATTCCGGGAGTCCTTGGACGTAATGCCGACCACCACCACGCCATTGGACGCGTACTCGCGTTGCAGCAAGGTCAGGTGTCCGATTCCGGCGAGGCAAGGGCCGCACCAGGTTGCCCAGAACTCAAGGACATAGATGGTGCCCGGTTCGAATCGTTCGACGGGGGGGCCCTTCAGCCACTCCTCGATGACAATGGGTGGCGCGGGCTGCCCGGGAGCCAATGTCACGGCCTTGGGAGGAGTCGTCGGACCAGTCTCCGAAGGCGGAAGCGCCTGCATGAGCGTCGACGTCGACGCGGGTGACAGGCAAAGGGTCGAGGCCGCAACGACTGTCGCGATCGCGTGAGAGCTGGTGAAGGACATCGCCAAAGCGTATGGTCAAAGAGCCAGCGGCAGGGGCGCGAAGGTGCCAGCAACGCCGCCAGGGGGGCCTTCGAACAACGTGGCCAATTCGCTCAGCAAGCCGAGCCGTTCCTCAAGGGTCATGGGGACCGTCTCCGCGAGTCGCCTGGCCCAAGCCACAACCATGCTCTCGGATGCGGCGCAGCAGGGGCCATAGGTCACCAAGACCGAGCGCCGAGCCTCCCGAAGGAGATCGCTGACCGTTGGGCACGAGGCTCCTGACTTCGCGCGGAGGGCTGGCTTCGGGCTCAGGCCTTTCGTCGCGGTCCATTCCGGGGCAGCGCTCAAGCGCAAGCCCTGGTGGGCGGGACCTGCGGGATGGGAGGAACCGGTCGCGGTCATGCATGCATCATCGGCACGATTCGCCAATGGCTCCCACCTTCTCCTCTTGAACAGCGGCAGTTACGGTGTCAAGCCGAGGGACGCGGGGAGCCGTTGCAAGCGCCCGCATAGGTAGACCAGATTCACGCTGCAGTCGCCAAGGAGGGAAAAAGACCGGGTTGGCGAGCGAGGAATCGCCTTGCAATCGGCCTTGCGTATTGGAGGGTACGTCATACGGGACACGCACCAGAGCCCGCGTCGGGACGTAGTCGCTCAGTAGGTCAGCAGCCAGGAGGGCATCATGCCAAGGAACAGGCACCCACATTCCGTTCGAGCACGCGTTGGAACCAGACTGAGTCAGCGTCTGGGTATGGGAGCGCTGGGCATCTTTGCCTGCGCCGCACCTTCTTGGGGACAGGCTGTCCCGAGCGCCTTCGGCACCTTTGGCCTTCGTGCCAACGGCGGTCCGTTGCATAGCGTGCAAAGCGAATCAAGCACCGGCGCCGAGGCCGGCATGGTTCGCTTTGTCGGCTCGGCCGTGGATCCGGCCGGCGCTTGGGAAGCCTCATGGGACTACTCCGCCGACCTTGATCCCAACGGCAACGCCAAGATCACCGGCGCTGCGACCATCGTCAACAAGTCCGACGCGGCAGTCGACTTCGACGTTGTCTTTGAAGTCCCGATCTGCCCGTTCATCCAATCCGCCAGCAAGATGGGCGGCGCCTGCACGATCAAGCTGACCACCAACCAGAATGGTGGCGCGATCTCGACCCAAGGCGGAAACGCGGTCTTTACCGCGCTGGCCGACGGTGGTGGCGGTGGCAAGCTCTTCCATGGCCCATTCAACATGGGTTCGACCGGCTCGGGTACCGCCCAGACCGCAAACGTCTTTGGCGCTCCGTTCCCGGCGATGGCGTCGGCCGCGGTGAGCGAACGATTCGGTCTTCGCCATGTCTTCAAGCTCACTGACGGCGACACGGTGCTCATGACAAGCAACCTGGTCCTCGGTGGCGATCCGGCAAACTTCGTCGAGTGCGCCCAGTTGACCGCTCCGGCCGCCGCCGCGGCTGCACCCGCGGCACCGGCACCAGCCATCGCGCCAAGCATCTCGCCGGCCACGGGCGCCCCGACCACCAGCGCCGTGACATTGGGGGCGACGTCAAGCAACAAGGTGACGATCGCCCACGACTCGAAGACCAAGCGAAAGGCGAGCGCGTCGCGGCCGAAGTCCTCGAGTGCCGCGAGCCAGAAGGCAAAGGCGCCCGCTCCACGAAGCTCCAGCCCCTCCTTGCCGAGGCGCTCGCCTTGGAGCCGACGCTGAGGACCTTCCGGTCCATGACCTGACATCTAACCTGTCCGGTGACGGACAGGGACTCCGATCGTAGGACGCCGTTGCGCCTGCGGGCTTGAGGCCTGCTTCACCGCGCGACCGGAACCTACCACCACGCTGACCTCCGATGCCTTCACGCGTCGGAGGTCATTTCGTTGGGGCAGTGCGTCGAGGACTTCTCTCGATCTCAATTCGGGTCGTCGATGCCCTTGCCGCGCGACGTGACCTGAAGCTGAAGGGCCGCCTCAAGGGTCCAACTGTTCACCACGCCCAACGGTCGCCATCCCCAGAGCGAGGCAAAGTCGGAACCGGAATAGCCCTGCGGGGCGAAGCACCACGCGATCGGCACGCGCTCGTTGAGATCCTTCATGTTGCCGAGCCCAGGCCACGGCGCGCCGACCTTCAGTTGGCGAACGGCCGAACCGCGGATTTCCTCGGGATCGAAGGGCACCCAGCCCGCATCGGGAACAAAGACCTCGGCCCAACTGTCCAACAGCGTTTGCTTCCTGCGCTTGCCGCCAGCATCACGCCGGGATTCCTCAACGAAACCCACCACGGGACGAGCCGGAATCTCAGCCGCACGAAGGGCGGCGACACAGGCCGCGACCAGATCGTGGTTGGAGCCACGGGCCAGCCGCACCGACTCTCGGGCACCCTCCATCTTGAGTCCGATGATGCGACCTTGGGCCCGTCTCTCCCATCCGTCGTTGTTGACGCTTTTGAACCCGATCGCGACGGCTCGAATGATCTCTTTCGCCGCGTGCCACGGCGACATCGCCCGAAGCTTCGAACCGACCGCCGATTCGACGATGGCCTTCGCAAACTCCTGGTCGCTTTCGATGCCCTTCTGTGGCTTGAGCGCCTCGCGGACCTCGGGCGGCCACTCGCGAGGCCAGGTCTTGGTGGCAAGCACATCTTCGTTGATGCGGCAAGACCAGACTTGGGCGCGCCACGAGACGTTCCATCGAAGGGTCGTCCCGGCGAAACTCGGCAGGGGAATGACCGCGAAGGTCATGCCGAGCTCCTGGTTCTCGTCGAGCTTGGCTCGGCTGGTGAGTGAGGTGTCGAGCTTGTTGTCGAGATAGAGCTGCGGCTGCAGCGAGGTCGGATCGATCTTGCTGAACGGCCCGCGCATGATGAGCGGCAGGACGAAGGGCGTGTCCGCGAGGTTGATGGCAGCGTTGCGATCGGAGCTTGGGAACGACGAGATCACGACCTCGTATTTCACGTCGTAGAGCTTCGGCTCGTAACGGTCGATCGCATTGGGGTCGAGGGGGCGTTCGATCTGGGCCGCCGGCGGAGCAGCGGCCGGCGCTGCTGGGGCGGTTGGCTTGGGGGCAGGCGGCGCTCCCTGGGGCGCCGCGCTCAGTGGAGTCGTCAAGGCGAGGGACGCGAGAGTGGCCGCCACGAACCGAGGGCACGCGATGCGAACTTCCGCCATGGAACGACTCCGAAGGGGCGCGAGGCAAAGAGGGCGCGGCAGGTGCCGACGCCGGTGGGCTCACTCGATCGTACTGCCTTTGCCCCACACCTTCCGTCGAAGACTTCCAGACGGTTCCTGAAATCCCTGGGCTCGCCGTGAGTCCGCCCTCGGCTAGGAGAGGAGATTTGCCTGGCTGTTCGGATCGATCCAGGCTTGGAGTTTGGCCAGGAACTCGGCCAGGACGAGGTTCGTGGCGATGATGGCGAGGAAGCTGGCCACGAAGCTGGCCGTCGCTGCCCGCCCCACGCCGGTGGCTCCGGCCGAGCAATGGAAGCCCTTGTAGCAACTGATGAGGCCGATGCAGAGGCCAAAGACGACGCTCTTCAGGATGCCGGTCATCGGCTCCCACCACGTGACGAAGAGTCCAGTGAAATGCCAATACTCGGGGCCGGAGATGCCATGGATCCGGACCGAGACGAACCAAGCGCCCCACGAGCCCAAGAGGTCAGAGTAGATCGTGAGGAGTGGAGTCATGATGACGCAAGCCGCGACCCGTGGGGCGACCAGCGTGCGTAACGGGTCCGCTGCCATCGCTCGCATCGCGTCGAGCTGCTCGGTCACCTTCATCGAGCCCAGCTCGGCGGCGAGGGCTCCGCCGACGCGCCCCGCCACCATGACGGCAGCGAGCACCGGCCCGATTTGCTTCGTGACCGCGGCGTTGATGACCCCGCCCATCCGATCCTCTTGGCCGATGGCCGCGAACTGGGCGTAGCCCTCGAGCGAGAGGATCATCCCGATGAAGACGCCGACGATCGCCACCACCGGAACGCTTGCGACGCCGACCCGAAAGAGCTGCGGCGCCAACTGACTCCATTGGAGCCAGCAGGAGGGCCGCACCGCCATCCAGCGGAAGGTCGAGAGCGTGAAGTCGGTGAAGCGACCGAAGCCGCCCACGAAGAGATAGACTCTGTGGGCGGCTCCGATGACGCTCCGGGGGAGCGCGATCATGCCCGGATGGTACCGGTCGAGGTCGACTTACGGGCAGGGGCCCCAATCACCCAGTAGCACCGCAAGATCGGCCTGACCAACGACGCCGTCACCGTTGAGGTCCGACGGGCCGGTCGTCAGTCCCCAGTTGCCCAGAAGGCGGGCCAAGTCGGTCTGTCCAACCGAGCCGTTCCCGTCGAGGTCCGAGTCGCAATCGGGCACAAGCGTGCCGATCGGCAAGAGGTCCGACGGAAGGATGTTCTCCCAACCCGGGCCGGTATGCAGCGCGGGGTCGAAGTTGGTACGACTTCGCTGGATCGAAATGCGACCCGCGGCGGGCTTGTTGTGGAAGGGGTTGGTCGGATCCATCGAGAAGCCGCCTGCCCGGTTCTGCTTCACCGCCTTGAGCCCGCTCGGCGTCGAGACGTAGAGGGTGCCGTCGTCGCCAGCGCTCAGGCCCTTCGGATCAATGATGCCCGGCACCGAGAAGCTGGTGAAGGTCGCCGCGGCGTCGTCACCTACCTGCACCGCCCGATAGAGCAGGTCGGTCGCATCGCTGTCGAACCAGACCGAGCCGTCGAGCGGGTTGACGATCACGGAGCCGTCGCCGGTCACCTGGTAGTTTGCAGGCAAGAGCCATGTGTCGTTCACGGCGAGGGTCTTGCTGAGACGCGTGATCCGCTTGTTCGGCACGCTGTACACGACGAGCTCGTCCAACGCGTCGTCGTAGGCGAGGGCCGTCGGCTGCGACGCGCTGCTCGTCGCCGACTCAAGCGTCCCGTCCGCCCGGAGGCAGTAGACCTTTGCCCCGTCATGAGCGTAGATCTGACCGTCACGACCGGACGTGATGCGCTTCAGCGTGCTGAAGCCGGGGATGGGTGTCTGCTCGCCGGTGACCATGTCGATTCGACGTAGTTGAGTCACCGGGGCCGCCGCGCCGACGTTCACCAGCGCGATGGCCTCGTCAGCGTCGAAGTCATGGATGAGATCCGAAACGCCAAAGACCTGCCCGAGGGCATTGAGGTTGATCGCTGCGCCTCCGACGCCTTCCATGCTGAGCCCGGCGACGTTCAGGAGCGTGTACTCCGGTCCCGAGTTCTGGAAGGTCAGGAAGAAGATGGGCTGGACCACAACGAAGCCGTCGATCAGCCGGATCTTTCCATCGGAGGAGGGATAGTTGATCGCAGTGACCGGACGAACCCACAACGGGTCGTCGTCGAGCGCGACGTTGACGACGCTGGCGGTGACTTCCTTCGTTGCGAAGGCGTCTTGGAAGGTGTTCACGTCGACGTCGGCCGGATCGCGGTATCGAATTCGGGTGCCGTTGCCGTCGGCGATCGACTCGTTCAGGGTGACGCAGTGGCCGCCCGTGCGTGACAGGAGGGGCAAGCCTGCATAGGTTCCCACCACGTTGTATCGCCCATACACGAACGCGATGACGCCGCCGGCGCAGCCCTTTTTGGCCATCTTGAAAGCACGTGGCGTGTAGGTGCTGGACATCCGGTAGAACGACGCCGTGAGAAGCGGGGCGTTGCCTGCGGCGAGGAAGTCGAACGTGCCGTCGTCCCAGCCTCCGCCTGTGCCGTTGATTGGGTCGGTGTCCATGAGGACGCCGAGGTCATAGATCCAGCTTGATGCCAGCGTGTAGTTGGACTGGAGCTTCCAGTTCCTTTGCCCGGCCGCCACCCACGGGAATCCGTGGTTTGCCGCATAGCAGAAGAGGTTGAACGTTCCGGTTGGCACGCAATACATCAGCCCGTCATTGCCCAGACCGCCGGCGCAGCAGTTGTCACGCACCTGATCAAGGTCGGGCATCTTGGTGACGCGGTAGTGATAGCTGCCGGAGTTGGTGTAGGTTGCGTTGGTGATGTCAGCGTTCGCGGCAGCAGCGACGAGTGTGGTGGCGGCCAGCGTGGTGATGGCAAGCGTGCGGTGGATGGTCATGATGGGGATCTCAACTTTCTCGTACGACGAGATTGTCCGCGAAGTCGCGCGGCGAACATATCCCAAGGCGCAGAACAATGGAGTTGCCTCTGATGCCAGGTCGAGAAGAACCGCGGACCTTCGCGAGTTGATGGCGAAACAGCGTGCGCCTCGCTCAAACGAAAACGGCGGGCCCGATGATGGGCCCGCCGTCAAGAATCCGAAGTCAGAAGTGGTTTAGCAGGGACCCCAAGCGCCCAGCAGGACGGCAAGGTCAGCCGCATCCACCAAGCCCGAGTTGTTGAGGTCAGCCGCGCCATTGCCGCCCCAAGCGCCAAGCAGGACCGCGAGGTCAGCAGCGTCAACGCTGCCGCTCCCGTTCAGGTCCGCCGGGCACGCCGGTGCGTCACAAACGTCACCGATGCCGTCGCTGTCCGCGTCTTCCTGACCGGGGTTCGCCACGGTCGGGCAGTTGTCGCAGAGGTCGCCGACACCGTCGCTGTCGGTATCGAGCGTGCCGCACGGATCGGTGTACTCGCAGTCTGGGTTGGCCAAGCCGGCGCTGTCGTCGGATGTGGCCGGGTTGAAGGTGCCAATCGTCCAGGTGGACGTGGTCGGGCAATACTTCACATGGCTCGGCACGAAGGTGCCGTCCGGACCGACGAGGGTCGTCGAGTAGACCCGCTCCGAGAAGGTCGGCGGAACGGCCGTATCGACCACGAGGGCGACCGAATCAATCACGGATGCCCACGGCGTCGTGTCAAGCACGCCGTCGTCGTCGACGTCAAGGTCGGTTCCGATCGCGCCCGACCAATCCCACACGAGCATGTGGGTGACGTTGTCGCTGTTCTCGAAGGTGAGGCCGCTAGCAATCAGGTAGTCCGGCACCGCACCGCCAAGCGTGAAGGTGCTTCTGGCAGCGAAGAAGAACCCGTCTTCGGGAATGAATTGGCCGTTCAACGAGAGGGCCATTTCAACGACACCCGAACCTTGGAGCGGGCCGCCGTCACCAATGACGACGTATGTCACGCCGGTCAGGTTGGTGTTTGCAGCGCCGTAGAGCTCGAAGTACTCGTCGTTGTCGGCGCCGGTTTGATCGGAACGGATCTCGCTCAGCGTCACCACCGGCGGGTTGGCCGCAAGGCAGTTGGTGTTGGCGAGAGCGACGCAGTCCGCATCCCAACCGGTCGCACAGCAGACCGGATCGATCGAGCAGACGGTGTTGCAGCATTCCGAATCGCTGCAGCCGGGAACGCGCGACGCGGTGAAGCAATCAGCGAGCTTCGGGTTGCCGCAGGGGTTCGGCGGCGGGCAGGTGGCGTTCTCCTCGCCCGGCGTATCGCCGGCGGTCGAGTCGAAGAGACCGATGGTCCAGGTCCCATCCGGTGTGCACTTGAAGGCGTGGGCCGGCGAGAACGAACCATCCGGGCCGACCACGGTGGCCGCGTAGCCACAGGTCTCATCCGGGGCGGCGAGGACGATCGAATCGATCACCGAGTCCCACGGCGTCGCGTCGAGCGTGCAGTCGTTCTCGGCGTCGAGGTCCTGACCGATGAAGCCGTTGAAGTTCCAGACGATGAGGTGCGTGACCGTGTCGCCATCCTCGAAGTTGAGGCTGTCGCGAATCAGGTCCGGGGTCCCCAGCGTGAAGGTGCTCTTCGCCATGACGAAGAGACCGTTGGCCGGGATGGTTCCGTTCAGGAGGGTCACGCTCTCGACCACGCCGTTGAGGTCAAGGCTGTCGCCGATGACCACGTACGCGGCGCCGCTGAGCGACGTACCCGGCTTGCCCTTGATCTCGACGTACTCATCGTTGTCGGCGTTGGCCTGGCCGATGCGGACTTCGTTGATGGTGACGGCCGGCATGCGGCCGGTGCTGTTGCACTGGGCCTCGGCGCTGGCCACGCACGCGGCGTCCCAACCGTTGGTGCAGCACGCGGGGTCCGCGGCGCAGACGAGGTCGCAGCAATCGACGACGTCGCAGCCGGAGGCGGCGTGCTCGGTGAAGCAGCTTCCGCCACCGCCGCAGCTTGGGCAGCCGAAGTTCTCGAAGCCCGGCGTGTCGACGCCTGAGCCAATGTCGAACTCGCCGATTTTCCAGTCACCGACTGGCTCGCAACGGTAGATATGGCCGGGCACGAAGCTGCCGTCAGGTCCCACCACGGTCGGGCTGTAGACCAGCTCGCTCGCGGTGTTCACGAAGACCGCAACCGAATCGGTGATCTCCGACCAGAGGGCAACATCGATGATGCCGTCGTTGTTGGCGTCGATGTCCGAGGTGGCCGTGCCGGTGTAATCCTTCACCAGCATGAAGGTGATGTTGTCGCCGTTCTCGAAGTTGAGTCCGTTGGCGCCGGGAACGATGAAGTCCGGGGTCTGACCACCGAGCGTGAACGTTGGTTCGCCCACCAGGAAGTGACCGTCCGCCGGAATCACCTGGCCGGTGAGGCTGACAAGCACTTCGACCTGTCCGCTACCGCCGGTTCCGTCACCGATGGCGATGAACGAATAGCCATCGAGCGATGCCCCGGGCTCACCGGTGAGCTCGAAGTACTCGTCGTTGTCGGTGCTGGTCTGATCGAGGCGAAGCTCGGAAATGCGAAGCGGCTCGAACGTCTTCACGCATTCGGGATTGGCTGCGCCCACCGAGTCGTTGCCAGCGGTCGGATCGACGTCGGCGACGTTCCAGACGTTCGGATCGTTATCGCAGGAGTAGACGTGCACCGGGACGCTGCCGCCATCCGGGCCGGCCAGGTTCGCGCTGTACACGAAGTCGGAGGTGATGCCATCGGGCTCGGTCACGGCGACCAAGCTGACGCCGGAGAGGATGTTCGTCCACGGCAGAGCGCCATCGAGGAGGCCATCATCGTTGGTGTCGACATCGGTGCCGACGCCGCCAACGAAGTTCTCGACGAGGAGGTGCGTGACGTTGTCGTTGTCCTCGAAGGGAAGGGTGGCAATCACATCCGCCGTTCCGATCGTGAAGGACGGTTCGGCAATGACGAGGTAACCGCTCGCCGGGATGGTCAGCCCGGTGAGGTTGATGGCCGCTTCGATGAAGCCGTTCTGGGTGGGCGGGAGGGCGACATCGCTCGAGTCACCGATGACGATGTACCAGACGTTCCCCAGCACGCTGTTGGGCGTTCCGCGGATCTCGATGTACTCGTCGTTGTCGGGACCGGCCTGACCGGTACGGATCTCGCTGATCGTGGGACTTGTTGCACCGGCCCAAGCGGCCGAGGCAAGGAAGAGCGCCAGGCTTGCCGTGGCAAGCGGGCGTCGAAGCGACTTCGCCATGCGTAACTCCTGAGGGAAGTGGTCGGGGGGAGGTCGAAGCCAGTCCGGAGAAACAGCGGCCACAGCCTTGGCCCTGAACGCCTCGCCAAGCACGATGCTTGGACGGTTCGCGCAATGCCAACGCCCGCTCTATCTCCGGACTCACCCGACCTGTCGGAATGCGGGCTGAGTCTACGGCGCGGCGGCTTCCGTCGGAAGCTTCCAGCCGCCCTTCGAGCCGACTAAACACGGATCTCACCGCATCCGGACCTTCTCCAAAAGACCGAGAAGTGCCGCTGCGAAAAGGCACCGGGCGTTGGCCCGGTGCCTCGGAGTTCTGGTCGGTATTCTGGCCTCAAGTCGGCTGCGGCGCTTGATTGCCGTCACACTGGGCAATCTTCGGCGGACGACCTCTTACTTGGTCGGTTCTTCCGGCTGCCGCGAGGGCTGAATCGTCCGCGGTCGCTCATCAGCCACCGGAGCGGGTGCAGCCGCGGGCACCTCGCCGCCTTCCGGAATGTCATTCAGGTCATAGGCCATCGGCGAGAGGAAGATCTCGACCCGTCGGTTCTCGCGAGCCCCCTTCGGCCCGTTGGCGACGAGCGGACGGAATTCGCCATATCCGGCGACCTGGAAACGTCCCGCCTTCACGCCAGCGCGGACGAACTCATCGCGCACCGAAATGGCCCGGTGGGCAGAGAGATGGACGTTGGTCGGGTGGTCCTTCTTGACTCGGTTGATCGGCTGGTTGTCGGTGTGACCGACGACCTTCACCTCAAGGTCGGCCGCATCGGCCGAATTGAGAACCGGGGCGATCTTACGGAGGACTTCGACAGCCTTCGCGCTCAGAACCGCGGAGCCCGAATCAAACGTCACGTCACTCTTGAATCGAAGCATGCCGCGCTTCGCGTCGAACTCCAAGAGATCAGGGTTCGCCTCGGCGATCGCGGTGAGGGCGTCATTCACCGACGCCGAGAGCGGGTTGTCCATCCCGTTCACACGCTTGAGGAGATCCTCGTAGCGTCGCTGCAGCTCGGCGAGATCGCCGCCGCCGTTCTTCATCATGTCCTGAGCCATCCGCAGGTCCTCCGCCGCCCGGGCAAGCTGGACGCGAAGGGCTTCTTCATTGGCTCGCGACGAATCGAGGTCGCCTTGCAGCGTGAGGACCTGCTGCTCCTTCGAGCGGTAGGCCGTCATCAGGTCGTCGTACTTCCCCTGCGGAACGCAGCCGGCGAGACCGACCAGGGAGAGCGTCAAAATGGGCAGGGCGGCGCGAGCGCCGAAGCGGGAGCAAGTGCGTTGCATAGGAATGATGCCTTCGAGAAAAGCCGATGGGTCGCGGAACGGCGCCGACGGGCCATGACGCCCGAGCGGTCAATTCAACGGGGTTGAGTTTATCGGATATCTCAGGCTCCGATGGTGAACGGACGAAGGGCGGTTCGCGGGTCGACTACAGTCCGTCCGTGCCAGCGGTCGACGGCCTGCCGGATTTCACCCTTCCCGCCACCGAGTTGGCCCCGCTCCTTCTCGGGTGCCTTCTCGTGCGGCATCCCCAACCGGGTGAATCGGGGGACCGACGGGCAGGGGTCATCGTCGAAACCGAGGCCTACCCGGGCGGGCCGGATCGGGCGAGTCACACCTTTGGCGGTCGCCGCACCCCGCGCGTCGCATCGATGTGGCGGATGGGCGGGCACGCCTATGTCTACTTCACCTACGGCATGCATTTCTGCATGAACGTTGTCAGCGGCACGGCCGAGAGCGGCGAGGCGGTGTTGGTTCGGGCGCTCGAGCCCTGCGAGGGCCTCGACGCTATGTGGGTCGCCCGAGGTCGCCCGATGGGGCGACATCGCTGGCGGAACCTCTGCCGGGGGCCAGCCCGACTCTGCCAGGCGTGTGGCATCGATCGGTCGCTCGACGGAGCGTGGCTCGCGCCCGGGCAGGGGGGCCTGTCGATCGAGCCTCCGCGGCGCTCAGCGGCTCGGCTGGGTCCCATCCGAACCGGGCCCCGCATCGGCGTCGCCTACGCCGGTCCGTGGGCTCGCCAATCGTGGAGGTTCTGGGTCGCAACAAGCCCCTTCGTGAGTGATGCGTGAACTGCCCCAGTTTCTCTCCCATAGCCCCCGAAACGCGACGGCGAGCCTCTCCTGCGGGAATTGACGGAAGTCTGCCGATAGGATGGGTTCCGATGGCCGACGAGAACGGCGGCCACAGACTCAGGCGGTGATGGCGCCGCCTTCGCTCGACTCCCCCAATGGCTACCGGGCAATCCGATTCTGACTGGAAGGCACTTCTCGCAAGCGCGGGCCCTTATCCGTTGGAGGCGTTCGCCTTCGTGCGGGACGGGCTCAGCCACACCGTCGAGCATGTGCATCGCATCGATGAACGCTCGCTTGGCGGGTCGATGGCACGAAGTAGCTCCGGCGACGACGAGTATGGCCCGACGAAGGGCCACCACGGTCTGACGTCGGGCGGATTCAATCCTGGTTCTGGCCCAAGTGGCTCCGACGCCACCATTCCGGCCAACGGCAACTCCGACCCGCAGGTGGAGTCCGACCCGGACGCCCAACCCGATGATGGTTCGGGTGCGATGGTGACCGGCATGAACTCGGATTCACGTCACGTCTCCGGGCAGCAGCTTTGCCTCGGGCTCCGCGACTACGCGATTAAGCGGTACGGCATGATGGCTCCGGCGGTGCTCCGCTCGTGGAACCTGCGCCGCACCGATGACTTCGGTCGGATTGTCTTCGCGATGATCGAACACGGGCTCATGAGTAAGACGGCCGAGGACACCCTCGAGGACTTCCAGGCCGTCTACGACTTCGACGAGGCCTTCGCCCGCGAGACGCTCATGCGTCACGTCGGCCGGTCTTAACGGCGAAGGGTTGGTCGACCACGTCGGACAGGGCCCAGCCCAGCGGCTACGCTGCGGCCATGGCTGATGACACCAGTCGCGACTCCGCACCTCCGACGTCCACGCCACCGGCCGCTTCGCTTCACCTCTGGCAAATCCAGGGGGTTCGCGACGTCTTGGTCCTTGTCATCGTCTTCCTCATCATCGCGAGCGGCTATTGGCTGCGCGACGTCACCGTCCCGCTCCTCATCGCCCTCGCCCTGGCGTACCTCTTCGAACCGCTGGTCCAGCGCCTGACGCGCTTTCGCGGCATCACCCGCACCGGCGCGGTCACGATCATCCTCCTGACCGTCGGCGTGACCGCCACGATCGCCATCACGCTGACGGCACCGGTCGCCATCGGGCAGACGGTGTCGCTCATCAACAAGCTCCGGACCAGCGACTTCTCGGCGATCGGCGCGAAGGCGATCGAGAATATGCCGGAGCAGTATCGTGACGACCTGCGAACGGCGCTGGAGTGGCTTCCGCAAGGACGCAACGCGAAGGCCAACGCGACGGAATCGGAGAACGGCGGCGCGGCGAAGCCCGAAGACGCGAAGCCCGTCGAGCGCACAGTTTCGGTTGATCCCTCCAAGGTGCCGGCCGAGAGCGATGCGACCACGGACGAAGAGCTCTCCGACGAGGATCGGATCCGCGAGATCGTTCGCTCCGAGATGGCGATGCTTGGCGTTGAAGGCGCCAGCGGCGAGACCACGCACTCGACGACGACCGGAAGCGCACCGTGGCGCGTGTTGGGAGCGCTCGGCTCGACGGCGGAGCGTGTCGGGGCGATCTTCCTCGCGATCGTCCAGTACAGCCTCATCCTCTTCCTCATTCCCTTCTACTTCTGGTTTTTCAGCGTCTCCTATCCGCAACTCCTGGCCTTCGGCCGATCGGTCCTGCCTCGTAAGAACCGAGCCCAGACGCTCGAACTCATCGGCCTGATGGACCGGGCGGTCTCCGGCTTCGTTCGCGGCCGCATCGTCATCAGCGGCATCATGGGCCTCCTCTTCGCCGTCGGATGGCTCCTCTGCGGCGTGCCCTACGCGATCACCCTCGGACTCTTCGTCGGGGCGCTCTCGCTCGTTCCCTACCTCGGTGGCGTCGGCGTGCCGCTGGCGGTGGGACTTCTCTTCTTCGATCAGTTCCAGCTCGCTCCCGACGTGCGGATGTCCTGGTGGGGGCCGCTCATTTGGCCGACGCTCGTCTTCGTCGTGGTCCAGTCGATTGAAGGCTACGTGCTGACGCCCCTGATCGCCGGGAAGGCGACGGATCTCGACCCGGTGACGATCGTCGTCGCAATCATCGCCGGCGGCTCGGTGGCCGGGGTGTACGGCATGCTGCTGGCAATACCGATCGCCGCCTGCGGCAAGATCCTCATCACCCATCTGGTCCTCCCAAGCGTGCGGGCGTGGAGCCGAGGCGAGGCGGCCGATCCGCTGCCGATCGAGCCCATTCCGCCGCCGGTGGAGGCGGGGGACTCATTGCCGAAGAGCTGACGGCTCCGGATCCAAGGCACATGCAACCAGCGCCTCGGGCCTGTTGGAAGCCTGATGCGTCGCTCGCCAATGTGCCGACAACTCCATCCAACGCACGCGTTTTCGCCGAGCGCACCAAGCGGGCTTCGAGTCAGCCATGTATGTTCCTCATCGACTTCACCGCCCTCTCCCGCCAACGGCGGGGGAGGTGGCTGCGCAGCCGACGGAGGGGGCATCCCGCGTCGAACCCCGCGTCGAACCCCGCGTCGAACCCCGCGTCGAACCCGGTCGCGCGAAGCCCCCTCTGTCCGCTCCGCGGACATCTCCCCCGCGGTCGCGGGGGAGAGCGGTCGGTCACGTCGCTGTTGCGCTGACCCCGTGCCTCTGTGTTGAATCCGTCATCCCCTGATGTGGACGATCGAAAACCGCCTCGAGACAGGCCATGCAGCTACGACAGCTTCTCCTCGGACTACCCGTCGTGTTCCCCGCCGCATCGCAAGGGGACACGGACATCTGGAGCGTCACCGACGACTCCCGCTCGGTGCGCCCGGGAGCCCTCTTCATCGCCCGCTCCGGCACCAAGAGTGACGGCCGGGCCTTCGTTCAGGACGCCGTCCGCCAGGGAGCGGTGGCGATCCTTGCTGACGGTCCGATGGCGTTGGAAGGCGAGGCCCGCGAGCGTGTGCCGGTCGCGACGACCACCGCCATCGCTCGGGTCACGGCCCTTGTCGGCGAGCGTTTTCACGGCTCACCGACCGCGCGGCTGAAGGTCCTGGGTGTCACCGGAACGAACGGGAAGACGACCATCGCCCACCTCACCCAGCAGATGCTGACCCGGGCGGGGCACCGCTGCGGACTCATCGGGACGGTCGAGATCGATGATGGACGCACTCGAACGCCCTCGACGCTCACGACACCGGGTGCCCTGCAGTTGGCGGAGTACTTCGCCCGCATGGTCGATGCGGGTTGCGATACCGCGTCGATGGAGGTCTCCAGCCACGCCCTGCATCAGGAGCGAGTCGCCGCCATCCGCTTCGCCTGTGGCATCTTCACCAACCTCACCGGCGACCATCTCGACTACCACGGCACGATGGAAGCGTACGCCGCCGCCAAGGCGATGCTCTTTGCGTCGCTCGACGCCAACGCCCACGCAATCGTCAACATCGACGATCCCTGGTCGAAGGCGATGCGCATCGGGCCGGCGCGGTGTCTCACCTGCTCCCTGAGCGATCCGAAGGCGGACTGTCGGGCCTCGATTGACGAGGTGACGCTCGATTCGATGGGCGTCACGTTCGACGGTCCGTGGGGGTCGTTCCGCGTGCGGCTCCCGTTGGTGGGGCGACACAACGCCATCAACGCCCTCGAGGCAGCGGCTGCGGTGTGGACCCAAGGCGTGAAGGCGGAACAGTTGGCGGAGGCCCTCGAGCAGTGCGAAGCGCCGCCGGGGCGGTTGCAACCGGTGCCGCTCGCGGGCGAGGTCGGAGGCTTCTCGGTGCTGGTCGATTACGCCCACACCGACGACGCCCTCCTGAACGCCCTGACCGCGCTCCGACCGGTCGTACCGCCCGGGAGCGCCTTGCGGGTGGTCTTTGGCTGCGGTGGCGACCGCGACCGGACCAAGCGGCCTCGAATGGCTGCGGTCGCCTGCGCCCATGCCGACCAGGTGATCGTCACCAGCGACAACCCGCGCACCGAGGAGCCCCGGGCAATCGTCGAGGACATCCTGAAGGGCGTGCCCGCCGAAGCGAAGGCGAAGGTTCACGTCGAGGTCGATCGGTCGACGGCGATCGCGTGGGCGGTGAACCAGGCGCGACAGGGCGACATTGTCCTGATCGCCGGCAAGGGCCACGAGGACTATCAGATCGTCGGCACCGAGAAGCGGCAGTTCGATGACCGCCGCGAGGCAACCGAGGCGATCCGCCGACGCGCCGGGGTGCACCCGGCGGGGAGCCGATCATGACCGGCCAGCCACATCGTCTCGGTTTCGATCCGACGTCGGATGACGATGACGCGACAGCGTTCCTCTCCGCCGAGGCGATGCGGGAAGCGACCCGGGGGCGATGGCTTCGGTCACCGAGTGACCGGTGTCGGCCGACCGGCGTGTCGCTGGACACCCGCGACATCGTTGCGGGCCATGCGTTCGTGGCCCTCAAGGGCGAGCGCTTCGACGCGCACGATTTCTGCAACGACGCTGTCAGGGCCGGGGCGACGCTCTTGATTGTCGAGCGGCCGCCGAGCGGTCTCGACATGGCGGCGCTACCCGATGGGGTGGCGGTCCTCGAGGTCCAGGGCACGCGAACGGCGCTTGCCGATCTGGCCCGGGCGTGGCGATCCTTGCTCACCGAGACGCAGGTCATTGCCGTGACCGGCTCGGCGGGGAAGACGACGACGCGTCGGCTGATCGAGGCGGTGTTGGCGACGCAGTGGAAGGGGTCGGCGAGCCCGAAGAGCTTCAATAACGATATCGGGGTGCCGTACACGATCCTGGCAGCGCGGCGCGATCACCGATTTCTTGTGCTTGAGATCGGCATGAACCACCCCGGCGAGATCATCGCCCTGGCCGAGATCGCCCGGCCGCACATCGCGGTGATCACGATGGTCGGTCGCGTACACCTCGAGGGCCTGGGAAGCCTTGAGGCGATCGCGGCGGAGAAGAGTTCGATCCTTCGGGCGCTCGAGCCCGGGGGGCTTGCGATCGTCAACGGTGACGGTGCGGTGCTGAATGCCGCCGCCGCGGCTGTGTGGCGCTCCCGGAAGGGTCTCGTCCCTGGTGATCGCTTCGAGCGGTTCGGCGTGAGCGGAACGAACCTGGATCTGCGGCTCACCGGACGAACCGTGACGCCGCGCGGGCAGCGGATTGACGTCAACCGCGAGCCGCTCGCCGAGCTTCAGTTGCCTGGCGAACACAACGCGACCAACGCCCTGGCCGCGGTCGCCGTCGGGCGGGCCCTCGGTGTGAGCACGATCAACATCCGACACGGACTCGAGTCGGTGGCTCCGGCGAACATGCGCCTGGAGCGGGTCGAGCGCCAGGGAATCGTCTTCTTCAACGATGCCTACAACGCGAACCCCGACGCGGTGGCGGCTTCCATGCGAGCGTTCGCGGAACTGACCCCGGGGAGCGGCCGACGCGTGATCGTGTTGGGCGACATGCTCGAACTTGGCGCCCCAGCGGCGGACTTGCACCGCGAAGTCGGCCAGGTCGCGGGAAGCATTCATCAGTCAACGCCGCTCGCCGCGGTGGTGGCCGTCGGGCGGCACGCCGGCGACACGCGAGACGGCCTGCTCGCAACGGGATTCAGCGGTGTCGTTCGCACGTATGGGCAACTCGACGCCGAGGCCACCACGGGCATGCGCGAACTCCTGCGAGCCGGAGATCGAGTGTTGCTGAAGGGCAGTCGCGGGTCAGCGATGGAGCGCGTCCTGACGGCGATGGGCGAGGGGTGACGGGCTTGGTGCTCGGGAGCCGAGGTGGTCGGTGTGCGGGGACGGGGCACCGGGCCGCGTCAGTCACGGTAAGTCGGTATCGGAGGGCAGGTTGCGCTGCTGGAAAGGATGAGGGGCGGGGGCGTGGTGCTTGATGTCCACCTTGGCAAGGGGACGCTCGCGCGTTCGAAGTGGCGCTGGGGGCGGGGGTTGTGGAAAGCAAGAGTTTGCCTTGCACTTGGGCTTGCACGGAGTGGTGGCGACGCCAGTCAGTTGCTGTCAAGCGCCGCGAGTCGGGCGATCGTTCTCAACCCCATCGCTCGTCTGCGATTGGCGAACGTCCTGGCAAACTCTCGAACTATGCCTGTCCAAATTGACCTCGCTTTCCCGACCCCATTGCGTCGCGCGCGGTGCCCGCCGCGCGATGGCCCGAGACTACCGCGCGCCCACCTTTTCCCAGCGGCTTCTCGCGGAGAATCTCGCAGCCCACTGTCCACCCAAAATCGACAGGATCTCACGAATCGTGCCTATCCACGATGCTCGCGGGGATCAGTAGCGTGCGTCATTGGGCGATAGAGGCGATGTGGGTTCTCGCGACACTGTTCTTGAGGTACCCGCGAACAGACGCATTATCCAACGTGCCGCCAAAGTCGCGAGGGATACCACCATTCCGACGCCTGTCCCCGCGATCACGCCGGCAGGGAGAATCTGAACGCGCGGATTTGGTGACGGAGCCTCTACCGAGCTAGGACCGACAGCTCGAGATAGCGTTGCGACGCAAGAGATTTCCACAACGACCGCTTCGCCGGAAGGATCTGTCGCCAGTAGGTGCTGCGCAAGGTCCCCAAGCGGTCCCTCCTCAGCGACCGTGACGGGCTCTAGCGTCATGCTTCCATAGAGATTATCAAGCCTGTGCAGTGCCACCTTGCGCCCGACAAACGGGCCGAATGTTGTTTCGCTGAGCTGGGCGATCCAAGTAGCGGTTGGATCGAAGGCTACAAACCGAGTGTTCCCGCGGTCGCGGCTCGACAGCAGGGAAACGGTTGCCATTCGAATCGCAATTAACGAAGCTATGCAGGACAAGGCGGCGGCACCACAGACCACGATCGCGGGGGCCTTGAGGCATGGAACTGCGTCTCTCTTCCCTCCAATTTGCGCGATTGACTCAGTGCCAGGGGAGTTGGATGGGTGGCGGACCCGGTTCACATATTGCTCCGTGAAAGAACGGGACGTCAGCGGGTGGATCGCAACAGCATGGGTTCGACCATGACGCCGCCATGTGATGCGTGTTGTTTGATTGTGCGACCGGGGTTAGCCACCCCGGAGGTGGGTTCTTCGAAGTCCGATTGGTGTGAGATGGAAAATCCCCTCCGCAAATAGTGACCGACTCGGACGTGCCCTCGGGGAAGACGACCTCTACGGGATCGTTGGGCTTATTTATCAGTCGAAGGGAGGTCACTGTTTCGCTATACTCACCCGACTTGGCAAGCCCTTGCATGTTGGGGAATGTAAAGTTGTGAGGATTTCCTTTGAAGTTAAAGTGGATGACTTTAAGCCGAACCCACAGTTCATAGAATGTCTCGCTCCGTGACCAGCTTCCCCCCTTGCAGCACTGCACAGAATCGTCGACGGTGACTTCGGCGACAAGCCATACGTCGAAGACAGATTCGTCTACTTCAACGAAGGGGACTGCATAGCAACCTATATTGGGGCACTGCCCCACCCGGTTGACGAAGTTGGGTCCAACGGGAGATCCTAGAACATCGGCGCCTACAGGCCTAAAGGTGATTGAATTTAAGCCGGCTGGATCTGAGCGAGTCGTGGGTGACGAGTCGCAGATCTCGTATAACGATATAGACTCCGCGGGAGGACTCGGATCTCGCCTCGACCAGAGGCCGAAGGCCGCAAGGGCGATTCGATGTCGCGCGTGCCAGTGCGATCCGACTCCCAAGTCCGCGCTGTACCCCGTATGCCCCAAGCGGTTCCTGTTCCGCGTGGGGTTTCCGACACCGCCGGTTGCGCCGCTGTTGCCCAGCTGGACCGACTGGTCCGTCGCGTCGATCGTGCCGCTCAGATCGAGGTCGCACTTCGGGGAACTCGTCCCCCATACACCAAGCAAGATCGACTGGTCCGCCGCGTCGACGTCGCCGTCGGAGTCGCAGTCCCCGAGCGGGATCCCGAAGGGAACCCCATAGCTGGAGTACCGCACACGCTCCCGAAGCGCGCCCGCCGACGTCACCAGCGCCACCACGTCGTGCCGCCAGTTCTGGCAGTAGTAGAGGCGTTCTTCCAAGGTCCCGTCGCTGGACGCGTGCCAGCTGGTGTTCGCGTCGCGCTCGCGCATCACCACCTGGTCGATGTAGCTCGAGCTCCCATAGCCGTTCCCGCCCGCCGTGTGGTGCAGGAACCGCTCCTTCGGGCTCGAGTCGCTCCCCACGAAGGTGCCCACGATCCGCCACCGTTCGTCGTAGGCGAACCAGTACCACGGGTCGGTGCCGTCGACGGTCGAGTCCTCGTTTGCGTCGTAGTGCTCGCCGGCCCGGAAGCCGTTGCCGTAGTACTGGTGCTCGCTCAGGACCGCGCTGGTTCCCCGGTCCTTGATCTTCCGGAGCCGGTACCACGCGTCGTATTCGTAGGCGTAGGTCTCGCCGTCGTCGGTGAGGTTCCCCGCCGCGTCGTAGGTGAGGGTGTAGTCGTCGGTGCTGTCGCTGTCGGTGTCCCGCGCCGTGAGCTCGTTCACCGCGTTGTGGGTCCGCGTGTCGTCGTGCTCGTCGGCGTCGGTCTCGTCGCCGTCGCCGTTGAGGTCGAGCTGTTCGTTCTGCCAGTTCCCGGTCTGGGTCAGCGTCCACTGCTGGCGCCGCGTCCGGCTCGTGATGCTGCCCGAGGAGAGCGTGCCCTCGTCGGCGTCCGTCACCCGGTCCATGCCGTCGATCGCGTACTTCACGTCGAAGCCCGCATCGTAGATCTGATCCTCGGTGGTCAGCGGGTTCGAGTTCTCGTCGTACGACACGTCCACCGACACGAAGTCCATGTCGGTCGCGAGGTCCTTCGTCCATCGGCTCTTGATCACCCGCCCGAACCGGTCGAGGTCGGGGTAGGTGCCCGTCGTGGCGCCGTAGCGGTGCTGGTACACGTCGGCCTCATCGTAGTCGACGCCCACCACGTTCCCGAAGCCCAAATACCTGTACCGGGCCACGTTCACCGAGCTGATCGACACCTTCGAGACGCGGCTCGCCTCGCTGTCGTAGAGACCATTGGTCCCGCTGTCATAGACGTAGGTGACCGCGGTCGACCCGGGAAGGGTCACGCCCGTCCGGCGGATGGTGTTCCTGCCCGTTGTTGCGGTCGCGTAGGTGTAGCTCACCGATTTCACCGGGATGCCGGATGAGCCGATCGTCGAGTCGGGATCGGCCTCGAAGGTGGTGAGATTCCCCCAGCCGTCGTAGCTTGACTTCACCTCATTGACGACGCTGCCGCTGCCCGGGGTCGCGTTGTCGTGGGTGGTGACCGTGCTCACCATGCCCCGGTCGTCGTAGGTAGTGGTGATCCGACGCACCTGGCCATCAAAGCCGCTTGCGAGGGTGGTCATGCGGGTGCGAGTCGTACCAGCTCGCCGTCGTCCCGCCGCGAGAGACTCCGCGTCCAAATGCACCTGAGCATCTCGACGATCGCATCGTCGGTGCCGCCTTCGCCATGGAAGGCCACCACCGCGCCTAC
>JAEUIU010000058.1 GCA_016795065.1 Phycisphaerae bacterium
GAGGCGACGGCGGATCTCCTGCCGCGCATCCTCCGCGGATCCGCCAGCCTTCAGCAGGTTCGCCGCCAGGAATGGCGACAGGGCACGGCCCCGATCGCCCGGGCGATTTTCGAGGGCGATCCCTTTCACCTTCCCAAGACCGAGACGCTCGAGCCCCCGGTGCTCTTCGTGAACAGCCACGTCACGTCGACCTTGACGAGGGTGCGGACGCTTCGCTGGGAGACGCCGCAGGACATCGCTCCGGACATCACGCTTCGTTTCCTAAATGCCGGTCACGTGCTCGGTGCGGCGAGCGCCGAACTCACCTGTGGATCGGGCATCGACGAGTGCGTCGTGGTTTGCTCCGGCGACCTTGGGCCGCAACAGAACAGTCTGCTGGAATCGCCGGCTTCGCCGTTGCGGGCGGACATCGTCGTGATCGAATCGACCAACGGCTTCGCTCCCAAGCACGGGCGCGTGAACGCCGAGGAACAGCTTGAGGCGATCCTCGCCGAGGCGGGCCCGCGCGACGAGCGCATTCTCGTGCCGACCTTTGCGATCGGCCGGGCCCAACAGATTCTCCTTCGGCTCGGACACCTCGCCCGACGCAACGCGTTGCACGGGCTTGGGGTCTACCTCGACAGCGCGATGGCCGTGCGTGTCGCCGACCGCTTTCATCATCATCTCGATCACCTCGCCCCAGACGTCGCCGAGATGTTCGCGCAAGGGATTTCGCCGCTGGAGTTCCCGTCGCTCCATCGGCTCACCACACGGAAACAGTCCCTCACGCTCACCGACATGCGACGCGGAAGCATCATCCTGGCCGGGGCCGGCTTTTGTGATGCGGGACCGATTCTCCATCACCTCACCGCCGGGGTCGACCGCGAGGACTGTCGCGTGATCCTGGCCGGCTACCACCCGCCGGGGTCCATCGGCGACGGTCTCCGCCGCGGGGCGAAACTGGTGGAGATCAACGGCAAGATCATCGAGGTCCAGTGCCGCGTCAGCGAGGTCGAGGGGCTGAGCGGCCACGGCGGCCGCGATGACCTGCTGGCCTGGCTGGCGGGCATCGGCCAGCGCCCGACGCGAGTGCTCCTCAATCACGGCACCGAGGCGTCACGGCTGGCCCTCGAGCACGCCATCCAGGAGCGGCTCGGCTTCTCCTGTGTGCGACCGCTGCCGGGCGAGCCGTACAGCCTCTGAGCGGTTTCGCCGGGAGCGCCCATAATGGGGCATGCTCGCAGCCTGCCTCGTTCTCGCCGCGCTCCTCCTGGTGAACGGCATTTTGGCAATGTCGGAGCTGGCGATCATGACATCGCGGGCCTCACGCCTTGAGCGCGATGCCCGTCGCGGAAGCAAGGGGGCCGCCTCGGCCCTTGCCCTCGCCCGGGAGCCGACCCGCTTCCTCTCGACCGTGCAGGTCGGCATCACCCTGATCGGGATCTTCTCGGGCGCGTTCGGCGAGAAGGCCCTGGCCGCGCCGCTGCGCGAGATGTTAGGGACGTTCGAATCGATCAAGCCGATTGCCGACGAAATCTCCCTCGCGATCGTCGTCACCCTGATCACCTACGTCTCGCTTGTCTTCGGCGAACTAGTGCCGAAGCGGATCGCGATGGCCTATCCCGAGAGCTCGGCCGCGATCATCGCCCAACCGCTTCAGCTCCTCTCGACGCTTGGGGCCATTCCCGTACGGCTCCTGAGCGCGTCGACCGATCTGGTCCTGCGACTGCTGCAGATCCGCCAGAAGCGCGATGACGTCAGCGAAGAGGACGTGAAGGCCCTGGTGGACCGGGCCGCGACCTCAGGGGCGCTCGAACCGGCCGAGCACGAGCTGTTCCAGCGGGCACTTGCCATCGGGGACCGCAAGGCGAAGGCCCTGATGGTGCCGCGCAACGATGTCGTCTGGATCGGCGAGTCGATGACCACCGACGAGGTGCGCATCCTGCTCGGAACAAGTCCCTATTCGCACTTCCCGATCTGCCGCGACAGCTTCGACCAGTTGGTCGGCGTCGTCCACATCAAGGACCTCATCGCCTACGGCCTGCTCGGCGGCTCGAACTTCGTCGTCGCGACCGTCGCCCAACCGCCGATCTTCGTGCCCGATACGGCGCCGGCCCTCAAGATCCTCGAGATCTTTCAGGCGGAGCGCACCCACATCGCTTTCGTCGTGGACGAATACGGGTCGGTCGAGGGCATCGTCACCCTCAACGACATCATGCGCACGCTGGTCGGCGACGTCGGCCGCCGCGGCGAGGACGCCGCCCCGCAGGCCGTCCGCCGCGCCGACGGATCGTGGCTCGTCGACAGCATGCTGCCCGTCACCGATCTCATCAGGATTGCCGGACTACAGCTCGAGCACGACCACGCCCAGAGCGACGTCTCGACCGTCGGCGGCCTGGTCATCCACCTCGCGGGTCGCATCCCCGAGGTCGGGGCGATCGTCTCGTGGGAAGGCCTGCGTTTCGAGGTGGTCGACATGGACGGCCACCGCATCGACCAGGTGCTGGTGTCGCGCGAGGCGACGGGCGAAAGTGAGTCAGGCGCTGACTAACGATTCGCTCAACCCGCCGCCGCCCCCGCGTACAGCCCCGACACCGTCTTCCAGTTGATCAGCTCAAGCACCGCCTTCACGTAGTCGGCCCGCTTGTTCTGGTACTTCAGGTAGTAGGCGTGCTCCCAGACGTCGATGCCGAAGATCGGCGTGCCGACCTGCTCGACCACACCCTGCATGATCGGGCTGTCCTGGTTGGGGGTGCTCGTGATGGCGAGCTTCCGCTCGGGAGTCACGATGAGCCACGCCCAGCCGGAGCCGAACTGGCCCATGGCCTTTGCGCTGATCGCCTCCTGGAACTTGGTCATGCCGCCGAGGTCGGACTCGATCGCCGTGACGAGTTCCTTCGACGGCTCGCCGCCACTGCCCTTCGGGGCGAGCACGTTCCAGAAGAGCGTGTGGTTCACGTGCCCGCCGCCGTTGTTGCGCAGGGCCGTCCGCCGATCGGCGGGGAACTGGTCGATTCGCTTCAGGACCATCCGGAGCGAGACCAGCGGCGACATGTCCTTCATCGCGGCGTTGAGGTTTTTCACGTAGGCCGCGTGGTGCTTTCCATGGTGGATCTTCATCGTCTCGGCATCGATGAAGGGCTCGAGCGCCTCGGGCGGGTACGGCAGCGGATCGAGCGTGAACGGACCATCGGCCGCAGGCGCGGCTCCCCCGGACCCAGTCGCAGGAGCTGCGGGTGCCTGGCCTCCCGGGGCCTGCCCCCCAGCTTGGGAGATGGCCCCCGAGGCGGCGACGAGGGCCGCGGTCGAGAGGAGAAACCGGCGTCGGTCGAAGCCATTTGATCGGTCGGGTGGTCCGTCGTGCAGCGTCGAGGTATCCATGGCGGGACGAGTGTAGTTCATCGGTTCCGCATAACCACCCACCCCACCCCGCCTTCCGCCCCTGAAACTGAAGGCCGAAAGAAATTTGAACAGCCCGCGCCCAGATTCGCGAACCGACCTTCCGTCCCTTCGTAGTGCACCCGGAACAACGCCCGGCGGCCTGCCACCACCCGCCCGAAACGAACTCTCTCTCTCAGACCCTCGATTCCTTCCTGACTGACTTTCCCGATGGGACCCGAGACACCGGCGATCGCCCGAGCACCCGCTCGGGCGATTGTCGTTGTCAAGGCCTCCAACGACTGGTGACAATCCCGCAATTCAAAGGCCTCGAACAACCGTGTCGGGGAGGGAGATGCCCCCAACCCATTCGCATCCGCTGGTTTGGCGAATTCTCCTGAACCGCCGCACACCCTCTGCGTATTCACTGGTGAGGTGAGCGAACAGGCCTCGGCTGACCTGAGGATCGCCAACCACCTCTGACCGCATCTTCTCCTCTCTCTCCTGACAGCTCCTCAAAAGCCGACGCACGCCCGGACCACAGGTTCGGGCGTTGCTGTTTTCCGGCGGAGCCTTCGGAAACTGCTCAGCGAATCTGGTCGCGCACGCGCACCACCGTCACGCGCCAGGCAGAGGTGCCGCTCGGACCGGCGATGAAGCGAAGCGAGGACTGCTCGCCCTCGATCTCGTCCTTCGGGGCGTCATAACGCGGGGTGCGGGCCGGCGGGAACCAATACCGCTCGGTCTCTCCATCGAAGGTGATGAAGAGGTCGGCGCCACTCCACCCCGGCACCAGAATGACCGCTTCGCCGCGCCCGTCAGTCGTGCCGCAGGCGGTGGGATGGCTCACATCATGGGCGCCATCGCGGGCCTCGACCGTCGCACCTTCAACTGCGGTTCCGTGCGCGCGATCGTGCACGCTGACCAGGTATGACGCGGTGTGCCGGTTCGCACAGCCGGTGAGTGTGGCCGCCAAGGCAACGAGAGAGAGCGCAAGGGACTTCATCGCATCGACAGGATACCGCAGGCGGTCACTCTTCCACGAAGTCGAGCGATGTCCCGAACGTCTCCCGAAGAGAAAGGCAGGCCGCAAGGGCGATGGCGAGGACGATCGCTCCCACCACCGCCGCCGCCTGCCAAGTGCCGAGGTACGGCTCAAGCGAGGTCCATAGGAGGGCACTCCCCGCCGCTCCGATCCATCGCACGAAGTTGGGCGCGGTCGTGGCCGCGGTCGCCCGCAGGTTGGTGCCGAACTGTTCAGCCGCCATGGTGACGAAGACCGCCCAATAGCCGATCGAGATGCCCAAGGCGAGGAACAGGAGGTTCGAGACGATGAGCGGGCGCGGCACCAGGACGAATTGAAGCGCCACTGCGATGGCGGTGAGAATATGGAACGTGATAACCGCCCAACGGCGCGAACGTAGCCACTGGCTTAACAGTCCGCTGCCGAGGTCGCCGATCGCCAGTCCGACATAGCACCACATGATCGCGTCGGCCGGGGCGACGGTGGCTTCGCCTAACTGGAGGTCGCGCCCGATGTCGCGGGAGTACTTCACCAGGACGCCGACGGCGTACCAGATGGGAAGGCCGATCGCGACCACGGCGAGGTAGCGCCTGAAGCGAGTCCAGGAGCTGACCAGTTTCCAGAAGTGCCCACGGCCCACGGCCTCAGATCGCACGGCGTTGAAGAGACCGCTCTCGACCACGCCGACGCGCAAGAAGAGAAGGGCCAACCCGAGCCCGCCCCCGATGAGGTACGCCGTGCGCCAATGGCAATACTTCGAGATCACGGCGGCGAACACCGCACCGAGGACGCCGACGCTGGCCACGATGGTCGTGCCGATGCCGCGTTTCTCGCGGCCCATGAGTTCGGCCACGAGCGTGACGCCCGCCCCAAGCTCACCCGCCAGTCCGAATCCGGCGATGAAGCGCAGGACCTCATATTGCCGGATGGCGCTTCCGAGCCCGACCGTGTTCAGGAAACCGAGAGCCGAGTTCGGAGGCACGTCCGCGACGAAGGCGTTGAGCAGGTTGGCCGTCGAATAGCAGAGGATCGAGCCGAAGAGGACCGAGAGTCGACCCCGAAGGTCACCGATCACCCCCCATACCAATCCGCCAACCATCAGCCCGGTCATCTGAAGATAGTTGTCGAGATAGACCCCGAGCTTGAGCCGCTGTTGGTCGTCGGCGAAACCAAGGTCAAGGAGGCTCTTGTCTCGAACGATGGCAAAGAGAAGAAGGTCGAAGATGTCGACGAAGTAACCCAGCGCCGCGACCGTTACCGCGAGGATGACGGCTCGATTGAGCGTGCGACGGTCAGCGTCACCTGGACCTCCAACCGCAACAGGAAGCGGCCCGTTGGGGTGGACGCCCGCCTTGGATTCCCCGCTCGATGAGCCTTCGGACATGGGCGGCAGTGTGAGGGAACGCGAGCGTCGAGGCAAGGGAGCTCCCGATGCGGAGCCGAGGATTTGCCGCGCGCGTTGGCGGCATCGTCCAGTACCATCGCGTGCGGAGGTCTTGCATGATTCGAAACGGCGCCGCCGACCGCGCACGCGGGGGCTTCACGATGGTCGAACTGTTGGTCGTCATTGCGATCATCGTTTTGATCATTTCGCTTCTCTTCGTCGTGGGGCAGCCCCTTCGTCAGACATCGCTGCGCACGAAGTGTCTTGTCCATCAGCGCACCATCGCCTTGGCCTGCCAGGTGTACGCGACCGACAACAACGGTCGCTATGCCAGCCCGCGCACTGACACGCTCGCCCCCGAGGGCGGCATGGGCAAGGTCCCGCACTGCTGGGTGAACTGCACTCAGACGGCCGGCACGCTCATCAACAACGTCGAACAGAAAGGCTCGATGGAAAAGGGTGCGCTGTGGGCCTACATGAACAACAACTACGAGGCCTATCGGTCACCGCTCGACCCGACCAACCGGGTCCGTTCCTATTCGCTCAGCTCCTATGTCGGTGTCGGCGGTTGCGACCCAAATCCATCGAACAAGAAATGTGACGACCTCTACACCTACGGCTTCAAGACGATGAGTAGCTCGATGGTGCGGCAGCCATCAGCGTCGATGATGGTGATTGCCGAAGAGGACGCCCCGGGCTACAACCGTCACGGCTGGGTGCTTGAGTGCTTCAACTCGCCGAGCACCTACCGGTGGGTCGACCTCCCCTCGTTCTGGGACGGCAACCGCATCAACATCGCGATGATGGACGGCTCAACCAAGAGCCTGAATATCCTCTCTCCCAAGCTCATCAAGGCGATGCAGTCCTTCGGCAACAACTATGTCGAGCCGTCACCTGCACCGGCCTACCGCGTGATGCGCCAGTACATGCTGCCAGGCAGCGTGCCATTCTGAGTGGTCACGAGAGCTCGCGGTCAGTTCCCATGCGCCATTAGCCGTCGGGAAACGCCTTGAGCTGCTCTTCGTTGTAGATCTGTTGCAGGACTTCAGGCGCTTCGTTCGGGAAGTTCGCCTCGATGAATGCGTTGCACTCAGCCGCCAGCCGATCGGTTTCGCCTCGCAACGCGCCGTGCCGATCGAGGTCCTCCGGTGAGAGCGGCCGCGAGCCGTTGGCGGTTGCCTTCTGATAGAAATCACCGAGACGCTTGGTCGCGTCGAACTGGGCACGCAAGAGCATTCGGTACGCTTCGAACTGCGGCTCCTGGGCTCTGGCCTTTGCTTCGGGAGGGATCGGACGCAAAGGCGGAGCAAGCTCTTCGGCCTGGCCCGGACCATCGCCGCATCCGCCAAGGACAAGGCACATCGTCCCCATGGTCATCGCCACCCCGACCGCCATCCGAATTCCGTTGCGTTGCATGACCAGACGATAACGATTCGTCCGCGAAAACCGAAGATATCTCGCTCAGGTCTTCGCCGACCGGATCGTCATCGCTGGAAATCGTAAATCGACCCGAGCCCGAGGATACGGGTGAGTTCGTCCAACGCCGTGCGCGACTCCTCGAGCAGCCGCGGGTCGGCGAGTTCGCTCGGCCTCAGCTCGGTTCGATAGTGTCGATCCGCCCAGGCATCGAGCTGGCGGTGGAGATCGGGTGAGTAGAACGCACTCCTGTTGGCTGTGGCAATTTCCGAGTCGGTGAGCTGCACGCGAAGCCTCAGACAGGCAGGGCCTCCGCCGTTTCGCATGCTCTCCCGAAGATGCATGAAATGCACAGCACGAATCGGATTCGTCGGATCCGACACGATGCGGTCCAGTGCCGCCGAAACGGCCGGCTCCTCCTGCGACTCGGTCGGGGCGACGATGACCATGCCGCCGCCGCTGGACTCGGGAATCGACAGGAGCTGCGAATTGAAGAGGTATGACTTCACCGCCTGCTCGACACCCACATCGCTCGCCCGCACGGTCACGACCACGAGATGGGGGACGCGCTGGCGAAGGGCCTCGATGGTGCCGGCCTGATCGGCGAAGGCGAGCTCGTGGGCAAGCAGCACATTGCCGTTGCCGACACTGATCACGTCATTGTGAAAAACGCCTGCGTCGATCGACTCGGATCGCTGTCGGGCGAACACGCAGGAGGCCGGATCCAGCCGATGCAATCGGGCGACGGCCTGCGACGCCAAGAGCGTCTGCCGGGCCGGGAACCGCTTCGGCATCTCGCTCTCGCGCTCGCTTCGGCCGTAGACGAAGAAATGCACGCCGCGCCCGCCGTGACCGACGAGCCGCGTGTGATTCGCCGCTCCCTCATCACCGAAGGCATCGGCCGAGGGAAGCGGCGCGTGATGGACGAAGCGTTCTGGATCCCGGAAGATCGCCTGGAGGGCGCGCCCGGTCACGCTCGGCTCGATCGAGCGGTGGAACATCGACCGCAGGTTGGCGGGCGTGAAGTGCACCTTGCCGTCGGCCGCATCGCAGGAGGGCGCGACGGTCGCGGCGTTCGCGGTCCACATCGCCGATGCGCTACAGGTCCGGGCGAGGAGGAGGAAATCCTCGGCCGCGGCCTTCGCGATCACCTCCGCGTCACTCCCGCCAAAGCCAAGCGACCTCAGTGTCGGCAGGTGAGGCCGCTCATGCGGCGGAAGAAACCCCTGCGGAATGCCCAACGACGCGACGAACGCCGCCTTGGCGATTCCCTGTTTCACTGCCTCGCGCGGCGCCGAGACACTGCCTTCATTGGACGTGCTGGCGACGTTGCCGAATGAGAGGCCGGCATAGTTGTGCGTCGGACCGACGATGCCGTCGAAGTTCGCCTCGCTGAGCGTCGGACGCGCACTTTCCGATGTGGACCCAGCTTTGGTCAGGGGTTCAGGCGTGGACTCAGGCATGGGTCTCCTCGGATCTCTGCATCGACCTCAGCATCGGCAGGAAGTCTAACGGTTTGCCCGCCCATCACGTCAGCGCCGACCATTCGCCGCCGCCCGCCCGGGCTTTCGCGAACGACGAGCGAATCGCGTCCACCACATGATGCGGAAGCGGACCGCGCGACGCGTTCGCGAGGTTCTCCAGGGCCCGATCAATCGACGTCCCACCGACGATGGCGGTGTGGACGTGGGGAAACGAGAGCGTGAAGCGAATCGCCAGTTCGGACCATCCGCTCACGTCGGGCGCGACGCGGGCCAGGTCAAGACCCATCGCCGCGAAACGCTTTCGATAAGGATCGACGTAATTGTGATAGCGCTCATAATGCTGGTCGCGCGGGCGCCAGCATCCGTTGGCGATCGAACGCTTGGTCAGCACCGCAACGCCGTGCTTTGCCGCGGCAGGCAGGACCTGCTCGGTGTTCACCTGGTCGACCAGACTCAGGCTCGTTTGGAGCACGCTGATGCCCGGCTGTTGGACCGCCCAAAGCGCCGCCGCGTTGTCCCCGGAGTACCCCGCGAACCGGATCTTTCCCGCCGACCTCGCCTCCTGGAGCGCCTCGAATGGCCAGCCCTCACGAATGACGTCGAGCGGGAGGGAGTGAATCAGCATCACGTCGATGACGTCGGTATTGAGTCGCCGAAGCGAACGGTCGATCTGGGCGGAGAGCTCTTCCTTGCGCGTCGCCTGCACCCATCCCTTTTCGGTTGAGTCGGCGCCGCACTTCGAGACGAGGATGAACTCGTCGCGCCGGCCACCGAGGGTCGCGCCGATGGTCTCCTCGGCCCCCATGTAGGCGGCGGCGGTGTCAACGACATTCACGCCCTCATCGAGCAGGCGGTTCATCAACCGGCCAGCCGATTCCCGCTCGGAGGCAAGCAGCCCGACCGGAGCCGAGCCGAATGCGACGGGAGAGACCGAAAGACCGGTGGTTCCGAATGGGCGGCGATGGGTGGCGGCAAGAAGCATGAGTTGACCGGGGGAAGCCTTGGAGCAACGACGACGGCCCCGTATCTTCGTCGCCATGGCGCGTTCCTCAAGTCAGGCATGGATTGTGGCGGGGCTGTTGACAAGTGCGGTCGCCGGCCCGGCCATCGCCCGGCAGGAGGTCTCGCCGGACGCGCTCGCCGCCACCGACGTCGTTTGGGCGTCGCCAAGTCGCGACGAACACGGTTCGATGCCGATCGGCAACGGCGACCTCGCGGCCAACGTGTGGTGGAATGAGCGCGGCGAGCTTTGGATGTACCTGTCGAAGTCGGACGCCTGGGACGACAACGGCCGCCTGCTCAAGCTGGGACGGATCGCGATCGCACTTGAGCCGGCGATGACGCCCGAGAGCTTTCGACAGCGGCTCGACCTGAGCGAGGGCGAGATCGAGTGCTCGATCGGACCCGAGGGTCGCGCGGTCGAGTTCCACGTGCGCGCCGACGCCCACCGGCCTGTGATCGTCATCGAGATCGAGACGCCCGAGCCGGCCACGGCCCGGGTTTCGCTTGAGCATTGGCGCAACGCCGCGCGCGACGTGAAGGAACTGAGTTGGAGCGACGTCTACTGCTCCGATCACAACGCCCCGGGTGTGCAGCCCACGATCACCGGCGCCGACATTGTGCCGCCGATCGAAGCCGGGCCGTTGGGGGCGGAACTCCTTTGGTACCACTTCAACGACCGCACCCCGATTCCGGCCACGTTTGCGTTGCAGGGACTTGGCTCGCTTCTTCCCGGCTATCGCGACCCGATTCTGCATCGCGCCTTCGGTTGCCTCGTCACGGGCCCGACTCTGGAGGCCCGCGGCGAACGGGCTCTCGGTTCGGCACAGCCTTCCCGACGGCATCGCATCGAGGTGTGGGCGGCAACGCAACAGGCAACGGACGCCGAGAGTTTCACAACGACGCTTCGAAGCCTCGCCCGAAGCGCTGCCGCGGATTCGCCAGAGCGTTGCGCCGAAGCGCACCGCCGATGGTGGGACGCGTTCTGGGGTCGCTCCTGGATACGCGTCAGTGAGAGCTGCCTCGCCCGCACCTTCCGCCTGCCAGACAACCGACACCCGGTGCGCATCGGGCTTGACTCGCAGGGAGGCAATCGCTTCCGCGGGAGAATCGACAACGTGCTGGTCTACAGCCGCCCGCTCGGCGCCGAGGAGATCGCCGCGATGACGAATGGCCGGGCCCCAGCGGATGCCGTCCTGGCTTGGGCCACCGGCGGACCCGAGGAGGTACCCGACTCGGTCACGCTCGATGGTTCCACCGGTGTCAGTGTTGCCGCCTGGATCACGCCCGAGACCCAAGACGCCGGCGGCGGACGGATCGTCGATAAGGCGACGGTCGGATCCGCCGACGGATGGCTACTGGATACCTATCCAGGCAACTCGCTTCGATTCAGCGCGGGTAGCGTCGCTGCGACGCTCGACGCTCACCTCACTCCCGGAAAGCGCGTCTTCGTCGTTGGAACCTACGACGCCCGCGACGGGCGCCGGCGAATCTACATCGACGGCGAACGAGTCGCTGAATCGGCGGCCGAACCACCCGCCTCGGAGACCGTGAATCGGGCCTACGCGCTGCAACGCTACATCACGGCCTGCGCGGGCCGGGGAGGGTCGCCGATCAAGTTCAACGGCTCGCTCTTCACCGTTCCCCGCAACGGCCACGATGAGGGTGATCCCGACTATCGCAAGTGGGGGCCGGGGTACTGGTTCCAGAACACGCGCTTGGCCTATTGGCCGCTTCTGGCCAGCGGGGACGTCGATCTCACCGACGCCTTCTTTGCCATGTATCGCGACGCGCTGCCGCTGGCGATCGCCCGGTCCCGAACGGTCGAAGGGGATCGAGTCGCGCCGGGCGGCGCCGCCTTCCATGAGACGATCGCCTTCTGGGGACTGCCCGACAACTCGACGTTCGGGTGGAAGCGCGACGGCGCGACGGCCGGCGAAGTGCTCAATCCCTACATTCGCCATTACCGCAGCGGATCGATCGAACTGCTAGGTATGGCGATCGAGCGGTACGAATACCGTCCTGACGAGGAATTCGCCCATTCGACGATCCTTCCGCTCGCCGATGCGTTCCTCACCTTCTACGCGAGCTTCTATCCGCGCAACCCCGATGGAACGATTCGCTTCGAGCCGGCCGCGTCGCTCGAGACTTGGCACGATGCCACCGATCCGCTTCCGGAAATCGCCGGCCTGCGCTGGGTGATTCCGAAGCTGCTCGCCCTCGGGCCGACGTTGGTCGATGATGGCCGTCGGTCGGTTTGGACGGCGCTGTTGCGCGCCCTTCCGCCCATCCCGCGAGGCGGGGATCCCGCAGGCCCGGTCCTTCGGCCGGCAGCGCGATACGGCTCCCTTGCCAACATCGAGAACCCCGAGCTCTACGCGATCTTCCCCTATCGCCTCTTTGGCGTGGGGAAGCCGGAGCTGGATATGGCCCGTCGAACCTATGACCTTCGCGCCAATCGGACCAATGTCGGTTGGTGCCAGGACTCGATCCAGGCGGCGCATCTGGGACTCGCCGAAGAAGCCGCGTCGCTGGTGACTCGGCGAGCCGCACAGAAGGACGCGAAGAGCCGCTTCCCCGCATTCTGGGGGCCGAATTTCGACTGGGTGCCCGATCAGGACCACGGTTCGAACATCCTTACCACGATGCAGTCGATGCTGATGCAGTGCGATGGAAAGCGGATCCTCTTGCTTCCCGCGTGGCCGCGCGGATGGGACTGCGAGTTCCGCCTGCACGCTCCGGGCAATACGGTGCTCACCGGATCGGTGCGCGATGGGCATGTTGCGGCGCTCCGCGTGTCGCCACCGGAGCGGCTCGAGGACGTCACCATCCTGCGGGCGGATTGAGCCGGCTTGTGACGGGGAGTGTGGCTCACCACCGTCGAGAGCGGTCGCTACGCTCTTGGCATGTTGTTGGCAGCAGCTCTCGCGGTCGCGGCGCTTCAGTCGGATGCTGACCTGAACGAGAAGGCTCGATTCGGGTCGGTCATATCGGGGGATTCGATCCTGAGGTGCAGTTCCACCTCGCCATGGGACGAGCCGGAGTTTCATCTCTCGTTGCTTGGCCCTGGACATGATCCCTTCGCGTTCCACACCGCCGAGGAGGATCGCCCTTGGGTCCAGATCGACCTCGGGCGCGCCCGGCAGGTCACGGGCATAGCGATCGCCAATCGCAGCGACGGAAACGGGGGCAGAACGAGAGGGCTGGCGATCAGCATCTCGACCGACGCGATCGCCTGGAACGAGGTCGCCTCGGTGTCCGGACCGAAGGCCGACTGGAGCGTCTCGCTTCTCGAAGGCGACCGACCTCGCGAGGCGCGATACGTGCGCATCACTCTTTCCGAGAGGGGCTACCTCCATCTCAACCGGGTCCGCGTCTACGGTCGGGGAGGTGCGGGATGAACGGAGTGTTAGCAGCTCTGATCGCCACGTTGGTGACGACCTGCGCTTCGGCCGACCTGCCGAGACTCAACGATGCCCCGGTCGAGGCGGTGGCTGCCCACGCCAGGGATCGGATCTCGCACGGTGAGCTCGCTGCCCTTGGGGAGGACCTCGCGAAGGAGCTCGCCCCTTTGGCGAAGGAAGGGAGCGCCGAGAGGCTCGCCTCGATCGCCACCCGGCCGCAGGTTGCGTTGGCTCTCGCCCAGCATGCGTTCCTCGCGATCGGCGGCGCGGGGCTTGACGCGATGAGGACCGAAGAGGGTGGCCCGGACTTCACGCGATGGCTCATCGCCGACCGAGAGACGATGGAGGAGTTCCTAACAACCGGCGCGCCGCCGACGAACCCATCGAAGGCGATCGCGATCCTGCATGCGATCTGGATGGCCGACCGCGCGATCGAGAGCGGACACCTTCGACGCCTCGCGGTGGCGACGGCACTGGAACACTCGGTGCCGATCAGGCCCTGGTCGGAATGGGACGATTCTGCTGCGAGCACGATCGACCCGGTTGCTCGCTACCGCTTTTACCGCGATCTCCACGCGAAAGGCACGCTGTTTCCGGGATTCGAAGCGCTTGCCACCTGGGAGCTGCGCCGCGTCGTCGACCTACCCCTGTATGACGAGGACATCGCGTGGTTCCACACCTCATTGCCTGGGAAGCTCGCCGACGGCACACCACTGGGCTCGCAGCGGGCGATCGGCAATGCGGCGTTCCTCATTCCCTATCGCGACACCAGTCCGACGAACGGCAAGAGCGTGCAGTTAGGCAAGTCGTTCTACGACGACAAGCGGCTCACGCCAGCGATCATGCTCGAGTACGGCGGAGTCTGCGGCGCGGTGTCGAAGTTCGGCAGCTTCGCGGCGCGGGCCTTCGGCGTTCCGGCCCAGCCGCTCGGGCAGGAGGGACACTGCGCCTTCTGCTGGAGGCATGAGGACAACGATTGGCGAACTGGCAACTGCGGCAGCGAGGATGACTGGGAAGTCTCGAACCTGCACGGACTCTGGGGGACGTGGACCGCACGCGGCACGGCGATACCGCTCATGGCATCGCTCCATGCGACGCCGGCGTTTCTCCAGTCCCGGCGCGCATGGCAATTGTCGAGGTTCGTCGAGTCAGACCCGCGGCGACGACTCGCCCGCGAACTGGAACTTGCCGAGCTCTGCCCTAACAACGTCGAGACCTTCCGTTCGATCGGCGAGTGGATGCTCGCCTGGGACGAGGCGAGGCCCGACGACCTGCGTCGATTCGCCCGGGGCGTTTTGCGCGGCATGCCCACTGCGCCGCAGATGGCACTCGACATCCTGACGAGAGTCGAGGGCGGCAAGGCATTCGCGGCGATGACGACGAAGGACCGCGCCCGATACATCGAGGAGTTGGTCGAGGGTTTCGTCGAAGGGGCCGGCAAGGCTCCGGCGTTCCCCGGTGGGGAGCGAGGCCTCGGACTGGCATTTCGGGAGACCCTCGGCCGCGGGATCTGGCTGACCATAGGAAAGGTCAGTTCGTTGGGCGACTGGCCGTACCTCGCCCATCTCGCGATCCTGGACGGAACGCACCGGGCGTTTCAGGACTGGTTGACCTCGAGCAAGCCCGCTGACCGGGAGCGTGTTGCTGATTTTCTTGCCAAGGTCGCCAGCGAGACTCGCCAGCCGCGATTGGCCGAGCAGGCACTCCCGCGCCTCGTGGAACTCTGCGAAAGGGACGAACGCCTGCGCGGCCGCACCCAAACCGCCGCCGATCGGATTGCGGCCGCCTACGCCAAGTCCGGACAACCGAACGATGTCCTCCGCGTCTACCGATCGATGATCCTCGCCGGCGAACGCCTCGCCCATCGGCCGTGGATCGGGGGTTTCACCGAACGGGCCCTTGCCGCCCGAGGGCTAGCCGGCAAGGCGGATCCGTCCGCGTCCTCAAGCAACAGCGAAACGAAAAAGCCCCGGACCAAATGACGGTGCCGGGGCGTTTGAGTGGACCTGATCGGGCTCGAACCGACGACCTCTTCCATGCCATGGAAGCGCTCTCCCAATTGAGCTACAGGCCCTCACCTAATGAGTTGTGTCGCGCCGGAGGCCGTCGCGAAGGGGGAAGAGTAGCCGAGGCCTCACGAAGCGGCAAGCGGTGGGCTTGGAGGCACCCCGACCGATTGCTTATCGACCCGTGTGGCCGCTGCGCCTGCTCGACATCAGCCACCCGGAGGTCTGACGGTGCGGCTGAGGAGAAGAACAACCCCGTGGCGTCAGCGGGTCGCGCCGACCAAGGAGTCGATTGCCTTCGTGAACTCGTCTCGCTTCACGTTGCCGACCCACTTCTTCACGACTTGCCCGTTCTGAAGCAAGATCACGGTCGGGATCGCGGTGATCTGGTACGTCATCGCGGTCTTCTGGTGCTTGTCGGTGTCAACCTTGCCGACTTTCACCTTGCCCTGATAGGTCTTGGCGAGGTCATCGATGGTTGGGGCAAGCGCCCGGCAGGGCATGCACCACTCAGCCCAGAAATCAACGAGAACGGGGGTCGTGGCCTTCAGGGCCTCGGCTTCGAAATTGGCGTCCGTGAACTCAACAGTGGCGGCACCGGCCATGGGGAAGTCTCCGAGAATGACTGGCAAGGTCGCGAAAGGTGACAGTGCGGGGGAAAGCGAGGATCGTAGCACTCTCCGCGGGAAGACTCTCCCCGCGGAAGCGATCCGGCTTGGAGGTTGATGACCCAATTTGGCGTCAGGTAACGCCCAAACGGGGTGTCCGGGGCCATGTGGCGTTGGTGATCACTCCCAACGGTCCGGTTCCCGTACGATCTCTGCCCCGCCAGAATCGCCTTTTTGACCCCCTCCCATGCACGACATCGCAATCATCGGCGCAGGAAAGATCGGCCGGATGGCCACCCACATGCTCGCTACCTGCGGCGACTACAACGTCCGGGTTGGAGACTCCATCGCCGCCAGCGTCGAGCACGTGCAGAAGGCCTACCCCCAGATCCAGGGAAGTGCCTTCGACTTCGTCGACGTCAAGGCTCTCGATACCTTCCTGAAGGGGACCCGCGCAGTCATCAGCTGTGCCCCCTTCCACTGCAACCCGCTCATCGCCGAGCGGGCCCGCGCCCACAAGGTGCACTACCTCGATCTCACCGAGGATGTCGCCGTCACGAAGCGGGTCATGGAGCTTTCCCACGGCGCTGAAACCGCGTTCGTGCCCCAGTGCGGCCTCGCCCCCGGTTTCATCACCATCGTGGCGACCCATCTCATCCGCCCGATGACCGACGTCACCGACCTTCGCCTTCGCGTCGGGGCCCTTCCGCGATACCCGGACAACCAGCTCCGCTACAACCTGACCTGGTCGACCGAAGGACTCATCAACGAGTACTGCAACCCGTGCGAGTCGCTGATGGACGGTCGGCTCACCTCCATCCCGCCGATGGAGCACCTTGAGTCGCTGGTCATCGATGGTGTCGAGTATGAGGCCTTCAACACCTCGGGCGGATTGGGCTCGCTTGCCGACACGCTGCGGGGCCGGGTCCGGAACGTGAACTACAAGACGATCCGCTACCCGGGCCACAACAAGTTGATGAAATTCCTGCTCGACGATCTCCAGATGCGCGATCATCGTGAGGAGCTCGGCCGGATCTTCGAGCGGTCGCTCCCGACGACCTACCAGGACCAGATCGTCATTTTCGTTTCGGCGACTGGCCAATACCGCGGCCGGCTCACCGAGCGCACCTACGCGAAGACGGTCTTCCACAAGTACATCGACAACGAGAACTGGTCAGGCATCCAGATCACGACCGCCGCCGGCGTTTGCGCGGTTTTGGATCTGCTCATCGAAGGCAAGATCCCGTCGCGCGGCTTCGTGAAGATGGAACAGATCAGCTACGACGACTTCATCGCTAACCGGTTCGGCAAGTATTACGCCTAATCGTGTTCGGCCTGACCGTCATGAGCAGTCGCAGCGATCGCCGCCGACGCGACGCCTAACGCCTCGCGCGCCGCGGCGACGTCGTGGGTCCGGATGATGCGGGCACCGCCGGACCATGCGATGGCTGCGGCCACCGCACTGCCGACGACCCGACGTGCGGGCTCGGCGACGCCCGAGGCACGGCCGATGAAACTCTTGCGACTCGCACCGATGAGGAGGGCGTAACCGAGGTCGGCCAGCTCGCCGGAGCGGGCGATGAGGGCCCAGTTCTGCTCGACGGTCTTGCCGAATCCAAGCCCGGGATCGAGGGCGATCGACTCCCGCGCGATGCCCGCCGATAGGGCCCGATGAGCGGCCGCGAGAAGGTCATCTCGCACCGCTTCCACGATGTCCCCGCTGATCGGTGCGACTTGGAGTTCGGTGCTGTACCGATCGCGATCGGGCGGTGCGATGCGGTGCATGAGGACGATGCCGCAGCCGCGGTCGGCAACCAGGGCCAGCATCGCCTCGTCCTCCTCGGCGGCGGAGACGTCATTCACCGCGTCGGCGCCGGCGTCGAGTGCAGCGCGGGCGACCGCGGCAAGCGTCGTGTCGATCGAGATCGGGATGTCGCTCGCCCTGCGGATCGCCTCGATCGCCGGCACGACTCGCCTGATCTGTTCATCGGCCGAAACTCGCTCGGCGCCGGGTCGCGTGGACTCGCCGCCGACATCGATGATCGCCGCACCCTCTTCCGCCAACACAAGGGCGTGGCTCGCCGCCGTGTGGGCGTCCGTGAAGTCCCCGCCGTCAGAGAACGAATCGGGCGTGACGTTGACGATGCCCATGATCGCCCAAGGCTCGAGCGGCAATCGGCGCCCTCGAGCCAAGAGCCACGAAGCGGCGCCCGACGTCGATCCTTCAGCTCCGTCGCTCACGGTCGCTCCTTCGACGGTGACTCCTTCGCAGGAGCGTCACTGCCGGACGGCGTCGCCGCCGGCTTCGATGCGGGGCGCGATCGCTGCCCACCCATCACCTGGGACTTGACGCCGTCAAACGCGACGCCAAGGACACCGCTCGGAATCACCGTCGCGGACTCGATCGCTCCAGAGTCGACTTCGAGGGCGAACGCGACCGGCTCGACCGATGTTGGGATGTCCGGGGCCTGCATCTGATCGCCACCGGGAACGAGGGTCAGCACTTGCTTGAAGAGCTTCCCGAATTGCCCGACACCGATGTACAGCTCGACATCCGCGCGTCCCTTGTCGGGCCGATCGATGAGCCACTCACGGTAAGCGCCAATCACGGGGTCCCCGGAGAGCGAGGGAGCTCCTGACGCGGTTTTCGTCGCCCGATCAAGGACATCGGCACGCTGGCTGAAGGTCATTGTCACGCCGTCCTGCTGGCGTTTGACGAAGCCCACGAGCCCTCGGCTGCCGTAGATCCCTTGGGTGATCATCCGGCGCATCGATAGGTCGACCGGATTCGTGTCCTTGGAGGAGACCACCGTCTCGGCGACCTCGAATGCGTCGGCGACGTCACCCGACTTGAGGGTGCGATCGGCTTCCCAGGTCGGTTCGCGACGCAGGCCGCCTTGCTCGCCCTTGAGGGAGAGAATCGCCTCGCGCAGGCCGTCGCGGACAAGATCGGGCTGGGCGGTCTCGAGGAAGAGGACGCTGTCGTTGAGAAGACCGCCGGCGGCGAGGGCGAGCTTGCTCGGGAAGATCCCGAGCTGAATCGCCCGCACCGAATCTTTGGCCTTCGAGAGCCAGGTCGGAAGGCCGGGGGTTCCGGGCAACTTCGCGAGAAGCGCCTCAAGTGCACTGCCGCCGCCGAGACCGTCGATATCGATTCGGCCGGCAGCATAGAAGGGTTGCTTCGGCACGCGATCGAAGCGCGGCTCGCGGTCCTTGCCGCCCGCAGTGAGTCCCGCCAGCTCGCTGCCATCCGCGAACTTCGCGAATGTGCGCACGCCAAGGCCAAGCGGATCCACATCGATGGCGAGAAGCCCGTCGTCGAGCCCCTCAAGGAGCCTTGTTGCGGTGGCCCGCATCTCGTTCGCCTGAGCGGCAAACGGCGCGTCGCTAGGCATCTCATTCGCCGCTCGCTCGGACGCCGTCCGAAGCGCCGGTCGGATTGCATCGGATCCGGCCCATGCGACGAGATCTCCCTTGCCCAACAGGATCGTGCCCCGTTCACCGAGTCGTGAACGAATCGTTAGGCCAATGCCCTCGCCCGGGGCGTATCCGCGGACGGTCTCGGGGTCTGGGGCCAGGTGCGCGTGACGCTCGCCGGCCCGCCCGTAGACGAGTTGGCCGTCGGCGGTTCGGTAGGCGTCCGGCGCGATCTCCGGGGCCTTCGTCAGGTTGCCGTCGAGGAACGCCTTCGGGTCGGTTGCGGGAAGGCTCAGGAGCATGCGGGCGGGTCCGCCTTCGGTAGCCCCGCGGAAGACCGAGAGGACCAGCGGCGCCTTGTCGTCGAACGAGGCGGACATGCCGAAGTAGGCCTTGGCCTGGTCAATTGGTCGACCGCCCAACGACGCCTCAGGCCGATTCATCCGCTCGAGGCACTGCTGGAGGTCATCGCTGGCCCGCTTCGGGTTAGGCACGACGACGAAGGCGATGGCGTCCTTGGGAATGAGCGCCAGCGCCGCATCGAGCGGATCGGCCTTGGTTGTGGCCGCTGGCGCGGGCGTTGCCTGCGGGGCGGCGAGCGTGGTCGGGACCAGTCCGACGGCGATCATGGTGGCAGCGACAATGGCGACGGGACGGGGCATCAGGGTTCTCCGGATCGAGCCCATACTGTACGGAGTCGTGTCCGCCCCGCTCTTCGCATCCATCGCACTCCCGACCGAGCTGTTGCTCGGACTCCTGGCGGTCGCGGGCATCGCGGTGATCAGCGCCGAGTGCCTGCGTCGAATCGGGTTGTCCGGGGCGCCGATGGCAGCGGGTGTACTCGTCGGCATCCTGCTCGGCCCGGGAGTGGCCGGGCGAATCATCCCCGACCGATGGACATCGACCTTTGAGGGCCCGCCGACACTGCTCGCCGCGGCGACGGCGGCCTCGCGCGAACGGGATGCGCTCCTCTTCGCGCTGGGCGACCCGTCAGTCATCGGAGCCGACTCGAGCGAGGCGCTCGCAACGCTCGAACGTGCGGCCCGCGAGGCCGATGCGGCCTGGAGCCTTGCAAGGGAACGTCATCGCAATGCGGGAGGCTTCGTCCTCCTCGGATTGGCCGCGATCGTCCTGCTGGCGTCGGGCGGTGCGACCTCGGTGCGGGCACCGGTCCGCCGGCACCAGCGCACCGAGGCGTTCGTCCATGCCCTTTGGTGGTGCGCCGCGGGCGTCGGCGGCGCGGCCCTGCTGCTTTGGGTGCGCGGCGATGCGCTCCTAACAACTGGTTCATGCCTGATCGGGGCAGCGGCCTGTTGCGGCCCATGGTGCATCGGACGGGAGGATCGCCTACTTGCCGAAGGTGTCGTGCCTGAGGGCGGTCCGCTTCTGGAGCAGAGCGGGAGGATCGCCAACATCCTTGCCCTGACCCTCGCCGCGGCGGCGCTCCTGCTTCGGGAGGAGCTTCCTCACCGTGCTGCGTGCCTGATCGTGCTGTGCCTTCTTCCCATCGGGTGGCTGGTGCGGATGCGCCTCGCCTCCGTCGCCGAGCGTGTCGCCCTTCCGGCACTCGTCGCGATCCTTTGCCTCTCGGTCGAGCCCTTCCGTGACATTGGCTTCCTACTCCCGTTGGCGATGTACGTCGTGCTGGAGGACGCGCGCTGGATCGGCGGCTGGATCGGCCTGAGGTTGAGCGAACGAGCGGGACTGACGGACGCCGCCCGGATCACCTTCGCCTCGCTCACCGTCGAGCCGCTCATCGTCGTTTTCGTGGCGGTGGGCACGGTGACCGGATCGCTCTCGCCCGAACTTGCCGGGTCGGCGCTCTTGGGTGCAACCGGGATCGCGATCCTGTCGAAGGCCCGTCGGCAAGTCGCCCTTCATCTTGCGGACGCTTAGGCCGTACGCTGTCGGAACAGGAGACTGACATGACTCGACTCACGACGTTCGTCGCCGGCGCCATTCTCACCGCACTCGGATTGGGCGCGGCCGTCTCGATGCCCGAAGACGCGAAGGCCGCCGCCAGGTGGAAGGACACCAGCTTCTATTCGCTCACGACGAAGTCACTTGCCGGTGAGCCGGTTGACCTAAAGGCCTACGAGGGGAAGGTGACGCTGGTCGTGAACGTCGCCAGCGCCTGCGGTCTCACCCCGCAGTACGAGGGGCTGGAGAAGCTTCATCGCGAACTGAAGGACAAGGATCTGGTCATCATCGGCTTCCCGAGTAACGACTTCGGCGGACAGGAGCCGGGGACGCCAGAGGAGATTCGGACCTTCTGCACGACCAAGTACGACGTGACCTTTCCGCTGATGGAGAAGGTCCAGACCAAAGCCGGAGACGGGCAAAGCGAGATGTACCAGTTCCTCGGCACGCGCACCGGCAAGTTGCCAGGATGGAACTTCGCGAAACACCTCATCGGCCGCGACGGGCAGACCATCACGTTCTTTGATTCGAAGGTGAAGCCCGACGCCAAGGAGTTGCGTGAGGCGATCGAGAAGGCTCTGGCATCGAAGGCGCCTGCAAAGCGCGAGGGCAAGGACGAAAAGAAGGACGCCGGGAAGGGTCCGGCCGACGGCAAGAGAACCAGCCCGTAGATCGCGGGAACAAGAGGCGCTACGCGCTTCGAGCGTCATGGATCAGTTCGACGAGGAGACTCCGGAGGGCCTCGGCCCGCTCCGGTTCGGGGCAGGCGATGTGCAGCTCGATCCGAAGCCCTGGGCTGGGCCGCGCCCAGGCGAGTGTGATGCGGAGGAGTTCTCGCTTCAGGTCGTGACGCAGCGAAACCTCCGTGACCTCGTGCAAGGGAAAGTGCGGCCATGTCGGGCTGTCGCTCGTCACTCGAACCACGCCTTGACTCAGTTCCCAGTTCAACGCCTTGTGGGGGGAGCGGATCCTCGACCGTACGAGGAAGAAGAGGAGCGCCGCGGCGAGGATGGCAATGAGGAATAGGGCTGGCGCGACCGCATAGCCGGCACCGCCTGCCGAGAGCGAGACGAATCCCTGGCGAAGAGCCGAGGCCGAGGTCAGGAAAAGCAGCCCATAGCCAATGGGAACCCCGACGTTCACCCCGTACCAGGGCCGTGGTTGCGAACCAGCGCCCCGCGGACCAGATTCGGGACTTGGACCGTGACCCGAAAGAACCCACGTCGAAGCCACCGATGCGCATTCGGGGCATCGGGCCTGCGAGACGTCAAGGCGATAGCCACAGCCATCGCAGCGCCGAGCGCAGGCGTCGGGCGGGGAGGGCTGCAGGCGCTCGCTCATGGCGGAATCGTGTCCGCGACGGGCAGCGTCGGTCAATCCCCTACCGCCGACGAAAACTGCCCGCCCATGCAATCCGGGCAAGCCACACGGACCGACCTCGCCCCTTCCGTCACTCCACCGTGACCGACTTGGCCAAGTTCCGCGGCTTGTCCACGTCCTTGCCGCGCATGACCGCGGCGTGGTAGGCAAGAAGCTGGAGCGGGACCACGGTGAGCATCGGCTGGAGCGGCTCCGGAACGTCGGGCACCCAGAAGACCTCCTGCACATGCTTCCGGATGCTCTCGTCTCCCTCGGTCGCCACAGCGATGACGTGGCCTCCACGGGAACGGACCTCCTCGATGTTCGAGAGGACCTTCTCGTACTGGCTGTTGCGTGTCGCGAGGAAAACCACGGGCATGCCGTTGTCGATGAGGGCAATCGGGCCGTGCTTCATCTCCGCCGCAGGCATGCCTTCGGCGTGGATGTAGCTGATTTCCTTGAGTTTCAGGGCTCCTTCGAGGGCGACCGGGTAGTTGTAGCCGCGGCCGAGGAAGAGCCAGTTCTCGCGGTCGATGTACTTCGCGGTGGCCTTCTTGATCTCGTCGCTTTGCTGGAGGACCTTCTCGATATGGTCGGGAATGCGATGCATCGCCTCTAACAGTTCGCGCACGTAGTCGGCGGAGAGGAACCGGCGGCGCCCGATGAAAAGGGCGAGCATCGTCGCGACGGCGACCTGGCCGAGGAAGGCCTTGGTGCTGGCGACGCCGATCTCGGGACCGACGCGGAGGTAGATGCCGGCGTCGGTCTCGCGCGAGATCGAACTGCCGACGACGTTCACGAGGCCGAGGGCCAGCGCTCCGCGCTGCTTCGCCTCCTGAAGTGCCGCGAGCGTGTCGGCCGTCTCGCCGGACTGGCTAATCGCAACGACGACCGTTCCTTCCTCGACCATCGGATTGCGGTAGCGGAATTCGCTGGCGAAATCGACGTCGGTCGGGATCTTGGCAAGGTCCTCCATCACGTACTCGGCGACCATGCCGGCATGAAGTGCGGTCCCCTGCCCAACGAACACGATGCGGCGGGCCCGGGCCAGTTCGCGGGCAAAGGTGCTCACGCCACCGAGGACGATCTGCCCGGCGCGAAGATCGATGCGGCCCTTCATTGACATGCGCAGTGCGTGGGGCTGCTCGTAGATCTCCTTGAGCATGTAGTGGTCGAACGTGCCCAGCTCGATCTGCCCGAGGTCGTATTCGAGCTCGCGCACCTCAGCGGTGACCGGGACATTGTCGACGGTGTTGGTCTGGAAACTGTCGCGGGTGAGCTTCGCGACCGTGTAGTCCTGGAGCGTGAACGCCTGCGTGGTGTGGGCGACGATGGCGCTCTGGTCGCTGGCGACGATGTACTCGTCCTTGCCGACGCCGACCATGAGCGGACTGCCCTTGCGGGCGACCACGAGCACGTCCGGCTCCTTGTTGCAGACGACGGCGATCGCATAGGCGCCGGTCACCTCGCGCAGCGCCGCTTGCACGGCCTTCTCAAGGTCACCTCGGTAGAGTTCGCCGATGAGATGGGCGAGCACCTCGGTGTCGGTTTCGCTCGAGAAGGAGTGCCCCTTCTCCTCGAGGTACTTCTTCAGGACCGAGTAGTTCTCGATGATGCCGTTGTGGATGAGGGCGATGCCGTGACCGAGCTTCGGGTCATCGCAGTGCGGGTGGGCGTTTCGGTCGGTCACACCACCATGGGTGGCCCAGCGGGTATGGGCGATGCCGAGGGATCCCTCGAATCCTCCCTGCCGATCGACCAGTTCCTCAAGGACGCTGACGCGACCCACCGCTTTGGCGACCTTGATCGACCCGTTCAGGATCGCGATACCGGCTGAGTCATACCCTCGATATTCGAGACGCTTGAGACCTTCCAGCAAGATGGGCTTGGCCTGCTTGCGTCCGATGTAGGCGACGATTCCGCACATACCGCGTCAACTCCTCGGTGAGATCTGATTCCGTTCGTCCATGACATCGCGATGGCCGGGGTGACCCCGAGCATCCTGCGAGTCGCCAGAGTGACCGCCGCGAGGGCGGTACCTGAACGCCGGACGTCCCTCCATCGGCCATCCGCGATCCTCGGCGGAAGCCGGAACCCCCTAAACGCCGGTGAACCGCTCCCGGCTGTGAGGGGGGCATCGTACGGAGGACACCCGATGTAGGTTCGCCGTCCGGTAAGAGTTCGGGACGAATGGTCGAGTGAGTACGATCGGTTGCCGTGCCCGGCCCCCGTTCAACTTCTTCCAGCCCCAACGTTTCATCGGCGGACGACCTCTGGTCGGACACCCGGGGTGATCGGAGAAAGGCCGCCGAGCCCCTGGCCTCGCGACTACGGCCAACCACCCTTGAGGAGTTCGTCGGTCAGACCCATTTCCTTGGGCCTAGAAAGCTGTTGCGGCGGATGCTCGATGCCGATGCGATGACGTCGCTCCTTTTCGCTGGGCCGCCCGGAACCGGAAAGACCACCCTCGCCGAACTTATCGCCGGTCGCTCCAAGAGTCACTTTGAGAGGGCCAATGCTGCATCCATTGGGGTGCGCGAGATTCGGGAGATCGTCGAAAGCGCGAAGCGCCGGCTCGGCGACAGCGGGCGACGAACGATCCTGTTCCTGGACGAGATCCACCGCTTCTCGAAGTCGCAGCAGGACGTGCTGTTGGGAGACGTCGAACGGGGGACGGTGATTCTCGTCGGTGCGACCACCGAAAATCCCTACTACGCCGTCAACTCGGCCTTGGTAAGCCGCTCGACCGTGTTCACCTTCCAGCCGCTCAGTGAGGAGGAGATTGCGTCAGTGGTCCGACGTGCGGCGACGCATCCGGCTGGACTCGGCGGGCTGAACGTCACGGTCAGCGAGGAGGCGATACGCCATTGGGCGAGAATCTCCGACGGCGACGCCAGACGGGCGCTCGGCGCTTTGGAGGTCGCTGCACTTTCGCTTCTCACGGAACGGCGAAGGACGTCAAGCCCGGAGCCGATGGTCATCAGCCTGGCGGTTGCCGAAGAGTCCATCCAGGCCAAGGCGTTGGTCTACGACGGCAGCGGCGATCAGCACTACGACCTGGCAAGTGCGTTCATCAAGTCGATGCGCGGGAGCGACCCCGATGCAGCAACGTATTGGCTCGCCCGCATGCTCGCGGCAGGTGAAGATCCGCGCTTCATTGCCCGGCGCATAGCGATCTTCGCCAGCGAGGACATCGGCAACGCCGATCCGCAGGCCGCCATCCTGGCCGCGGCGACTTGGCAGAACGTCGAGCGGATCGGCATGCCGGAGGCCCAGTTGAATCTCGCCCAAGCGGCTATTTACATGGCGTGTGCGCCAAAGTCGGGGGCCTCGAGCGCGGCGATTTGGACGGCAATGGAAGACGTGCGCGAAGGTCGGACGGTCCCTGTCCCCATGCACCTGCTCGACCAAACGAAGCGAAGCATGACCCGCTTCGCCGACGACGGTTCGACCATCGATCCACGCGCGGTGGAATACCGGAATCCCCATGGGGAGGAGGGCGGAATCGGTCGGCAGGAGTACCTGCCTCGCGACTATCTGGGCGTCAGCAAGAACTACTATCAGCCGACGACTCGGGGGTTCGAGGCCGGATTGCGCGACCGGCTCGAGAAGGCGAAGGCGATTCGCCGGAAGGGCAAGAGTGGCGGCTCCGGTTCAGAACGGTCCGAGGAGCCGGGCGCCAGGTCTGTTAGGGACGGAGGCGAGCAACAATGAACCCAGACGAACCCACGGCGCGTGAGCCTGACGTCGACGCCGAGGCCGCGATCAGTGCGGAGAAGGCCTCGATGCGGAAAGAGATGCAGGCCAAGTTGAGGGGCGTGGTTGAGGTCGAGTGCCGACGCGCTTCCCGGCTCGCCTGTGACCGGCTGCTTGAGCTGGACGAGGTCCGGGATGCCGGGACCGTGCTCTTCTATATGGCGATGCGGAACGAACTCGATCCGCAGCGGGCGATGGAGGCATGCCTGAGCGAGGGTATCACCGTGGCGGTGCCGCGAATCGACCCGGAGACCCGCGAGCTCGAGGCCATAGAGATCGAATCGCTCAGTGAGCGACACTTTGAGCGGGACCGGATGGGGATTCCGACGCCGCGCGGCGGTCGCCTGGTCAGGGCGACGGAAATCGATGCCGTGGTCGCACCCGGCTTGGCGTTCGACCGGGAGGGAGGCCGACTTGGTCGCGGCGCCGGGTATTACGATCGACTGCTGGTGCGGGTGTCGGAGCATTGCTCAACCGTGGGATTCGCCTACGGTTTCCAACTTGTGACCCGCGTTCCGACCTCCCGCCACGACCGACGAGTTCGACGGATCGTGACCGAAATGGAGACGGCCTGACCTGCTCGGGAATAGGCTTCCGTCTCGGGGTCCAGAGTGGGTTGCTGGCGTCTGCGGGTGGTCCCCTTGTAGCCGAAGGACCTCCCAAACCCCGTCCCACTCGAATGCTCCCGAACGGCGACCTCATCGAGACCTGCGGATTCTCGCGTGGGCCGTCGAATTGCCGAAGAGTCCCAATCGAGGGGCATGGCAGCCTGAACCATGCTTGGTCGAGATCCAGATCGTCAGGATTGGGTCGCGACCAGCGGTCCATCCGAACGCTCCTCGGATTCAATGACCGTCTGAACCGAACGACTTTGTCCTCCTTTCACCGCTGACCGGAAACCCAAACGATGGCCCTTGCCAGCCAGTCCGTCCGCACCAACGACCGCCGCCGCATCACCTTCTCCCAGAGGCGCCTCATCAATCCAAAGTCGATCGCTCTGGCGAGCGTTGCGGCTCTGGGACTGGTGCTCGTCTGGTGGGGCGCCTCGTGGCTCTTCGGGAGCAGCAACGACGAGCCGGAAGGCTTGACTGCAGACGAGACGCTCGGAGCAATTGCAGATGGTTCGCTCTCGATCGCCCCCGCCGATCAGGTGAAGGGGCCTGGCGTGCCTGCGAGTGCACTGCGTTCGGCCGAGTCAGATACAAAGCCGAAGAACGAGGCGACGCCCTCGATTCGGTCCCTGGTTGCGGATGATCGAAAGGCGGGCGAGGCCGCCGCGAACGTACCCACCATCGAGATGGGCGGAAGAGCGGCTCGATCCCAGGATGCGACGAGTCGCGACTCGGCGACCCCTGCTGCAAATAGCCGCGTTGGGCTTCAAACAGGCACCACTCCCCCGTCAACCCCACCGAGCGCACCTCCGGTACCTCCAGGGAATGACTCAAGCCGCGACCCCCAAGGGACGCCAGGTACCGGTGACGCCAAGAGGGAGTCGAGTCCCAGCGGTTCACCCCCCGCGACTCAGACGAAGCCCGGGCAGGCCCCGCCGACCGGACCCACGGAGAGGACATCGCCCGAGTCGGATCGTGCCCTTTCGTCGGCGGGGGTGACCAATGCTGACCTCACCCAGGCGCTGCGACTGCAGACGAGCGATCCGATCCAAGCACGAGTCCTGGCCACCCGCGCGCTCGCGAGTCCGCAGCTTTCTGCGGGGGATCGAGAGCGCGGCTACGAGCTTGTGAACGCATTGTGGCGGTCGCTCTTCTTGAGCTCCAACATCAACCCCAACGACGCGTTCATGCGGGTTCACACCATCCAGCCGGGCGAGAGCCTTGCGAAGGTCGTGCGAAGTCAGGGCCTCGCGTGCGAGACGCTCCTCCTGAAGCGGATCAATGGAATCAAGGACGAGCGACGAATCCAGATCGGACAACGGCTACGGGTGCCCAAGGGTGCCTTCCACGCGGAAGTCATCAAGAGTGAGTTCCGCCTGAACCTCTTCATGGATGCTGGAAGCGGTTCGAGCGATCGCGTGATGGTGGCGAGCTTCCGTTGCGGCATCGGCGAAAGCAACGGTACTCCGACCGGGCAGTTCAAGGTCCGTCCGAAGTCCAAGCTCATCGATCCCGAGTGGACGCACCCGAAGACCGGCCAGCACTTCGGCAGCCATGATCCGATGAACCCGATCGGAGAACATTGGATCGGCATCATGGGCGTCGAAGCAGCGAACCAGAACTTCTTGGGATACGGGATTCACGGCACGATCGAGCCCGACTCGATCGGTCGTGACAAGTCTCTAGGATGTGTGCGCCTTTTGGCTGATGACGTAGCCTTTGTGTACGAGTGCCTGGTTGATCCCCAGAGCACAATCCTGATCAAGTGACGCTCCATGCCCCAGCCCCGCAACAGTCCGCCCATCATTGGCATCACGATGGGGGATCCTGCGGGAATTGGGCCTGAGGTGACGATCAAGGCACTCGCTGACGTAGCCCTTCGGCGCAGCGCCCGCTTCGTCATTTATGGGCAGAATGACCTGCTGACCTACGCTGCGGACCGAGCGGCGATCCACCCGTACTGGTTCCGAGTGGCGGCCGCGTCGGAGCGCGCAGGACAGCCCTTCACCGGCGACGTGACGGTGCTCGACTACCCGGGCGAGGACCTGACGCGCCCGGGACCGGCGGCACCGTCGCGCTCCGGCGGCTTGGCAAGCAAGCAGTTCGTCGAGGACGCCATCACCGACGCGCTGCGGGACGCCAGCGACCCACGGCATATCGACGCCATTGTCACCGGACCGATCTCGAAGGAGAGCTGGTCGTTGGCGAACTTCCGCTGGCCCGGACACACGGAACTGTTCGCCGCGAGAACCAAGGCAAAGCGGCACGCGATGATGTTCGTCTCCCCGAGGCTGACGGTCGCGTTGGCAACGGCGCATGTCGCGCTGATGGACATCAGAAATGTGCTGACGATTGGTCGTGTGTTCGACCCGATCGACCTGGGCGCGCAACTTTGCCGTCGGCTCGGCAAGGCGAAACCGACCGTCGCCGTTTGCGGTCTGAATCCCCACGCGGGCGAGAACGGGCTCTTCGGCGATGAGGAAGAGCGGATCATCCGGCCGGCGATCGAAGTGGCCCGTCGACACGGAATCGATGCACGCGGACCCTATCCGGGGGACACGGTGTTCATTGATGCCGCCGCGGGGAAGTTCGACCTCGTTCTTGCGATGTACCACGATCAGGGTCTGATTCCGGTGAAGCTCCTTGGTTGGGATAGGGCGGTCAACGTGACCGTCGGCCTTCCTATCGTGCGAACGAGTCCCGATCACGGGACGGCCTTCAACATCGCCGGCACCAACAGCGCCAGCGAAGGTTCCATGCGAGCAGCCATCGAGCTCGCCGTGCGGATGGCATCACTCGAACCAGCCTCGCCCGCCGAGCCGTCGCTCGACGGCCCTCCGCTTGAGTGATGCCAATCCGAGCAGAACGCCGCGAGTTGCGACGTCCATACAAGACTGCCCCGCCAGACGAAGTCTGCGCCGAAATGGCGCTGCAACCAGATCGAACTGGTAGACGAGGCCTGCATACGCTCTCGCTCGCCTCGGGCGCCTGAGCCATGGCGGCACCTGTCGCTATCGCTGCTTCAGGGGCCGATGTGACCCAGACGTCCCGATGCGGAGCGCGGAAGGGACCGCGCTGGGAAAGTGATTCGATGAGCTGCTGACGGCAGAAGCCCGCCGGGCGTCAGCGCGGCCACGGCGGACAGCCATCCGAGGGCATACATGCGAGACTGAGGCGCCGCGCAAAGCTCGATTGACACGGGCAACGCGCGTTTCCCATCGGACTTCACTCCTCGTGCAATCGACTGTCGATGAGGCCGGTCAATGAGAGGGCCCTCCAGACGCAGTTCGACGCACTTTCTCGGCTCCAGATCGCCTTTGGATGAGCGGTCTACTTCAATTCGTGGGTACCTCCGTTCAACCCGATCCTTGCCTCGGTTCGGCCGTGCCATCGACGCCGATGTCCAACCCGGGACTGGGCGTGGCGAGCATCCTGCCCACCACCGGACACCGGACGTCGATGGCACCGCGCACCGAAAGTGGCTCTGTGAGTCAACGTCAGCGTGGCGGAGGACGACCCCCTTGTGCGACGGGACGCGGGACCGAACGGTGGTACTTCCCTCCGCTACCACCGAGCACGGCAACCCTCACCGCGCGTCTCCGCGCCCCGTCGCGGGGGCACTCCGACAGTGATCCTCCGATCGCCGCCCGTTAGGCGGGATCCTCTCCCTCTCCCCTGCGTCGACGCCGACCGACCAGGCCCGCAGCGCCCAGCAGGGCAATCACGCCTGGGGCAGGGACGGCGCTACCGCTGACCATGAGATTGTCGAAGCGGACCGTCCCGGAACCGCTGCTGGCGCCGTCGAAGACCAGACGAAGGGAAGCGATCCCGTTCTCGAGGCCATTCAGTGAGCTCAGGTCAAACGTGTGGGTGGTCCAGGCGGTCGTCGACGGGTTGAACGCCGAAACCAACGTCCATGCACCATTCACCAACGCCTCAAGCCGGTCGTTGCCGAATCCCGTGGTGCTGCGCCGGGCGGCGAACGACACCGTAAGGTCGCCAAATCCCACCGTGGACAACGAGATCTCGGCGATCGCGCCGTTGTGACTCGACCCCGTCAGGCCGAGTGAATCACCCGCCACGATCCCGTCCGGCGCATTCACATCGGTACCACCGAAGGACGTCAAGCCCGTCCCGAAGGACGTGCAGTTCACCGTCCCGGTTCCCGTCGACGCGGCCACGATCGCCCCGTTCGCCGGATCAAACCCGTTGAAGTGCCAATAGGAGACCACATCCGCCTGCGCACAGTTCGTCGCCAGCACCAGCGCTGCGCACGACACAACCATCGGCCATTGCCGCATACCTTCCCCCTTTCAAGGAGCAAATCAAGTCTCTTGCGTCGCGTCGCGCCTGGAGCGCCGAGCGACGTTCGTGCGTTCCTTCGCACGACCGCCGCACTCTACCGGCGCGCGAAAGCACTTCTCCATTTCTGGCCGCTTTTTCCAGCACTTTTCTGTGATGTGGACAACGCGTCAGCGGATGCTGAACAACAAGCCCATCGCGGTGTGTGCGCCCTTCGGATCGATCAGCCACAGCCAGTCGGAGAAGAGGAACTCCAGCCGCTCTGACAGGAGCGTGATGCGACCCATCACCGTGAAGGCGAAGGCCGCGCCGAAGCTGACCATCAGGAACCAGACGCCGAGCCGAGCGAACTTGCCGATCGTCCCGCGGTGCTCAACGGAGAAGAAGAAGTAGGTGAGGACGCTGAGTAGTCCCACGATCAGCACGAAGTTGCCGATGGATGTTCCCAACTCGAATCGCCCTTGGGCATCGGTTGCGTACAGCGGAAGCACCGAACCGGAAAGCATGGACAGGAAGTCGGCCTGCACGTGCGAGACCAGCTTCATTCCCGCGGTTGTGCCGATCACGAACGCCAGCGGCCACGCCGCGATCCATCCGCCCTTCGGCGAGAGGCGGAGAAGGAGCATCACGGCGAATGTCAGCGGCACAAGGGTGACGAACCAGAAATCGCTCGCCTCGCCCGTCGTCCCCGGCATCGCCCAGGACTGCACGAACTTCGGGAAGAGCGGCTGGATCAGGTTTGGCACCAACGTCGCCCAGAAGGCGTTGAGCATCCAATACGCGGCGGACACGCCAACGATCACCGACTCGGCGAACTTGTATACCGGGTTGTCGCGCCAAAGAAAGGACAAGACAGCAAGCGTGAAGAATGCCGCGACCCAGATGCCCAGCGTGTGCTTCAGGCTCAGCCGGTAGGACGGGTCGCCCTGCATCTCGTCCCATGCCTTCGCCGGCGTCACCTGCGACTCCTCGATCCAGGAGACTTCGGGAGTCGTCGTGCGCGAAACGTTAGGCCTGTCGAGCTCCGGCCCCCCAGCCTCGACCCACTTCGTCTCGGTGGGCTCGTTCGCATCGGCGCCGATCGGCGGCCCCACGGTCACCTCGACCCGACGCACGGGCTCGTCATGAACGTAGGCAAGACCGAATCCCTTCGGTCGGACCACGAGATTCGTGGCCAGTCCCGCCGCCCCCAGCAGGAACACCACTAGCCACACCATCGTCGAACGGCTCATCGTCGTCCCTCCCGCCGGGCCTTGCGTTGCATGAAGAAGATTGCGTTGCCCAGGAGAATCAGCGACACCATCAGCATGTGGGCGACAAGCTGCGGTCCCATCCTCCGCTGCCCTTCACCCAACTCGGGAACGGGCTTTCCGTTCACGGGATACTGCTCGTTCACGATCGTCTCGTATTCCGCGGCCCCCTTGATGGCACCGAGCATGCCAGCAATCTGATTCGGTATGTACGGATACAGGCTCACTGACTGCACGCCCGTCGTGCCCGTGATCATGCGGGTCCTCGGGAAGGGGGTACTGAAATACTGCACCCATTCCTTGGAGCCGGGATAGCCGGCGCTGATCGTGATCAGCAAGTCCATCGCCTGAAGATTGTTCACGCCCTCCATCATCGGAATCGCCTCGAGTGGCGTTCCCTTGATGTCCGTCTTGTACTGCTGGCGAAGGTCGGTCGCCGCGATCTTGATGACACCTTCGTTTCCCGATTGATAGCCGAGCTCAACGTAGTCCTCGCCATACGCCGCATCGGGCCGATACTTCAGGAGGACCGTGGCGATGGTCTCGGTGCAGATCGTCTTGCCGGGCGCCCAAAGGGCCATGAAGTAGAGCTTGTGTCGTTTCCGCGCACAGTGATAGACGAGCGCGTTGGACATCGGCTGGAGCTCGCCGGAACTCGCCGGGTCGTAGTCGAAGCTGAACACGACCTTTGACCCGTCGGGCAGCCGATCAATCGCATCGAAGGCCGACTGGGCCAGCGGACTTGGCTTGTACGAGAGGGGCAGCGGAAACAGGATCGGAATGGCAACGGCAAGCCCCATGAGGAGGAATGCCACGCGCCGATCGAGCTGTTCAAGGAACTTCAGCATGGTGGCTCCGGTCAGGTGCGGCCGAGGTAGGGACGATCGATCCCGAGGAGGACCCGCAGGCTTGTTGCGGCAACACCGATCGCGATGCCGATCGTGATCGCCCGCCACGCACCGGTGCTGAGATAGGTCATCAGGTTGGCGACGATCGAGTCGAGCCTGAGGAATGCAAGCGACTCGGGCAGCGCATCGGTGATGCGTGCGATGGCCGTGTTGCCGACCAGCACCAGGAACGCGGTGCCGAGCAGCAGGATCGCCTCGACGTTCTTGGCCCGGAATGCCCGGAACGCGGCGCTGGCGACATAGAACGCCAGCGACGCGAACATCGTGGCCGTGATCGGCGAGAAGATGTACTCGTACATCCATCCGAAGGGCGAGGACGGCGCGTCATGCGGACCCGCCCACGGATGAAGCGGGTACTGTGCCTGCGGATGCACGCCGATCTTGAGGAGACCGAACGCGAGCATCGCGAAGAACGCGGCAAGCGTGACGATCGCGTATCCATATCCTTTCCGTCGGGCCGAGATCGTCTCAAGCTGCACCTTCACGAGATTGCCGCCACCGAGAATGAAGGCGACGCCCGCGAGGATGTTGAACCATACGACCGCCGTCTCACCCCATGATTGGGTGGCGGGTATGAAGAAGGCGATCACCAGGACGAATCCTACTGTCGCGGCGATGAGCGTCGGTACGGCGCGCTTCATGGAATCGGTACTCGTTGGTGATCCGAGGGAATGGGTTCAGCTTGCAAGGATTGAGTTCGCGAGATAGTCCGACGCGGCCTTCGGCATGGAGAGACCGAGCCCGCCAAGCGTCGAGAGGATGACGCCGGCAACGATGACGACCATCGCGATGAGCTTCGACACGTCCTGCCCGAAGAGGCTCCCCAACTGGGTCGGCTCGCCGGCGAGATAGGCGCTCGCGGCGAAGAACTCCTCGCCGATGAGCGTGTAGTCACAGGCGGCAACGAAGAACGGAAGCTGCGAGCTCTCCGCGGTACCGGCGATCTGGATCGCATTGATCGCGTTCCCGTTTTCCGAAAGCAGCAGCGATTCCGCGTAGAACTGCCCCATGTAGATGCAGGTCGCGGGCTTCTCGCGCACCATCCGACCGGCCACGTAGGCGACGTAGCCGAACTGTTCGTCGGTGATGTATCGGATCGTGTCGGGGTTGTACGCGTCGTGCCGGCCGGCTTCGAAGTAAGCGGTCTGAACGACGTCTCGCGCCGCGGTCATCACCAGCGAACGTGCGGTCGGCACCTCTATTTTCGCGTCGTACTCCGCGGCGATCTTGGCGACGCGCCCAAGAATCGTGACGCCGGCGACGGTCTGTACGTTGTCCATGTCCTGCACGCCGGCGATGTACAGAACGGGCCGTCCCATCTCGGTCGCGCGACCCACGGCCTCATCGATGGCGTCCAGACCGGCGATGCGGCGCACCTTGATCGGGCGTCCAGCCCTGGCGAGCAGAATGCAGCCGATGATGATCGCACACAGGCCGATCAGGAGCGGGAAGAACCACGCCCGCGTTCCGAGGAAGATCTCGATGGTGGCCGCTGCGCTTCCCGCCTCGGCCGCTGGGCTCTCGTTGCCGTCAGCATCAAAGGATCGCACCCGAAACGCGATCGCTCGGCCGCTCTCGACCGGTGCCGCGACATAGCGCAGGGCGTTCGCGGCGGCAGTCCCGACGGCCACTTCATCGGGCATGCCTTCGGCGCCAGCACGCTCGGCAGCGGCTGTGGCGGCAGCGGTCGCCAGTTCAATCCGATCGCTTGCGCTGGTGTTCGATTCGTAGGCTGCCTTCCACGCGACATCGGCCGCGGCAACACGCCTGTCCCGCAGGGCCCGCTTCTGCTCCTCGGTCGAGAGCAACCGGTAGACGCGGTAACCCGCGATGTTCGTCGCGCTCTCGGGTGCTCTCCAGGTGATCTCAATAGCGGTTCCGTCATCCCAGGGAAGGTCATGCGCCGACGCCTCCACGGGCGGCGGCGGAGCGGCATGGGTGCGCACGGCGCCGACAACAAGCATGGCGCACGACACGAGAGCGAACCGGACTATTGGTGCGCGCATCATCACTCCTCGATCAGTTCGACGTTGGCGCGGGGCACGACGACAGACTCACCACCCTCAAGCCTCACCTCAAGCACGCGTGCCTTCGAGCCGGATCCGAGGACCGCCGGCTCGTGGGGCAGCGCCGTCACGGCGCCGATCCGGCCGAAGTGCGGGTCGCGAATGACCCGGACCGCCGTGCCGATCGACAGTTCACCACCGGTCTCGACGCGGTGAGCGCCTGCCCGCTCTGCGCCGTCACCGAGCGCGACCATGATCTCGGGCCGAAGGACGCCCGCCCTGATCTGGGTGGAGCCGTTCACCGACGCTTCCTGCCCCACGTGCGACGCGAGCAGGTCGTGCGTGCGGGTTGCCATCGCGATGTCACCGAACCCCTCTGTGATGATGAACGTCAGGCCGACGCGTTCACTCCCGGTGATCGCAACGCCAAGGTCGTAGCCAAGGAAGTCCCTGAGGTCCTGGTCGTCGATCCCGCCGGAGATCACCGCGGACGCCCCGACTTCCTTCGCCCTGCGGATCGCGTCGGCGGTCATCCGTGCTCCGCCAACGACCACGGCGCCGCGCATCTCCGTCGTGATCATCGATGCCTCGAGCCGCATGTCGGGCCGGTCGCAGGCCATTCGGATCGGGCCGAACGCCTCGCCGCCGATGCCGAAGATCCCTTGCACGAGCATGACCTCGTTCTCGATCAACGCACCCTCGCGCGGCAACACGTCGATCACCCTTCCGGGCATGTACGCGAGCACCTCGACGGGTTGTTGCGGTCCGCGCAGGATCATCTGGCCCGTCGCCTCGGAGATCGATTCAATCGTGCCGCCGGATGGCGAGACGGCGTCCTTCCGCATCATGCCGAAGATGCCCCGACTCCGGGCCACCGTCTCGCCGGCCCGCACCTCGTCGCCGGCCCGCTTCAGCATCAGGGCGGGAACGTCGCCAGCCGGAACGCCTAACAGATTGGCCAGGTTCACCGGCATGATTTCACCGTCGGTGTACGTGCGGGCGACGACCTGCGTCGCCTCAACTCGATCGCCAACGCGAACCGTCACCTCTCCCGCCACCGGAAGCGAGCGCCGCACGCGATGCAGCGTGCGGGCGGTGACCTTCAGTCCGGGGGTGTAGGCCTTTGCCATGGAAGCGGTGGAGGAGTGAGCGGGCGGCGGGAAGCGTCGTGAACGAATCGTTAGGGGTAGAGCTCGAGATCAGCGACCCAGCGGGTCATGCGGGCACGGCAATCGGCGCGGTCCTCGGGAAGTTCAAGCGGCCGACCTCGGGCGTCCAAGATGATGCCCACCGTCCCGCCGCGGATCGTCCGGCGAACCGGCTTCCCGGGCCCCGCCCCGACGTCGAAATGCCGGTCAGGCACGATCTCGGCCTCGGCGGTCTGGCCTTCGGTGAGTCGAATCAGCTTGAGGTCGCCGACGTGCATCTCGCCGGCCAGCGCCGCCCCGACGGAGGGCGTGAACCGATAGGCGAAGCAGGGTTTGCCGGGCCTGCCGTGGCCCTTCGCGGCGATGCACGTTCCGAGCAGGATCAGGCAATCCCGCTCAAAGACCTCCATCGCGGCCCTTGGATGCACGCTGGCGAGCACACCCAGATGCGGCATCATGAAGATTGAGTCCTTCGCGAGCGTCGTGAACCCCTCGGGCTCGAAGGCATCGATCAGCATCGCGGCGGTCTGCTCCATGCGCGGAGCGTGCGACAACACGCCGCCCGACGCAACAAGCAGATCGAGTTTCATGTTGTCGACGATCGAGTGCGAGGCCGATCCTTGGGCGAAGAGGTCGCCGACCGTGCGCTGCTGCTGAACGCCCTTGAGGGTGGTCGCGAACTCCTTGTGCTGGAGATACGCAAGCCGCAGCGCCTCGCGCGACACCGCCTGCTCGAAGACCAGAGCCTCGAGCGTCTGCGGAATCGTCGTCGGGCGGATCATCTTGTTCTTGACGCGGTTCCGGAGCTCGCGCTCGTCCATGTCCAGATGGACCCAGCGGAGCACCTTGGGCATCGTCGCCTCGGCGCAGACGTTGGAGATCGAATAGCTCATCCCGAGGTTGGCGCTCACCGTCCGGTTGAAGACACCGCCGAAGACGCTGAAGACGTCGGTGGTCGCACCCCCGATGTCGACGCCCACGGCGTTGATCCGGTCACGCTCGGCGATGCGCTGGAGGATGTCGCCGACCGCGCCGGGTGTCGGCATGATCGGCGCGTCGGCCCACGAGATCAGCTTGTCGTAGCCCGGCGCGTGGGCCATCACGTGCTCAAGGAAAACGTCGTGGATCTTGTCGCGCGCGGGGCCGAGATTCTCCTGCTCGAGCACCGGGCGAAGGTTGTCGACGACCGCCAGGTCGAACCCGTCGCGGAAGATCTCGCGGATCCTCGGGGCGGCGTCGCGGTTGCCGGCGAAAATGATCGGAAGGTGATACTCGCCGCCGAAGCGCGGTCGGGGCTTGGCGGGAGCGATCAGCTCGGCGATCTGGATGACCTGATGGGTGTTGCCGCCATCGGTCCCGCCCGAGATCAGCACCATGTCAGGACGCAGCTCGCGAATGCGCTGGATCTGTTCGTGCGGCTTTCGCTTGTCGTTGGCCGCGATCGTGTCCATCACAATGGCGCCGGCCCCAAGAGCCGCACGCTTCGCACTGGCCGCGGTCATCTGGGCGACGACGCCTGCGACCATCATCTGAAGTCCGCCGCCGGCGGAACTCGTCGAGATGTAGATGTCGCATCCTTCGGTCTCGGTCGCGGGCCGGATGATGTTCCCGGCGTCGTCGATGAAGCGGCGCCCCGCGAGCTCACCGATTTCGGTGAGGGCGTTGACGACGCCGACTGTGACGTCGGCGAAGGGCTCCTCGACGGTCGTCGGGGCCTCACCTCGCTGGGTCTGGCGGTACTCGTTCCCAACCTTCTCGATCAGGATCGCCTTGGTTGTCGTGCTTCCGCAGTCGGTGGCGAGAATCCAACGAATCCGGTCGGGATCGATCGCCGGCTTGCTTGCCGGATCCGTGTGCGTTGGGGAACTCCCGTCCATCATGCGGACGCTCAGGGTAACGCAATCGTGCGTGCAACGGTACCCTCACCGCTCGTGAACGCCCCCGTGCCAGCATCACTTGCCTGGACCTCCTGGCCCGCGCGCGAGCGCCCACTGGCGGCATTGCTCGGACTTGGCGTCGTGCTCGGCTTCGGCGCGGTGGGGGCAAACATGTTTGATCACTGGGGTGTCGGCCTCGGGTGTTCCGTCGCACTGCTGGCCTCCCTTCAGCGCTTCTATTTTCCGGTCCGCTGCGAGATCGACCGGTCGCAGGCGCGCGTGCAAACGCTCCTGGGCGCGCGAACCATGCCGCTGGATACGGTGCGCCGCGTGAGCCAAGACGGGAAAGCGATCCTGCTTTCCTCGCGGTCAACCCCGAGTTCGCTCGACCTCATTCGAGGGCTCATGCTCCCGCTCCCGGCAAAGGGCTCGGACCTTGTCGTCAGGGAGGTTCTCGAGCGGATTCGCCGGGGCACGGGGAGCGACCGATGAGCGATCCCCAGCGACCCTTCCTGGCGCGGTTGCGAGATGGCCTGCGTCACGCGTTCGGGATCGAGGGCCGGGCCGCGGCGATTCCCAGCGAGGCCGAGCGCGAAATCATCGAGCGCATCCTTGGGGCCGTTGTCCGGAGGGGGCTCACGGGACCGACGATTCTCTTCCTCGACTCGATGCGGTCACTGAATTTCGTTTCGGCCCAGGCCATTCACTACTTCACGCCCATCGTCGGCATGATCGTCGACCGCGACGCCCTTCATACGTTCGCCCGCTACCTCGAGCGCCGCGGCTCGGTCGAGTGGCTTTGCGGCCGGCTCGAGGCAATGGAAGCCGAGGGCTCGCCGAAGGGCTCACTCCGAGGCGACGGGGATGCGGAACGCACAGACCTCTGAGTGAAGGGCACTGGTCGCACCTTCGATCGATCGGGCTGTTGCCGAGAGTCGGGCAAGCCCATCAATCGCGGCCCGAGCCGACTGCTGAATCTGGGAGGTCGCATCGCTAATCTGGACCGCACCGGCCGACTGGCTGGCCATGCCTTCGGTGACGGCCCGGAATCGCTCGGTGTTCTCCGCGACCTGACCGATGATCGCACCCATCTGGCGCGACGTTTCGTTCACATCCTCGACGCTGCGGCGCACCTTTTCGGCGAAGCGGTCCATCTCCATGACGCCGGCCGAGACTGCTGACTGCATCTCCTCAACGAGGCTTGCGATGTCGAGGGTCGACGCCGCGGTCTGGTCGGCGAGCCTGCGGATCTCGCGGGCGACGACGAGGAATCCGCGCCCCTGCTCGCCAGTCTTCTCGGCCTCGATCGCCGCGTTCACGGAGAGGAGGTTTGTCTGGTCGGCGACCTTGGTGATCGTGGTGACCACCGCGTTGATTGCGACTGCGCGCTCGTTGATGGTGGCGAGCTTCCCCGCGACCGAGACGGTCGCGCCATCGAGCTCGCGCATCGAACCGTCGACCGCAGCGAGCTGCTCGCGACCGCGCTTGGCCAGATCGGCCGTCGCGGCTGCGTTCGCCTGAACGGATTCCATCGTCCGGGCAAGTTCGACGCCCGTGGCGCTAATCTGCTTCGCGGCGGCGGCGACCTCGGTGGTCGTGTTGCCCAGCGGCGTCGCGGCGTTCTTCTGTGTGGCAGTGCTCTTGCCGAGCTCGACGACGCTCGCGTCCAGGGTACGTCCTGCGGAATGCACGCGGGCGATGAGGACGCTGAGCCGTTCGGCCATCACACCTAACGTTTCGAGCAGCGCGCCCGCCTCGTCCTTGTGGCCGTCGGTCGAGAGTCGCACGGTCAGATCGCCTTGGGCAATCCGTTCCGCCGCCCGTACCGCCCGGTCGATTCGCCGTCGCACCGAGACGGCGAGCACGATGAGGAGCGTCGCCAACAGCACCAGGCCCAGCACTGCGAAGATGAGGTTCTGGAGGACGGTGACAAACGCCGGTCGCATGATCTCGCTCACCGGCTTCAGGAGCACGATGCGCCAGCCACCGGTCGGACTCGACGCGGTGGCGAGGTAGGTCGCCTCGCCCGAGACCGGATCGATGTCGGTGAGGACGCCGGTGCGGGCCGCGTCGCCGATCAGCGGAACGAGAATCGGGGCATACGGTGTGTTCGTGATCAGTGTGCCCGAGCGAATCTCGGTGGCCGCTCCGGCGGCCAGCTTCGCGTCGAGACTGGTCGTGATGATCGCACCGCTAGGGGCGATCGCAAAGATGTCGATGTCAAGCTCGGTCGCGAGCGAGCGGAGCGACGCGTCGATATCGCTGATCGCGTATTCGGCGCCGGCGACGCCGATCGCCTTTCCGTCGATCACGATCGGGAATCCAATCTCAATCACAAGCTGGCCGTCGCGAAGCAGCGGATTACTGAACTGATGCTCGAACGTCCCGCGCTCGCGATGGGCCGCGATCGATCGATCGACCGCCTCACTGCGCATGAGCGCCTCACAGGCTGCAAGCGTTGGACGGCCGCCACGCTTCGGATCGCGGGAGACGCGCGGCACGAACCGCCCGTCGCAGACCAACGCACGAAGCTCTGGCGACATGCCTTCCGCCGGAAGACGTTCACCGTCGATGGCAAGCCAGATTGCGCTCACGACGGATTCCCGTTCGAGCACCTGACCCAACACGCTGACGGCCTCAGCCGGATGTTCCCAATCGCCTGCCGAGACCACCTCGGCGAGAATCCGGGCGGTCCTGGCCGCATCGTTCATGCGGTCCTCGGAACGACCCGCAGCAAGCTTGGCCGCGCTGGTGAGCTGCTGCTCGACCATGGTCTGAAGCGTTCGGTACTTCTCAAGCAGTCCAAGGACGACGAGGGAGCCGACCAGGACCAGCGTCGGGAGAACGCCGAAGAGCACCAAACGACCGGCAAGGCTGTGGTGAAAGCGAACGCGCATGGGGAAGCAGGTGGCGACCGTGCCCGGCGACAACGCGGGCGGAGACCCCGATTCATCGGCATCCGGAGGCCTCGAATCCGGTCCGGTATCGCCGAATCCCGTCAGCCAAGCGAGGAAGGCCAAGAGGGCCCGGTCCGACCGCCGGGCGATTCCCGCAACCTTCCCCGTGGCGGGAGCGGTATCGTGCACCGAGCCAAGGAGGTCTCATGACCACGCTCCGATCCGCTAGCACCCCCGGCGCTACACCCAGCAGCAGCCCCAACGGCGGGCCCATCACCAATCCGGACACGCCGACCGAGCCCAACGGGTTCGAGCCGGACGGCTCGGTGACCTCGCCCTTCCACCTGCTCTCGTGGATCCAGCGGAACCGGCACCTGATGAAGCCGCCGGTGGGAAACAAGTACCTCTACAGCGGCAAGGACTTCTTCGTGATGATCATCGGCGGGCCGAACGCCCGCAACGATTTCCATCAGGTCAACTCGGAGGAGTTCTTCTATCAGATCAAAGGCGACATCATCGTGAAGACGATCGAGGGTGGCCGGGTGATCGATCACCACGTCCGCGAAGGCGAGGTCTTCTTCATTCCGCCAAACGTGGCCCACTCGCCGCGCCGCGGTCCGGACACATTGGGCCTGGTCGTCGAGCGCACCCGTCCCGCCGGCGAGACCGAGCACCAGATGTTCTTCTGCCCGCAGTGCGAGAACCTCGTCTATGACAAGGTCTTCGACTGCAAGGACATCGTCGAGCACTTTGCCCGCTCGATGGAGGAGTTCTGGGCCGACCCCAGCCTCTGCACCTGCAAGCGATGCGGCTACCGGATCACCAAGCCGCAGGCCTAACGCCTCGTTCAACCCAGCGGAAGCGAAACCGCACGGATGCGGATCACCGTCGTCATTGGCCCCTTCTTTCCCATGCCTCCCGCGCCGACGGGGGCAATCGAGAAGGTCTGGCATCGGCTCGCCGAGGCATTCGCGGCTCGCGGCCACACCGTGACCGTTTTGTGCCCACGATCGGGACGCGACGCCAATGACGAAACGATTCGAGGCGTTCGCTATGTTCGCTTCCGGCGATGGCAGCGCACGGGCTCGACAAAGCTCGATCTCGTGAAGGACTTCATTCATTCGCTTCGGACAATGGCCACGCTACCGCAGGCCGACGTGACGGTGACCAATTGCTTCTGGCTGCCGGCGCTTCTCCGGCTGGCCCGCCGAGCCCGGGTCGGTGCCCTGAACGTCCACGCCCAACGCTTCCCCAAGGGGCAGTTCTCCCTGTATCGCGGGGCGGATCGGGTCTCGACCGTTTCCGAGGCGATCGCGTCGGCGATCCGCGAGCAGACCCCGGCTCTCGCCCCGGTCATTCGCGTCATACCGAACCCGGTCGACATCGCGGTCTTCACCCCTGAGGGTCCAACGCGGCGGACCGCAGGCACCCGCACGATCCTCTTCACCGGCCGGATCCATCCTGAGAAGGGACTGGACATTCTGGTGCGGGCATACGTTCTCATCCGCCGCGAACGACCTGACGTGCGACTCTGCCTTGTCGGGCCAAGCGAGGTCCCCCGTGGGGGTGGCGGCCCGCAGTTCGTCGAGCGGCTGACATCGCTTGCAGGCGAGGCACCGATTGAGTTCCGTCCCAACATCGCGGATCCCGCCGAGCTCGCCCTCACACTTCGCTCATGCGACGTCTACTGCTATCCAAGCGTCGCCTATTTCGGCGAGGCCTCACCGGTGGCGCCGCTTGAGGCGATGGCTTGCGGGGCCGTCACCGTCGTCAGCGACCTGCCCCAGTTCGGCGGTTACGTCGAGGAGGGAGTGACCGGGCTCACTTTTTCGCGTGAGGCGCATGACGCGGATGCCCGGCTCGCCGCTTGCCTCGCCTCGGTCCTTGACGATCAGCAGCTTGCCGAACGACTTCGGACGGCCGGTGTCGAACGGGCCCGTTCGCTCTCGGTCGATCGCGTGGCCGAGATGCACTTGGAAGATTTCGAAGGGCTGATCGCGAACCGCACTCGCGGCACGCCGCAGGGAGGACCGTCATGAGCGACACCGTCCCGCGGCTCGAGACGAAATCGCAGGCCGACGCCTACTCCTCGCCCTGGACCGTCGGGACGCGCCTCGGCGGCGCGCTCTGGGCGATCGTGTGGCTCCTCCTCTTTAGGCCCACACCAAAGCCGCTGTCGCCGTGGCGGGTTCTCCTCCTCCGCCTCTTCGGAGCCCGCGTCACCGGCACGCCATTCGTCGCCAGCTCGGTGCGGATCAAGTTCCCTTGGAACCTGACGCTCGAAGACCGCGCCTGTCTCGGTCCCGACGCCGAGGTCTACAACCTGGGCCCCTGCATCCTGCGGGCCCGTTCGACGGTCACACAGCGAGTCTACCTCTGCGGCGGGTCACACGACCTCTCGATTCGCGCGTTGCCGCTGATCACCGGGACGATCGAGATCGGCGCCGATGCGTTCGTCGGCGCGCAGGCCCTCGTCCTTCCCGGACTGCGAATCGGCGAAGGCGCGGTCGTCGGCGCGGGCAGCGTCGTCACCAAGGATGTCGAGCCGTGGACGATCGTGGCGGGAAATCCGGCCCGCGAAATCGGCAAGCGGATAATGGGCTGACAGCCCGTCAGAGCGATATCTGCGAACCGAAGTCGACCACCCGCTCCGGCGGCAGGCTGAATGCACGCGTGGTGTCGACCGTGTTGCGAGCAAGGGCCGCGTAGAGAAGTTTCTGCCAGCGCGGCATCTTCGCCTTGCCGGTCGGGACGATCTCGACGCGCCGTGAGAAGAACGTCGTCGTCTCGGGGTCGTAGTCGAGACCCTGCGTCTTGGCCCGCTCAAGAATGCGCGGGACGTTAGGCGTCTGCATGAAGCCGCATCGCGCCGTCACCTTCCACAGGCCGTCGGGCAGCCATTCGACCTGCACGCTGCGCTGCGGCGAGACGAAGGGCGCGTTCACCGGCTGGATCGAAAGGAGAATCACCCGCTCGTGCAGCACGTGGGCGTGCTCGACGAAGAACGCGAGGGCGTGGGGCGTGTTGTAGTTGGTCGCAAGAAACACCGCCGTGCCCGGGACGCGCGGAATGTCGCGGGCCCAGATCTCGCCGATGAACTCGTAGATCGAGGTGCTTTCCTCGGCGATGCGCCGGCCGAGGAGGTAGCTTCCCTGCACCCAGGTCGAGAGGACGACGAAGACCAGGAAGGCAACGATGAGCGTGAACCAGCCGCCGCTGAGGATCTTCATCGCATTCGACGCGAAGAAGAGAAGGTCGATGGCCAGGGCAAGCGTGATGATCGGCAAGAGCAGGCGTCGCTTCCATCGCCAGAGGCGCCGGGCAACGAAGGCGAAGAGGATCGTGGTGATGCCCATCTGGGCCGTCACCGCGATGCCGTAGGCGCCCGCAAGTTGACTCGAGCTTGGGAAGATCGCCACGGTCAAGAGGCAGCCCATCAGCATGAGCCAGTTGGCGGTCGGAACGTAGATCTGGCCCTTGTGCTCGCCCGAGGTATGCACCACCTGAAGGCGGGGCAGATAGCCGAGCCGAATCGCCTGCTGGGCCAGCGAGAAGACGCCGGAGATCATGGCCTGGCTGGCGATGACGGTCGCGACCGTTGCGAGGGCGACCATCGGGAGTTGAAGGAAGCCGGGCACCATCGCGTAGAACGGATTCGCAACCGCAGTGGGGTCGCTCAGGACCAGCGCGCCCTGCCCGAAGTAGTTGAGCGCCAGCGCCGGGGCGGCAAAGGTGTACCAACTCAGCCGAATTGGCCTGATGCCGAAGTGCCCCATGTCGGCGTAGAGAGCCTCGCCACCCGTGATGACCAGCACGACCGAACCCAACAGCATGAACGCGTGCACCGGGTCGTGCAGGAACATCGCGATGGAGTAGTAGGGATTGATCGCAAGAAGCGTGTGCGGCTCGCGCAGGATGCCCGCGATGCCGAGGATCGCGAGGACAAGGAACCAGACCAGCATCACCGGCCCGAAGACGACGCCGATGCGGCCGGTACCGAACTGCTGCACCGCGAAAAGGACGCAGAGGATCACTACGGTGGCGGGCAACACGAGCGCGGTGAGCTTGTCGCTCACCACAGTCAGCCCTTCCATCGCCGAGAGCACCGAGATCGACGGCGTGATGATGCCGTCGCCGTACAGCAGGCCTGCCCCGAGCATCGCCAGCAGGACGGCGACCTTGTGGACTCGGCTCAGCCGGGATGAGAGGCTGCGCGGAACCAGCGAGAGGAGCGCGAAGATGCCGCCCTCGCCGCGATTGGCGGCGCGGGTGATGACCAGGAGGTACTTGGCGCTCACCACGAGCGTCATCGACCAGAAGACCAGGGAGAGGACCCCGAGCACCTCGTCGCGCGCCAACTGCCGGAAGGCGGGCTGGCCGGCTGGGTCGGTCACCGCCGCGAGGTGCTGAAACGACTCCTTGAGCGCATACAGCGGACTGGTGCCGATGTCGCCGTACACGACCCCCAACGCGCCGAGTGCCAGCGCAAGTGTTGTCTTCAGCGGAACCCGCGACCCGTGCGGGGCTTGATGGGTGGACATGGCCGTCTGGTGGCGATCGGTGGGATCGTCGATGGACCGTTGCCGCGGGGCGAGGACGCCGAAGGCCGCTGCGGGTCGAATGGGGAATCCTAACCGGACGCCCGCCACACCATGCCTGTCGCCCTGAGGCCCGACCAAGCGAACGGGGCGATCACCGGTGGTAACCCGCGTGCAAACAACCTCTCACCGCTACGATGTCGGTCGATGCCGTCCGGGAAGATCGATCTGCACACCCACATCCTTCCCGAACGTTGGCCAAACCTCCGCCAACGCTACGGCTACGGCGGATGGCTTGCCTTGGACCACCATGGCCCCTGTTGCGCCCGCATGCAGGTGGACGGCCGGTTCTTCCGGGAGATTCAATCCAACTGCTGGGACCCGACGGCCCGGATCGCCGACTGCGATCGAACCGGCGTGGCGATGCAGGTCCTCTCGACGGTGCCTGTCCTCTTCTCCTATTGGGCCAAGGCAACGGACGCGCTGGACTTCTCCCGTCTCCTGAACGACCACATCGCCGACGTCTGCCGACAACGGCCCGATCGATTCATCGGGCTGGGCACCGTGCCGCTCCAGGATCCGCAAGCGGCGATCGGCGAACTCGAGCGCTGCATGGGCGAACTGGGCATGCGCGGCGTCGAGATCGGTTCGCACGTCAACCACTGGAACCTCAACGCTCCGGAGTTGTTTCCGTTCTTTCAGCGATGTGAGCAGCTCGGTGCAGCGGTGTTCATTCATCCTTGGGACATGATGGGCCAGGACGTCATGCAGAAGTACTGGCTTCCGTGGCTGGTCGGCATGCCTGCGGAGACCGCTCGCGCCGCGTGCTCCATCGTTTTCGGCGGCGTGCTCGCACGACTGCCGCGGCTGCGCGTCTGTCTCTCGCATGGCGGGGGCAGCTTTCCCTTCACGCTTGGCCGCATCGAGCACGGCTTTCGCGAACGGCCGGACCTCTGTGCGGTCGACAATGCCGTCTCGCCGCGCGAGACCCTTCCGCGACTCTGGTTCGACTCGCTCGTGCATGACGCCGACGCGCTGCGGTTTCTCCTTCGCCTAGTCGGTGCCGAGCGCATCGCCCTCGGCAGCGACTACCCGTTTCCGCTCGGCGAGCATGAGCCGGGTCGGCTGATCGAGTCGATGACCGACCTCGACGCTCGGACGCGCGAGCGGCTGCTCTCCGGCACGGCCCGCGAGTTTCTCGGCCTGGCCGCAGCCAGCGGACTTTCGGGGGGATTCTGACATGACGACGCTGACAGCTCTCGGTGACGTGACCGCACGCGACTTCTCACTCGACGAGTCGTTCGCCCGTCATCTCGATTCGATCGATGAGTTGCGTCACCTGCGCGGGGCCTTCGCCATCCCGCCGACCGAGCGGGGCGACGATTCGATCTACCTCTGCGGGAACTCGCTCGGCCTGATGCCGAAGCGAACCCGCGAACTCATGACGCAGGAGTTGGAGGACTGGGCCCGGCTCGGCGTCGAGGGCCACCTGCACGCGAAGACGCCGTGGTACTCCTATCACGAGGCTTTCCGTGAAACTGGCGCGCGGCTCGTCGGAGCGCGCCCCGGTGAGGTTGTGATGATGAACTCGCTGACGGTGAACCTGCACCTGATGATGGTCTCGTTCTTCCGTCCGAGCGGCCGGCGGACGAAGATCCTCATCGAGGACAGCGCTTTCCCAAGCGACACCTATGCGGTTAAGACGCACCTTGCGACCCACGGCCTCGATTGGCGCAAGCATCTTTTGCTTGCCAAGCCGCGGCCCGGAGAGCACACGCTGCGCACCGACGATGTCGTTGAACTCATCGCGACGCATGCCGATGAGCTGGCCCTGGTCCTCTTCGGCGGTGTGCATTTCCTCTCCGGTCAGGCCCTCGACATCGAGCGGATCACGAAGGCGACCCACGCGGCCGGAGCGCGGGCGGGATGGGACCTCGCCCACGCCGCCGGAAATCTCGAGTTGAAACTGCACGACTGGAACGTCGACTTCGCCTGTTGGTGTTCGTACAAGTACCTCAACAGCGGACCGGGAGCGATCGCCGGGACGTTCGTCCACGAGCGGCACGGCGGCGATGCGACGCTCCCCCGTTACGCGGGCTGGTGGGGCAACGATCCGTCCACCCGATTCCAGATGCAACTGATTCCCGACTTCGTTCCGCGCGCCGGAGCGGATGGCTGGCAGGTCTCGAATCCGCCGATCATGGCGATGGTCCCGCTGCGGGCGTCGCTGGAACTCTTCGATTCGGTCGGCATGCCCGCGCTCCGTCGCAAGAGCCGGGTGCTGACCGGCTACCTCGCCTGGCTGCTGCGCGAGCTCGTGCCGCACGCCGGAGCGTGGGAGGTCATCACGCCCTCCGACGCCGAATCGCGGGGGTGCCAGCTCTCGATTCTCTTGCATGACCGCCCGCGGGACCGCTTTCGCGCCCTCACCGAACGGGGCGTGATCTGCGACTTCCGCGAGCCCAACGTGATTCGCATCGCCCCCACCCCGATGTACAACACGTTCCTCGACGTCCACCGTTTCGCCCACGTGATGGCCACGCTCTCCGATCGCTCCTGAGATCCCCTCGACATGCCACGCCGAGTCCTCATCGTCGGTGCCGGTCTGGGAGGTTCGCTCCTGGCCCTCTACCTCGCCCGGGCCGGGCACGAGGTGCTCATCGTCGAGCGACGCGGCGACCCGCGGGCCCGCAACTACATCGGCGGCCGCTCGATCAACCTCGCCATTTCCGCTCGCGGCATTCATGCCCTCGATCGGGCCGGCCTGACCGACGAACTCCTCTCCCAAGGCGTTCGCATGCCCGGTCGGATGATCCACCCGATCTCGGGCTCGCCGGTGTTCCAGGCGTATTCGCGCGATCCAAGTCACGCGATCAACTCCGTCAGCCGATCGCGGCTCAACCTTCTCCTGCTGAATGCAGCGTGTGCCGAGCGTCACGTGACGGCTCGCTTCGATCTGCGCTGCGTTGATGTCGACTTCCAAACGCCCACCGCGACGTTCGCCCGCGACGACGGCTCGATCGAGCGGTTTGATGCCGATCTCATCGTCGGCGCGGACGGCGCCTTCTCAGCGGTGCGCGGGGCGATGCAGAAGACCGACCGCTTTGACTACAGCCAGACCTACCTGGGGCACGGGTACAAGGAGCTGACGATTCCGCCGCTGCCCGACGGGTCGTTCGCGATGGAGCGGAACGCATTGCACATCTGGCCGCGCGGCGGATCGATGATGATCGCGCTGCCCAATCCCGATGCATCGTTCACATGCACGCTGTTCTGGCCTTGGGAGGGCGAGGGCAGTTTCGCCCAGATTCATGGCGACGAGAAGGTCAGCCGACATTTCGAAACGGTCTACCCCGACGCGGTTCCGCTGATGCCGACACTGCTGGATGACTTTGCCGAGAACCCGGTCGGTGCGCTTGTGACCGTGCGCTCATCGCCATGGCACGTGAACGGGAAGGTGGCCCTGCTCGGCGACGCGGCCCACGCGGTGGTGCCGTTCTACGGGCAGGGAGCGAACGCGAGCTTCGAGGATTGCGAGGCGCTCGTCGATGCCCTGACCGCCCACCCGAAGGACCTGGCTGGTGCGCTGGATCATTACCAGGCGATGCGCATCCGCAACGCCAACGCCATCGCCGACATGGCCCTCGAGAACTTCATCGAGATGCGCGACAAGACGGCGTCTCCGGCGTTTCGGATGCGGAAGCGGTTCGAGCACGCCCTGCATGGCATGTTCCCCTCGTGGTACGTGCCGCTGTACGACATGGTCAGTTTCAGCACGATCCCCTACGCCGAGGCCCGTGAGCGGGCGGCAAGGGCAAATCGCACGGTGCTCGCCGTCGCGGGAGGCGCCGCGGCGCTCGCGGCGGTCGGAGCGATCAGCGCCGCGGTGGCGCTCTCGTCGTGACATCACACCGGACCGCAAGAGGGAGACCTGCATGAGCAACACCAGCGATGTCGCGGAGACTTGGGGCCGTCCGTATTGCGCCAACTGCGGTCATGACCTGACCGGACTGGTCGACAGCGCGAAATGCTCGGAATGCGGAAGGCCGCTGGTCGAGATCCTGGTGCGCGAGGCGAACAAGAATCTGCGCTTTAAGCGCTATGCGTCGAAAGCGAAGCTCTTTGGACTTCCGGCCATCGCGGTGTCCAAAGGCATCGGCCCGGACGGCAAGCCGGGCCACGCCCGAGGCTGGATCGCCATCGGGGACAAGGCGACCGGTGTCGTAGCGTTAGGTGGTCTCGCGCGGGGAATCTTGGCGATCGGCGGCACCTCGATCGGTCTCTTCTCCTTCGGCGGCATGAGCATCGGACTCTTGACCTCGTTCGGCGGACTTTCGATTGCGCCGCTCGGCCTGGCCATCGGCGGCATGTCGATCGGAGCATTGGCCTGGGGTGGCATGACGGCTGGTTTCGCAGCGGTCGGAGGCAGCGCTTACTCCTTTTACCACTGGGCACCGTCGGGCATTGGCGTGCATCGCGTCTTGGTGCGCGGCGGTAGCGGGGATCCGGCGGCCATGGCGTTCTTCGATTCGATCTCGCTTCTCTTCGGGCCGCCAAGCGGACGCCTCTCCTTCCTGCGTCCGCTCGCGTGGACCGTCACGATCCTCGTGTCGGTCGGAGCGGCCCTCGCCGCACCGGCGATCATGCGTTGGGCGCGCGAGGCCGACGACGAAAGCGCGAAGGGCGGACACGCGGGTGAGGGACGATGAGCGAACTGCTTGACATCACCCCGCCGATCACCACGCGACTCGCGGTCTGGCCGGGTGACACGCCGCCGACGCGCGAAGTGTTATGTGAGATCGAGCGGGGAGCGACGGTGACGCTCTCAACGCTTCGGGCGACCGTGCATCTCGGGGCTCATGCCGACGGTCCCAATCACTACGGGGCCAGGGCGCCGTCGATCGAACGGCAGCCGCTTGAGCGCTATCTCGGCCTGTGCGAGGTCGTGCGGGCCCGCATCGGGCGCGGCGGGCGCGTGACCATGCACGATCTCGCCCGTCGCCCGACGGCGCCGAGGGTCCTGATCGCCACCGAGACCTTCCCGGACCCCGAACAGTGGAGCGAGGATTTCGCGGCCCTCGATCCGGCTCTCGTCGACGCCTTTGCCGACCAGGGAGTGATGACGATCGGCATCGACACCCCGAGCGTCGACCTCTTCTCATCGAAGGACCTTCCCGCCCACAAGCGGTTCCTCGCCCGCGACGTTGCGATCCTCGAGGGGCTGAGACTCGGTCACGTACCGGACGGCATCTACGAACTCATCGCCCTTCCGTTGCCGCTGGTCGGTTTCGACGCCAGTCCAGTGCGGGCGGTGTTGCGGACGCTCTGAGGCTCCCGCGGGATCGCCTTCACTCCGCGACGGCGATCGCCTTGACCTCGACGGCGATCGGGGTCGGCAAGGCATTGATCTCGATCGTCGTCCGGGTCGGGTTCGGATTTCCCGGACCGGCGAAGTACTCCGCGTAGATCCGGTTGTAGACCGCAAAATCGGCCTTCATGTCGGTCAGGAAGATGGTGACGTCGGCGATCGAGGTCCACGGGATCCCGGCGTCGGCACAGACCGTCTTCAGGTTGTCGAAGCACGAACGGCACTGGGCCTCGATGTCCTTCTCGACGACGGTTCCGTCCGGACCGAGCCGGACGCCCGGAATCTCCTTGGTTCCCCGCCGGCGGGGCCCGACCCCGGAGAAGAAGATCAGGGATCCCACGCGCTTGGCATGCGGATAGGGTCCGACCGGTTCCGGGGCCCGGTTCGAGTGAACGTCGTGCTTCGTCATGACCGGTTTTGTACAGTCTTCACAATGATCCCGTCGGACCCCGTCATTGCCATCGTCGGCGCCACTGGCGCCGTGGGCGAGGAATTCCTCTCGATTCTCGCCTCCCGTCGCTTCCCGCACCGCCAGCTTCGCCTCTTCGCAAGCAAGCGCTCAGCGGGCACCGTGGTCGACTTCCAGGGTCGCAAACTGCTCGTCGAGGAGTTGAACGAGGACAGCTTCGACGGCGTGCACATCGCGCTCTTCAGCGCGGGCAAGAACGTCAGCAAGCAGTACGGGCCGATCGCCGTGCAGGCCGGTTGCATGGTCGTCGACAACTCGTCGTGCTTCCGCATGGATCCCGACGTCCCGTTGGTCGTTCCGGAGGTGAATGGGGATGTGCTCGCCTCCATCACGAAGCCATGCATCATCGCCAACCCAAACTGCTCGACCATCATTGCCCTGATGGCCGTCTCGCCGCTCCATCGTGCGGTGGGCATCGAGCGCATGGTGGTGGCGACCTACCAGGCCGCAAGCGGCGCGGGTGCCGCGGCGATGCGCGAGCTCGAGACGCAGGCCCGCGAGTTCGTGGCCGGTTTCGCGTACACGACCGCGATCTTCGGCCGACAGTACCTCTTCAACGTCTTCAGCCACAACTCAGCGATCGGCCCGGACGGCTATAACGAGGAGGAAAGGAAGCTCCTCCTTGAGACGCGGAAGATCTGGAACGACCAGAAGGTGCGCGTGACGGCGACCTGCGTGCGCGTGCCGACGCTGCGGGCACACTGCGAGGCGATCAACCTGACGTTCCGGGACTCGTTGAGCGAGGCGGATGCGCGGACGATCCTCGCCAAGGCGCCGGGGATCCGGATCGTCGATGACCGGGCCGCGAACCGGTTCCCCGAACCGATCGAGGCATCGGGGATCGATGACGTTCTTGTCGGCCGCATTCGGGCGGATATCAGCCAGGAACCCGGCAAGGGACTCGACCTTTTCGTCTCGGGCGACCAGATCCGCAAGGGCGCGGCGCTCAATGCGATCCAGATCGCGGAGCGGTTTGTCCCCGCGGCAGCAGGCGTGCGGGCCGGCTCGGCCGCCCGAACCTGAGTCGCAACAACGCCACCCGAGACCGTTGGAGCACCGCGAGGACCGCCTCGCGGTTTTTCTTTTGCCTTGACCGGAACCGGCCGATACTCTGTGTCGCATAGTATCTGTCCTGACCTACCTGATCGCCAGGATGGCCAGTGCCACTGGAGGTTCGCATGCGAATCGAGACTGAACTCATGCGGGGCGCTGGCCCCGTTGCCGTACTCAAGCTCCTCGAGCGGAAAGAGATGTACGGGTACGAGCTGGTTGAAGAGCTCGGCAAGCGGAGCGAGGGACTCCTCGAGATGGGGCAGTCGACGCTCTATCCGATGCTCTACAACCTCGAGGCGAAGAAGCTGATCGCGAGCCGGTGGCAGGAGGCCGATCCGCGGCCGCGGAAGTACTACCGGCTGACCGACAAGGGAAAGAAGAAGCTTGTCGAGGCCACAAAGGAGTGGCAGACGATCGCCAAGGCGATGGGTGCCCTCGGCGTGCTGAGCGGAAGGCTGCTTGGCGCCGAATCGCCACGCCTCGCCGGAGGCGGTGCGGCATGAGCATCCCTCCATCCGAGCGCCCCGACGATGGCGCGGTCTCGGTCACGCTTCCGGCGGGCACTTCGAGGGTGCCCACGGGCGGCTCGTGGCTCGCGATCGTGAGTGCATCGGGTCTACCGGACGAGATCCAGTCGCTGATCCGGCGCGCGAGCCGGGTATGGGCTTGGCTTCGCGCTGCACTTCCCGATAGCCTCATCCGCAACGCACCTCTGGAGCTCGGCATGTCGCAACATCTGTCGCGCAACCTTCATCGAAAACCGCGAACGAAGCGGCACCTGGCATCGACGAGTGGCGGAGATCCCACATGACGCTCGACAGGCATTCGCCTCGCCGGCTATCCGTCTCGTTGCGTGACCGGTCGCCCCTGCTCCGGATGCTGCGTGGGGTTCCTCTTCGCTGGGAGTCGCAACCTCAGACGTCGTGGCGCGAGATGATTCTGGCGTGCGATGCGCCACCCGCGGTCCGGGTCCTCATCGAGCGAGTCGTTCGGCGCGCCGGAGGCAGCGGAGCGGAGCGGGCCGAGACGGCACGTGAACTCCTCTCGCACTTTGCGGAGGCACTCTCCGCTGGCACTTCGCCGGATGCGGCGATCGCCAGCTTTGGCGATGAGCGCCGGGCGGCGCGCCTCCTGCGACGGGCGATTCGACGAAAGCGAGGCCCGCTTTGGAAGTCGTGGTGGTGGACGTCGCGCTCGCTCGGAACGGTTGCGCTGGTTGGGACCGTCGGCTACGTCGTTCTCGCGGCCAGATACTGGCTCGTCGAACCAACCGTGAGCGTGAACTATGTCGCGAGACTCAACTCGCTGATGGGCGTTCCGTCTGCGGAAGAGGAGGGCTGGCCGCTCTATCGCGATGCGCTCATGCGCCTGAACCCCCTGGAGCGTGAACTCAACCGTGCATTCGAAGCGAAACCCGGCGACCTTTCCCCTCCGAAGTCCGTGCCACTCATGGAGACCACGCCTGGCACGGAGGCGTGGGACGCGGCGGAACGGGCGCTCTCCGAAATTGGCCCCCAACTGGAACAGATCCGCGCGGCGGCGGCGCGACCGAAGCTCGGGGTTCGAGTCGGAGCGTTCTCGTCAGAGGACATGGACCTCTACTCGATGGACGGACGCTCGGGGATAGCCTCGAAATGGGGTGCGAAGTCCGCAGCCGAATCATCGCTCGTGCTGACGGTGCTCCCCCATCTCGCCGAGTTGCAGCGGGCCGCTCGCTGGCTCGCATGCGACGCTCGACATCGTGCCAACCGCGGCGAGCTAGACGAGGCGATACGCGACATTGGATCGATCATCGAAATGGCCCGGCAGGTCGATCGGCCCCTCTTGGTCGATCAGCTTGTTTCTCTTGCCTTCGTAGCGATGGCGTCCGAGACGTCGGCAGCGCTCGTCACCATTGCGCCCGAGCGATGGACGACGGCTCACCTCGCACGACTTTCGGATCTGCTGGGACGAATTGATGATGATTCACTGCGCATATCCTTCGCGGGCGAGAGGCTCTGCTTCGAGGATGTGCTTCAGCGCTGCTTCTCGGATGATGGCGCCGGGAGCGGGCACCTTGTTGCGACATCTGCCGAGTTGCCCTTTGCATCGTCCCATGAGGATGCCAGGCCGCTTCTGGCCACCCTGGCTTTGCCCGCCGCCGCTCTGGTTGGTCCCTCTCGCGCAGAGGCTCGGGAGATCCGGGCGGCGGCCCTCGATCGTGCGGAGCGGATCCAATCGACGCCTTCCTGGAAGTGGGCACCCATGCTGCTGCCCGACCCGCCACGTCACGATGGGGATACCCTCCGCGGCGTTTCCGGCCCCGGTTGGCTGGACGATTGGCTAGGCGGCGAGAGCGCGGTCCGCGCTGCGACCACCTTCGCCAAAGTGCGCCTGCGGCTTGATCTCTGCAGAGTCGGAATCTCACTCCATCGCCATCGGACCGAAACGGGATCGTGGCCGGCAGCGCTCGATTCACTCGTACCTGTTTACCTATCCGAACTGCCCGCTGATCCATTCACGGGGGAACCGCTTCGCTACGAACTCAGGGCGGGAGAACCAGTCCTGTGGAGCGTCGGTCCGGACCTCTCCGATGATGGGCTCGCTCATCCCTGGCCCACGCAGACCCTTTTCGACATGATGGGGCGACCTGCTGAATGGGGTGGCTTGTGGCCAAAGCCACCAGGAGACATTCAGGTGTGGCCGTTTCGGTGAAGACCGCGGACACATGACGTGCGGTGTTTGGGATCACGGGCAACCCGGTAGGCTGTGGGATGGGCACAGAATCGTGTCGAGCTGCCAACGCTATGGGCACCGAGATCCGATCGGTGCGAACATGACCGCGGAGCCTTCTTCCCATGCGAACTCTGATTCGGCTGTTGGTCATCGCACTCGCCGCACTCGTGGTTCAACGCGGAGTCGGCGGATCGCCCCCGAATGACCCTCCCAAGGCGATTGACTCGTACGCCAAGGCATTCGACTGGTGGAAAGCGCAAGCGACGGGTGATCAGCCATCGATCTCGGCGCGGGAACTGGAGATTCTCGGTTCGGAGTTGGAGGGGGCGCCGACGGCTGAAGTGCGGGCAGCGCTGGCGAAGGTGCAGCCGTACCTTGATCTGGTGCGGGCGGGCGGGCGAACCGCTGAGTACGGACTTGAGCTGGATCGGAGCCAAGGGTTCGGCCTCCTCATGCCACATCTGCAGGCGCTTCGCAACGCGGCGCGGGTGCTTCGCCTCGATGCGGAGGTGCGTCTGGCCGACGGTGACGCGCGCGGCGCGACGGACTCACTTCTCGCGATCACGGGCTTCGCAACACACGCCCGGCAGGATGCCGTGCTGATCTCGAGCCTCGTCAGCGGGGCGCTCCTAACCCTGAACGACGCGGCGATCGACCGAGCCATGAGCGTTGGGGCACTCGACGCTGAACGCGCGGGCCAACTGGCGGATGCGCTTGCCGCACTTCGGGGACCCGATCCGCTTGCCATCACCGACGCGGTCAAGTCCGAAGCAGGCCTGGTGCGAGCCTCCCTGGAGCAATGGCTCAAGGACGGGGAACCGATCGAGGCGCTGGTCGGCGCCGCTCCCGGCTCCATCAACGCCAACGAACTCACTCCCGAACGGGTCGACGCGGATGTCACGACGCTGGAGAAGATGTACGGCGAAGCGGCGGAAGCTGCGAGCAATCCCGACCGAGAGGCGGGACGAGCAGCCCTGGCCGCGTTGGAGGCGAGGGCAGCGAACGGTGAGGCGGGGTTGCTTGGTCGGCTGCTGATGCCCTCCCTTCTTCGATGCGCGGACTCCTCGTGGCGCGTCTCGGACATGCTCGACAAGCGCTGGGAGATGCTGAATGCGATTCGCCTGGGCAAGGCTTCGCCGATGAAGTTTGCCAACGCGGCGTTTGCGTACTTGAGGATCGCTGCCCTGATGGACACGCTCGGCCGCGACGAGCAGGAGGCCATGGAAGCCGCCCGCCTCGCTGGGGCTGCCCTCGATCCCGAAGCGCGACAACGTGCCCGCCGAACACTGGCTTCGCTCCGAGGCCGACTCCGCGAGGCTTTCGCGGAAGCGGCGGAGCGAGAGCGATGTGACTTCTCGGTCAGTCGCGAACCACGACCGTCGCTGATTGCGAGTTACCTACCCGGCTTGCGCGGTGGGCTTCGGGCCCTCGGTGCTGACGCCGCGCTTGGTCCAGACGAAGCCCAGGCCTCAGGGACAGAGGCAGATTCGCACGAGACCGCGCCCAGCAGCGATCGGAACCTGGTTCCTTCTGGAGCCTCTCGGCAGCCCCCTTTCGTGGAAGAGGAGGCGGTTGCAGCGTCCCTCAGAGCGGCGAGGCATCTCGCCATGGATCCCGGCATCGGCCATTCGGTGTTTGCGGCGTCCATCCTTTCCGAAGCCGCGGCCAACCTCAGCGACGCCACCGCCGCTGGACGACTCGACGCCGCCGCGATCGTTCGACTTCGTGCGGTCGCTGTGACCGTTGACCGTGGCGACCCCGCCGGCTTCACCAAGTCCATGGAAGCGGATCGAGAACTGGCCGCCGCAAGGCTGACGGTCAACGGGGATCGTGACAAGGCGATGGTGTTGAACACCCTCAAGAAGCGCGGCGACGGATTTACGTATTTCCTTCTCCTTGAGCAGGTGCGTGTGGCGAGCCCCCACGAAGATGCGTCCGACGAGGCGATCGCCGCCAGCATGGCGCGATGGCGCGACCTCGCGATGCACCACGCTCCCCTCCTCGGTGTCGGCGACCTTGTCCCACACAAGATTGCGGTGGACGCGTGCAACCGAATCGTTTCTCGCCTGAGGCCTGCAGATCCGGCCAAGCCTGACAGTCGTGATTGGTACGAGTACGTCACCTCCTTTTCCTGGACGCAGGCTATCGACCTCGCAGCTTGGCGCGAGGCCGCCTCGGATGCACTAGGTGTCATGGACAAGTTGCTTCCGAAACCGGAAGAGAATCGACTGGGGCCAAGTGAAGGCGCGGCGGCCCCCACGCAGGCCCCGAAGGAAGCCGCCCCCTGAGTTTCAAGCGGGACTGCTCCGGCGGCTGACTTGGCGTTGACGACCATTCAACGCGCACAGACCGGCTCAGTCCGGACAAGCCCCCCACGAGCCTAAGAGCACCGCGAGGTCTGCTCCGTCGATCGCTCCATCGTCGGTCAGGTCGGCAGAACAGTCGGAGCAGGTTGCCCCCCATGCCCCGAGGACGACCGCCAAATCGGCGCCATCCACCGAACCGCTTCCGTCGAGGTCCGCTGGGCATTCGGAAATCGGCGACCAGAGGATGTCCAGGCAGATCGTCCCGACGCTCCCCGCGTCGATCGCGACGGCATCGGTGATTTCGAGGCTCCAGAGTCCGTCGGGAGCCAACCCCTGGAAGACCGCAAGCGACTGGACTGGTCGCCTTGCCCCGGCGATGGCGATACCGACCGTTTCGCAAGAGCTTTCACCATCGAACGTGGCCGCATCGTCAAAGGTCACATCAAGATCGTGACCCCCGCATCCCCACGGCCCCGGGAACCCGATGCTCGGGATGCCGGGTTGATCGAGAAGGATCGCTTCGGCTCCGCTGGGGTGGCGCAGGACCATGTGCAAGTCACCCACCCAAGGATGGGTCGCCGCCACTGAGACCCGCACCGAGGTGATCGCTGAACCACCCGGCGCGTCCGTCACGAGAATCGTCTTTGTGAGGCTGCCTGCACCATCCGGAATCGACTGAGGTGTTGCGTTGCAGAAGACCTCTGCTCGGGCTAGCGAACCGGCGCTGGCGGCGAAGACGCTGGCTGCTATGACCGCGACATTCCCGAGGGAGACGAGCAGGATCCCCCGATGCTCCGGGGTGTCATCGATCGAGCATCGAATGCGGGACCATCGTGGGCGTGGTGTGTCGATCATCGCGCTGCGCTCCCGTTCATCTGTGCGTTGCGTGTCGCGTCAGTGCACTGCGGAGGATCTTCCATGTCGGCGACATGGCACCAACCATCCGTGTGCCCCATGTTGTTTGCCCCTGGAAGCTGCCCCTTGGACTTCTCGATGACGCCGTCGTCAGGGTTGCTTAGGAAGAGATCAGACACGAAATCGCAGTAGTCGTAACTGAAGGGATAGTCCTTGTAGGAGGTCGTCCAGTACCAGACCTTCGCCCGAGCCCAACTCGGGATGTTGGCCAGCCATGCGGTGGCCCCATCGGGGCTCATGTCGTTCACAGGTCCGCACCCGACACCGAAGATGTCGCCCAAGACCGCGAGGTTTCCGGCGAGCGGAGTACCCTGATAAGGGCTCCCCACCGATTGGATGAGACGAGGACCGGTCGCCCAGTCGAGTCCACTCCAGTAGAACGTGTAGAGGTGGAGGCTGGCCAAGCCGCCCTGACTGTGGGCCACGACACCGAAACTCTTGACGTTGCCACCGAACGCTCCGACGAGTTGGGCGAACTCATCGTTGGAGCGAGCCTGATTCGGATCCATGAAAGTCGCGACCTGCCCCGTGAAGTGGCTCGGCGGGAACGGCTGACCATCCGAGCAATATCCGTGCACCAGCATCAAGGCGTGACTGCCGAAGGCGGCGTCGTCCGCAGGGACGCTCGGCTCAACGGACATCCCGAAGGGGTGGCCGCCTCCGCGGCCTTGCAAGAGCGACATCTCGTCCCTGGGATCAAAGGGGACCGCAGCCGGCGCTTGGCCAAGTGGGATCGTCGCCACCCGATCGATGACCGTGGAGGCGTCCCGACCCATGATTCGAACATCTCGCAATTCGAGCGCCCCCCCTCGCACCCCTTCGCGAGCGAGCCATCGACGATCAAATGTGACCGCGAGCGCTCCATTCGTCACGGTTCCCATCGAACCGAGCCAACACACCGGCCTTTCGCCGCTGGCGCTGACCGACCAGATCTCGCCCGCGACAAACGCCTCCTCGCCCTCGGACCCGCCTTCCACAGGGAGCGCCACCCGCGTGCGCTGAACATCAAGGTTTGAAGACGTCGCGCGACCTGTCGAACGAACGGTGGAACCGCTCACGACGAACGGGATCTCGAGCGTGCGTAACACCGAACCGTCCAGTCCTGACGCACCTCGCGCTACGTCGACTCGAAGCCCGGCGCGAACCTCAAGCGTGTGCGGCCCGGGCTCGGACGGCACAAAGGCAACTCCACCCTCAATTGGCGCCGCGTTCGTGATCGTCCCCGAAGCGCTTCGCACCACAGCCATGACGCCTTCGAGTGGAACCCCTGCATCGAGCAGGAACTCACGTGTGATGCCAACCCTCGATACCCAGCCCTCGAAGCGTCCCCGCAGAATCATGTGCGGCTCGACCTCACCGGTCGTGCCGGCAAGCAACACCCCGTCCACGCCGCTCTCGGAAGCCGGGCCCACCACATCAATCCGCCACACCCCAGCGTCGGCGGCAGCTATCTCGATGCGCCGAATCGGGATCGCTTGCCCGGCGTGCAGCAATCCGCCGAGATCGCCATCCCGAATGTCAACACCATCTGGTTTGGCGACCGCCTGGCCGACCACAATCGCTCCGCGCGGTGATCGCACCTGCACGTCCCAGGGGCCGGTCGAGTTCATCGCGACCATCAGCACGAGGCTCTGGTTCTTGGCGGTGCCGACATGGGGTACCGCCGCCTGTGCCACCGCAACGCCACCCTCGCGCGTCGCTTTGAGTCGGAGGAGTGCATGCCCGGACTCAATCGAGGTTGGATCCGGCAACCGCAACCGGCCGTTTACAAGATCCTCGGGCGGCGCCGACAGCTCCCGGGCCGCGAGTGCTGGGCGAGACCGGGGTTCCCCCAAAGCCTCGCTGCCAGTCGGCCCGGCCACCACACCGCCCGTGAGGCAGGCGGCAAGCAACGCCAAATAGGTCCATGTCGTTCTCATGCTCTCCTCCATCAGTCGAACGGGCCCACACTACCACTGCCCAAACGCACTTCCGGAAAATGCGGGCAAAAATCTTGCGAATCGTCCAGAGCGGCTCGGATGTGGACTACTCGCTTCCGTTACGGCCCACCTGGGCCCGAACAGGAGTTCCCATGCGAGAACGTTTGCTCAGTCCTCGGCATCACCTCGCGCGAATCGCCTCGGCGCGACTCGTCCTCTGGGCGTCGATCGCGTCCGCTTCGGTTCTCGCGTCTCCGCTCCTCATGTCGACAACTTTCGGGCAAGAGGCCGCGCCGTCCGTGGACCCGAGCGAAACCGCGGCCGAAGTGACCGCCGAGAGCGGAACGATCGCGCACATCCCGTCAGGTGGCTGCATGCGATTGCCTCGCGGCTGGACGAGTTCGGAGGGTTCCGCAGGCGTCCTCATGCTCGCCCCGTCGTCGGCGGACCAGGCCGCCCATCCCGGCCTCGTTGGCATGTTCGGCTGCGAACCTTGGGACGTCACTGTGCGACTTGGCGACGAAGCCACCGTTGCTCGACTTCGCGAGCAGTACCTCGCCGTCATGCCCGGGTTCTCGGCTGATGGTCCGCCCCGCTCCGAGGGCGACGCGCTGCGCATGGAGTTCAGCAACGCTAACGACTCCGGCGTCGAGGTGCGACTTCATGTCTTCGCACGAGCGATCGGCGATCGTCTCCTCACCATCGCCGTCGCAGGCCCCGCCTCCGTCATGCGCGATCGCTCCTCCGACTGGGAGTTGATGTTCGCTTCGGCGACAGCGGGCGATCAACCTAACACTTCGCCCGCTTCGCTGCGGGCCGACGGGAGGGCTGCCGACACCATGACCGAACTCGTCCACGACCTCGGTGGCTACGCGATTCGATATCCAAAGACCTGGTCGCGGACGACCGAGGGATCCGCCGCGCTGCTCACTCCCGACGGCCCGAATGCCGGTTCGCCCATGGCCGAGATGTATGCCATCAACTCGATGCCGTGGACGGCGGGCCGAACGCTGGATGATCCGGCCACTGCCGAACAGGCGGCGGCCGAATTGTTGGCCGACGCACCGCGTCTTCACCGCGAGGGGAAGCTCGAACCGCTTCCCGGCGGCGGCGTCCTCATGCGCTGCTCTGGTCGCGGTGATGACGGCGCAGACCTGCGCTTGTCGATCCTGGCCCGCAACGGCGACCGCCGCGTCGTCGCCATTGTCACCAGCGGTGACGCGACCACCGTCGCCGCGAGGGAAAGGCAGGCGAAGGAACTTCTCGCCACGCTCCGCTTTGTCGAACCGAAGGACGCCTCGCCGTTGCCGGCACATCTCGATCGAGAGGTGATCGGTCGGTGGAGCAGCGACGAGATCCTCTCCTCCGGCTCGGGATTCGACTCATTCGGCACCACCAGTCTGGTCACGCAGCGCATCCTCGACCTCGGCGCCGACGGCACCTTTTCGAGGGGATCGCGGTCGGCCGGCGGCAACGCCGGTGTTTCCATCGACTCACCCTTTGAGGTGACGGCGCGGGGCACGTGGCGTGTCGAACGAAGCGGAGAGTCGAACTACATCGTCTTCAGCACTAGCGACGGCAGCACGGAACGTGCCCGATTCGTCATGCACGAGGGACAGCTCGTCTTCGGTCAATCGGGTTCGCGGAAGTTCTATTCACGCATTCGATAGCGTCATCATCATGCGCGCCGTGCCGATACATCGAGGCTGGTGATGAAGTCGCTCGGCTTCGACCCGGCCGGCAGGCTGGCGACGATCCGCCGATAGAGCGGGTCCTCCCAATTTGTCATCGCATCGATGTACTCGGGCTTGGCTGTTAGGACGATGTCGACAAGGCCTGCGTCCCGCGCATCGCGCCTTGTCTCCTCGACCAGGACAGCGCCCGCGACGCATCCGACAAGTGCCTCGACGTCGTGGCGTACAGCCTCGGGCAACGGCTTCAGGAGGGCCAAGTCGGAGACCGCCACGCGTCCACCTGGCCGGAGGACGCGTGCGATCTCACGCCACACCCGCGACTTGTCCGGTGAGAGGTTCAGCACGCAGTTGGAAATGACCACGTCGACGCTCCCATCGGCGAGGGGAAGGTGCTCGATCTCGCCGAGGCGAAACTCCACGTTGTCCAGGCCGGTGCGCGAGCGGTAGTGGGCTGTGTTCTGGCGGGCCTTCGCAAGCATTTCGGCCGTCATGTCGACGCCGATCACGCGACCGGTCGGGCCGACCTTCGCGCCGGCAATGAAGCAATCGAAGCCGCCGCCGGACCCCAGATCGAGAACCACCTCACCAGCCGCGAGCGACGCGATGGCGGTCGGATTCCCGCACGAGAGGCCCATGTTCGCGCTCTCCGGCGCAGCACTGAGTTCCGTCGCCGAATAGCCGAGAGCCGCCGCAAGCTGTTCGGGGCTGAACGCGGCCGAGCCGCAGCAGCCACCGCCGCCACAACAGCCACCGGCCGACGCCGTGGTGCTTGCTGACGACGAACTTGCGGACCAACCGCCCTCCTGGGCGATCTTCGCGTATCCGGCGCGAACGTTCTCGCGCACATTCTCGGGGCTCGGTTGTGGGCGTTCGCTCTGAGGCGCCCCCTTGGGTCCACCGCAGCAGCAGTCGCTCGAGCAGCAGCCGGCCTGTTGGTCCGTTCCATTCCTTTGTCGATCGCTCATGGCTCCATCACTTTCTGCTGTAGACGTTTTGAACTCGTTTGGACGGTTCCTTTGCACATGACCCTAACTGGCCACAGCATCCGTCCGACACAAGGCACTCGCCGGGACATGGTTGATGCTCCTCAATCGCGTCAGCCAGCGCTCTCAGCATGGTGCATACCTCTGAGAATCGCACCGCATAGGACACCACGCGACCACAACGGGCCTGGGTGAGAACCCCCGCGCCGGCAAGCTGTTTGAGATGGCGCGAAACGACCGAAAGGTCGACGTCGCAACACTCGGCGACCTCACCGACCGAACAGGGTCGCCCGCACTTCACCAGGCATCCAACCAGTCGGGCCCGCGTCGGATCGCAAAGAGCCTTGAAGAGCTCCGGTTTGAGCAGGTCATCCAGCACGCCACAGCAGTTCGCGGCCTGCTTGGGCGAGGCCGGCCTTGTGGTGCGGCGAGACGCGGGGCCGGTTCTGGCTTTGGCTTTGGCTTTCTCCTTGGCTGCCTTGTGGGCTGAGGAGGGGCTGGCTCTCATTTGCGTATCCATGCAAGTGTAGCCCAACTCCATCGGACGTCAAGCCTGCGAGCCGCACCGGCGGCGACGGAACCTGTGCGATTTTCTCCTTTGGGCGTCCAAGGCCGGGTTTGCGCCGCCTATTCACCCCTGTCCGCATGCCCCGCGCATGCCGCAGGCAGACGGGTGCGAGCCTTGCCGCCGTACCGAGTGGTCGGCGCAACGACGCACCCGAGCCGCCCGCGAAACTCATTTAGACGGACTCAGAAGGAGCCGACCATGACGACCGGAAGCCTGTCGAAGCTGTTGCTCTGCGCACTCTTCGGATCGACTGCACTCATCCTGAACGGCCATGCCCTCGCCCAAGGGATTCCGCCGAAGCCGGGGAAGCCCGGCGCACCATCGCTGCCCACTCAGGGCAAGCCGATGAAGGCTCAGACCAAGCCCACGGTGCGCGCCAACCTCGGCAAGCTGAAGTCGATCAAGCTCGACTCGCTCACCATGAACGATCTCGTGACCGGATCGCAGAAGGGACTCTCGCCGGCCGAAAAGTTCGCCTTGATCGCGAACATGCCGAATCGTTATGGCAAGCTGCAGATGTCCATCGGGCCCAAGCAGGTCACCGGCACCGCATCCAACGGCGTCAAGTACTTCATGGCCCGCTCCGCACCGGCGCTTCCCGGCGAATCGAGTGGCGAGACCTCGGTTCAGCGCGGCTCCAACGACCTCATCGTCTGCAAGACCACTCCAATCGACATCGCCCGCCAGTTTGCCGGACCACTGCTGATCGCAGGACTGCCGAGCTCGCAGAACCAGAGCGTGATCTACCCCGGTGCGCTCTTTCGCGATTCCGACGTCGTGCGTGGCGTCTTCACTCCCATGAGCCTGCAGCGTAAGCCCGGGAGCGTCACCATCGACGTCTTCAACCTCAACGGCTCGGTCGCTTCGAACGTCGCGAACTTCAATGATCGCACCCAGGTGCTGACCGGCATCAACCAGCTCCGTTCCGGCGCGGCAAGTGCCAACGCGAACACCTATCTGGAGTACACCGAGGTCGCCTTCAAGGCGAGCCAACAGCTGAGCGTTGAGATGGAGGCCTCGACCGAAGCGAACCTCGAGGCGCTCCTCGGCGTCCCGGCCTCGGTCGGTGCGGGTGGCAACGGCAGCCTCGGCTTCGAGCAGGGCGTGAATGTCGCGGTCGCTTCGCTCAATCAGGTGTACTACACGATCTCACTCGGAGGAGAGGGGCCCGCCTCGACGATCGACGGCTCCGCTCCCGGCGATGCCGTCTGCGTGACCGACGTGCAGTATGGTCGCCGCGCGTTCCTCATGGTGGGCTCGTTCGTGTCGCGGGCCGAGGCATCGGCGACGCTCAATCAGTTGCTCTCGCTCAGTGCCGAGGGTGTCGATCTGGTCTCGGCCGAGCGCAATCTCTCCGCCGAGGCAAAGGCCTCGCTTGAGCTCGGATTCGTCCGCATGACCGTGGTCGGCGGCGCCGTTCAGAACGCCGTTCAGGTCCGCGACCTGGCAACGCTTCGCAACTACATCGAGCAGATCGATCCGAGCGTCGCCGGCGTGAACGCCGTGCCGATCGCCTACACCTTGCGTTATGCCAGTGACAACGCTCCGGCGAAAGTCGGCGCCTTTGCGGACCTGATCGACAAGGAGTGCTTCCGGGCGAAGCAAGTGAAGATCACCCTCAACTCCATCAAGCCGACGAAGGTCGTTGATTGGGGCGACGAGGAGCTCTTCGGTCACGTGAAGGTCGTCGAGAGCGGTAGCCTCGCCAGCGGCGAGCGCACGCTCTGGTCGAAGTCGTCCGGACAGTCCGTCAGCGGCAAGCAAGGCGTCGCGATCAACGTCAACGAAAGCGGCACGTTCAACTTCAACCCCGCTATCACGAGCGAGGATGAGGTGAAGGTCGAGATCGAGATCAACGACCGCATCATGGGCGCTCCCGATCCCGAGTTCGCCGGCGCGAACAGCGCCGACCGAGACCGCGGCTATGCGAAGTACGAGCGCAAGACCGCGAAGGTCACGCTGGCCGACATTCGCAACGCCCCGAACGGCAAGCTCTCGCGGAAGTTCACCGTTGCCGAAGGCGATGCGACGGTTGAGGTGACCCTGAGCTACGAGTTGCTCGGCCCCTGACGTTTGAGCACGCCGATCAACCTCGACACAAGACCGCCGCCCGGGGCACCATGCCCCGGGCGGCGATGTACTTGGTAGGGTTGACCGGCCTCACCGGACGGTGCCAACGATTCGCCAGAAGCCCTCGCCGAGCATGGACGCGCTCAGTGGACAGGACTCGGCCCCGAGTGTTGCCATCACGCGGCTCTGCGGGAAGCTCATGCCTGCGTTACCCGCCGCACGACGCTCACGCTCCGAGAGACCGATCGCCTCACCCCAACGAATCTCTTCGGCAATCGCCCGGAGCAGATCGAGGTCGGCCGTGCCGCCGCTGGCCAATTCGGCCGCGATCGCCTCAACACCCGCAGCATCAGCCGCCGCCGCGAGTCGGGCCAGGATGACTCGGCCCCGTTCGCGATCGGCCTCCGCCGCCGTGAGTGCCTCAAGGCGGGCGTGGGCGCCGAGGAATCGCACCGCCGCGTCGCGGGAGAGGCGCGGGATGGCGATCTCCATCGCGTCACCCTCGAGACGAGCGGCCTCGCCGATCTCGCCTGTGTCGTAGGTGATCGTGCCCGCACCCCCGCGCTCGAGTTCGACTGGCAATTGCCGCCGGACGCTCACGCCCGGACCTAACAGTCTGTTCAAGGCGATCCGTTCGTTCTCGCGAAGGATCGCTCGATTCGCGTCCATGCCATCATCGGCCTCGTCGGTGTCTTCGACCGCGAGAATGGTCGCCGGCGAAGCCGTGCTGATCGCAGGAGGTGGAGGCGGAAGCCCTGGCAAGGTGAGGTCAAAGTAGATGGACCCCTGCCGCAGGGCAGCCACGTCGATCGGCTCGCCGAGGAGGCGGAGCGTGAAGCCGCTCAAGTTCCCCGTGGTGTCCGCGTTGGCGTCGAAGGAGGCGAATTGGACGGTCCCATCGCCAAGGATGATCGGGATCGAGGAGAAGCCGATCTGACCGCCGACGATCAGGTCGGCGCCCTCGTCCTCCACCGTTCCGCTGGCGCCGAGGACATTTCCACCAGGTCGCGAGCGAAGCCGGATCGCCGCCGCATTCACCGCCAGGTCGTTCAGCACGTTGACGTCGCCAAGGGTGACCGTCCCAGCCCCGGCGTTGATCGTCAGCGAGCCGAGGACCGTGATCTTCTGCCGCGGCCCCATGAGAAACTCACCGCAGTCGATGAGCAGGTCGCCGGCCGAGCCGATGGTCGCCACATCTGGAATTGAACCGCTCTCCGGGTCGCCCGCGTTGAAGCTGATGCCGTCCAGAACATGGACCGACATACCGCCCTCGTTGGCGAACTCAACCAGCTCGCCGGCGTGCAGCGTCAGCGACTGCAGCCCGTCGCCATCGGACTTCTCGCCGCCGGAAGCCTGCCCGATATCGCCCATGAACACGATTCGCTCGTCGGCGTTCACGATCAGGGCAAACGTTCCGTCAAGCGTTCCGTCGAAAGTGACCCGATCGCCGTCGACCGTCGCATCGGTTTCCAGCAGGACCGGACCCCGGAAGAGCAAACGCCCGTTCTCGACGAGCACATCGCCACCGATGTCGATGCCGCCGTCGCCAATGATGCGCAGGTCTCCCTGGGCCTTCGAGACCGGACCATTCCAACTCACCGTTTCTCCCGCCGTCAGTCGCTGCGTTCCTTCACCATCGAGGATCACTTCCGGCGCGTTCAGGTCAAGATCGCCGCTCTCAGCGCCGGCATCGCCGCCCAGTCTGATTCGCTGGTCGCTCGAGAGATTCAGGTCGCCGCCGGTGGTCTTCACCATGTCGCCCGATGCGACGAGTTCGCCGCCGTTGGCCGTCGCCGCCTGGCTTCCCTCGCCGTCGAAGGTCGCATCGCCGGTGATGGTGAGGTCCCCTTGCGTGGTCGTGACGATTCCGCCGAACACGAGGGCCTCGCCTACCAATCCCATGTTGCCGGCCGTTGACTTGAGGACGTCCCCCGTGAAGCGGAGATCGCCGCCGTTGGCTGTCGCTCCCTGGTCACCGGCACCGAGGAACTCGGTCGACCCATCAAAGGTGAGATTCCCCGCGGCCGTCGAGATGCTCCCCTGATGCACGAACATCGTGTTGCCGAAAAGGTCGAGGTTTCCGCCCGTTGACTTCGAGGAGATTCCCAACAGGTGGAGATCGCCGCCGGTCGCGCCGACCCGCTGGTCACCAGCGCCGTTGAAATCGGCCATCCCGGTGAACCAGAGATCGCCCGCGGCGGTTGTCACATCGCCGCTCGCCTCGATCAAGGGAGCTCCGATCGTGAGCATGCCGGTGGTGGTCTTGGCGACATCGCCCTCGAGTGCCACAAGCGTGAGCGAGGTCAATTGCTGCTCACCAAGACCGTTCAGCGTGATCTGGCCGTCGGGATCGCAACTGATTCGAAGGTCCTTGACGGAAAATCCTGTTCCGCCGAACTCCACCGAGTGGCCATCAATGAAAAGGCTCTCCCCAAGTTTGATGAAATCGTCGCCGAGCGAGACCGTGCCGTTGATCGAGGTCACGCGTTGGTCGTGATTGCCGTCGTAGAAGAGCGTTGTTCCGGAAACCGAAATGTTCTGTAGTGCCCGCACGTCGTGACTGAATGCCGCGTTCCCGACGATGTTGAGGGATCCGAGCAATCCGTCGCCCTCACCGACCTCTCCGCGGAAAATGGTGTAACTGGCCTTCGACGTGAAACTGTAAAGTTGGCCTACCGCACTGGAGAGATCCCCGACGATCGTGAACGACTGGCCGAACACGCCGCCTTCCCCTCGCATCGTGACGTCCCGCCCCAAGACGATGTCTCCATTCACGCGAACCCGGTCGAATGGCAGGTCGGTGTTCAGCATGAGCAAACCGCAATCCGCCGTCAGGCGCACGCCAGAGAACTCGCCGTCCTGCTCGATCCGCTTGCCGCGCATCGTGACAATGCCGCCGGGCGTCTGCACCACGCTCGAGGCCGTGTTGCGGATCGCCAGCGAATAGACATCGCCAGCCCCCAGCAGCACCTGGCCGCCAGCCCCTGCCGTTGCCGAACCGGTGTTCAGGACGCCCGCCTCGCCGCCGGGCTCGAGCCCTGGCGTGGATGTGATCTCCATGTCCACGAAAGTCTTGCCGTCGATCGACAGTGGCGAGAGTCGCACCGTACCGTTCGAGGCAACCATCGCCGTCAGTCCGCCCGGACCGGTGCCGATCGTGCCCGAATTGACCACATTCGTCCCGATCAGCGCGGCCACTCGTTGGCCGTTGATCAATCCCGCGTTCTCGACGCGTCCCGAGATGGATGTGAAAGTGTTCTTGCCATCGAGGAACAAGCTGTTCTTGAGATTCCCCGCCGCCGCGTAGATCCCGCCGACATCGACCACCCCATCCGGCCCGATGAACACTCCTGCAGGATTCACGATGTACACGATGCCGTTGGACTCGAGTCGTCCGTCGATGTGCGTCGGAAAGTCACCGATGATCCGGTTGAGGACTCGCGAGTCACCCGAGGCCTGAATGAACTTGATCAGCTCATTGGCGTTCACGCCGAAGCTCGTGTACTCGATGATCGCGCCGTTTGAGGGCTTGATCACCCACCCCGAGGACGTCGAGATGAACTCCGCGCTGCCCGAGATGACGCTCTGTCCGGTGATGTCGCCGTAGAGCGACTCGGCCAGTCCCATCGTGAGGATGAACGTAGCGCCAAGGGCGCGGCGGCCGAGCTGGGTCGGAAATCGGTGCAACATGTCTGAATCCTCCGGCGAGGCCGTTTGGCCCCCAAGGTAAGTGATGCCACAGGAACCGGGCCGGTCGAGGCGCGGACCGGCCGATACTCAAAATGCGAGCGTTCCGACGAAGGAAAGTCGGCTCGAGTCGATGTCACGACCTTCGATGTCCTTGAGCGGGAATCCCAGATCGAGGCGCAGGTCGAGATTGCGCCAAAGCTGGAGTTCCACCCCGACGCCGGCCCCGATCAACGTCCGGTCGTCCTCGAAGCTGAAGGGGTCGACGGTCTCGACACGGCCCACATCGATGAACGCGCGGAGGATCAGGTCCCAGTCCGTGGCTCCGTAGCCGAACTGGGGCCGCAGGCGGAAAGGCTCGCCCACACCGAAGAGCGGCTGTGGGTTGGCGTCGAAGCCGAGTATCTGCGGAAGGTGCAGCCGATACTCGCCACTGGCGAGCAGCAGCGTGTCGCCGGAGACCAGCGATTCGGGATAGCCGCGCACAGTGTAGAAGCCACCCGCAACGCCGAGCTGTTGCGGAATGAGGCGCTGCTCGAAGGAGTACTGGCCGCGGAAACGGAAGGCGAGCTCGTGGGCGAGCGTGCCTTCATTGGGGTTCTCCTGGAAGAGCGGATCGAGATAGAACGAATGCGCCAGATCCCATCGCATCAGGCTCCAGTCACGTTCGGGCAACAGTCGGCCGAGCGCGTTCATCTCCACCGCATCGACGTCGGTCGCGTCGGCGATACACATGTCCAGGAAGACGCCGGCGTCGGTGGTTGCGCTTCGCGCGTTGCGCTGGACGCGCAAGCCAACGTAGGGGACGAGAAAGTCTTCTTCGCCGCGCAGGTTGAAGAGCAGGTTGTTGACCTTCACGTCAAACCACCTCACCCCACCGACGACATCGAAGAAGAGCCGCTCGTGCTGAAAGACATTGAGGGCGAGTTCCGCGCCGACTGAGGGCGAGCTGCCCTCGAAACGTTCGCTCGAAAGCCCGACATCAGACGCGCTGTACTCGTACCAACCTCCATACAGCTTCCAGCGCAGCGACTCCGACTCACATACCGGTGCGTCGAAGTAACCGTTCACCGAGTGCATCGAGTCGAAGTCGGTCGTGAGGTACTCGATGCTGGCGATCTCGTCGTTGCCGAACAGGTCACTGTGGAAGACGCCAAATCGCTGTTGCCATTCGCCGGTCGAACCAGTCCCGGTGTTCGAGCCCTGGACGAACACCGACCACGGCTTGGCTTCGCGCACCAGGTAATCGAGCCCGATCGTTCCGCGCACACCGTCTGTTGCCTCGGTGCCGTCCGGCGGTGGCGTGACGGCCGCATCGACTCGGCGGTTGGGATGTCGGGACTGGCGATGCAGGAACTCCTCAAGCACCGATTCACGCAGCACCCGAGCGTCGCCCGTCTCGGCCCGCGACGGCGAGAAGGGGGACCGCTCGCGGATGCGTTCGTAGCGACGTTCGGTTGGGTTGATTGCCGAACCGCCCTCGACACGTTCGCCCGAAGCGACGATGCGTACGCCGTCGACGATGCCCGGGACGACAACCAGTTTCACATCGCTGTTGCCGCCCCGGATGTCTGCGCCGCCGCGAGCCATGTCAAACTGCCCGCCGGCAATGTCCACATAGACGCCCATCAGGTCGTCGGACCTGAGCGTCGCGAGGACTGATTCGGCGACGGTGCGGAGCGCCGCGACCGAGAGCTTGGCATCGGCCCCGAATCCCGAATCGAGCGCGACCGTGACCGTCTCGCCATCGCCCCCAAAATCGGTGAGATACGCGGCCCCTCCGTCGACGGTCGGTTGCAGCGTGACCCGGGTCGAGGCGAGCACCATCGCCGGATCGGGAAGGCCGATCGCGGCCGGATTCTCGATGGTCCGGCCTGCACCATCCACGTAGCTGAGCGTGAAACGGGTCGCCGAGACCGCCGGCTGCCCGTGCGGTCCGACGAACGCAACCTGAAGCCGGAGCACCGGATCATCTGGAGCGGCGGGCGCCGCCCGCACGGTGAACTCCAGCGGAACGCTCGCGCCGTCCGCTCCCTGCACCGAGACGTCCCGCTCCAACGCGAGCTCAACCTGTCGGGCGATCTCGCGCACGCCTCGCCCATCGATGGCCGTGAAACCGGCGATGGCCGGAAGCGCCATCGGCGTTGCGGCCGATGAGCCGGCCGACGGCGCGGTGAGTACGCCATCCACCGTTGCGAGCGTGATCTCAATGCCGCCGAGTTCGCCTCGCCCCTCGAGCTCGGCCTCGAGGACATCGGCGAAGCGACGAAGCGCCTCACGCTCGGGAAGTGGGCTGCTTTCGATCAGTGATGCCTCTCGAGCTCGACGCACATAGGCCTGGAGAACGCTCGCGTAGGCACCCGTCGCGCCGAGCCGCCGCATCGCATCGGGCGAGGCCACCAGCGGCGCGGGCGATTCCGCCCCCGCCGGAGCCGTCACCGCGTCAGCGGCGATGAGATTGGAACCGAGCAATCGCACTGTGAGGGGCGCGAGCGTGTCGGCCTTGGCCGATTCAACTGCCTTCGCCAACTCCGCCGCCGCCGCTTCCAGCGTGATGAGGCCGCGCTGCGGGTCCTCAAATCCCGGAAGTCCGAAGGGGCGGACGAACTCGATCCGCACATCGCGAATCGCCCGAACGCCGTCGGCCAGACGAGGCGCGGGGGTCGCCGCCAACGCGGATCCGGTCCAGAGCAAAATCGCAGCAAGCGAGCCGTTCATTGAGAGGGAGCATGTCCCCATCGATCGGCGAGAAGGCGGCAAGTCACCGACGCGAGCGAAGTCCGCTCTCATGCGAAGCTCCAGTTTTCATGGCGCGGCCAACAAGCCGGGCCACTCCTGTTCGGGGGTCGAGTCCGTGCAACCGGACGCGTCTCTCTGGGGCCGTCGTCGCGCCGACGGTATGCGGGCCCTGCGCGCTCTGTCGCGCATTCCGATACAGGCCACGGCGTTGGTGTAACCCTCCGGACGATTGGTGTCAACGTGCGAATCCTCATCGACAGCCAACGCACTCCGACACTCTGGAGGCGAGAGCGCAAGACACGACCGAAGTCGGTCCTTACCGGAGCGTGATGGGGAAAATCACCGACTCCCAAACGTGACAACCGGACGAACCCGCCTGAAGCCGCAGGGGTTCGCCCATCCTGCCGCATGACTCGTTCCTGATGCACCGATCACCGCTCACGGCATCGGCGAGCGCACCTTCGGTCCATTCCCCTCCGGGTAAGGAGGATCTGGTCGAGCGCACCGTCGCCGGGGAGGGCCTGAGCCTTGCTGCGATCCGTTTCCACAAGCACGTTGCGATGGTTTGTCTGTTCGGCACTTTTTGCGGCCTGCGTCGCCCCACTTGGAGGTTGTTCCACCAGCAGCGCCGCGCAGTGCGGCAGCGCGGAATCCTCGGGGGTGGCTTGGCGCTCGACCGAGCGTTCGGCGATGCCCAAGGCATCGATGCTGACACTGGGCGCGGGTGACCGCATCGGCACCCGTCTCGAGGAAGCCCGCGTGGCCCGAGGGATCGAGGCCGACGCTTCGGCCAGCCCGGCCATTGCCGTGCATCCTGACGAGTGATCGGACGCCGCGGCACGCATCGTCTGCCCGCCCCTCCGTTAGGCTGGGGCCGTGTATCGCCCGCGATCAACTTTGACGTGCGGAACTCGCCGTACGTCGCCATTCGCCGTTGTCCTGGTTGGGGCATTCGGCCTGGGCGCCTGCACCTCGATCGCTCCCGTTGACGAGCCCGGTCTGGACAGCGCGACGATCGAGGCCCGCCTGCTCGCCCACGAAGACGCGGCCAGCGCGCGCATCGTGGAGCAGTCCGATGACGTCCGCATCTGGCAGGCGGCGCTCCATCTGCCCGCTTCGCACAGTCAGACCTCCCAAACGGCTCTTGCTCGAATCGTGGATGACGCGAGCGAAGCGTCGTTTCGCGCTCTCTACGGGCGGACCGCCGATCGCCGTCCATCCGACCCCGCGTTTGAGGCACTCTTGATCAGCGCGTTCGAGTCCTCGACCCTTCGGAATCCGGAACTCGATGACGATGCGAGCGAAGCGCTTCGCACTTTGTCCCTGCGCCCCGAGCGCGACTACTTCGCGCTGAGTGCCTGGACTGCGCTGAACGTCATCGATCCGGATGCCGCCCACGCGCTTGTCCCCGAACTGGGATCCTCACCAATCGCATGGGCTGCCAGCGCTGAACTCGCCGCAGAGCATGGCGATTGCGCTGAAGTGGAAGCGATTCTCGTTCGGGCAATCAACTCCCTGCCACCGACTGTGACTCCCGCGGAAGGCGACGCCGCGCCCACGTCGAAGTCACTCGACGCGGGCGCCGCGCTCGCCCGCATCATCGACGTCCTCCACCGGACCTGTCCCGATCGGGTCGGCTTGCATGTTGCTTCCATCGTGCGCCAGATTCGCACACCGGCGATCGTCGCCGCGCTGTTGCGGTTCCTTGTCGATTCGCCGGAAGCAGTCGATCTTTTCGACGAGTTCGAATCGACCATCGTTGACGGTCCGGTGCTCCTTAAGGAACTGGCCGCGTCGATCGGGCGGGCCGCCGCGGCCGCGCCCGAGACGACCGAGAGCGATCCGCGACTCCGTTGGATCGTCGAGCGGCTCTGCGCGGACGTGGGCCAGCCGCTCGGCCGCGAGTTTGCTTGGGAAGAGCTGTTCGAACTCGCCCCTGAAGCGACGACTCGCATCCTCCTTGGCCTGCGCACCTGCGAGTCCATGCCCGGCGGCGCCCTCGCCCGCATCGTGCGCCATCGCGTTCGAACCGGTGGCGAGATTCCGGTAGCCGCGGCAGACGCGCTGCGGGCGTTCGTCGATGCCCAGAACCGGAGCGGCCCGACCTATCCGCAGGGACTGGCGGGGCTTCGCGCACTCCACGATGAGACCGATCGCCCGCGCTTCCTTGCGGCCTTCGGCCCGCCACACGCTGCGACGGCGGCCGGTGAGGATGCCCAAGCCGTCGCCATGATCGCACTAGGCGACGCGCTTCCGAACGAGCTCCGATCCCGCATCCGCCGCCAGGTCGATGCGGCCCTTGTCGCGCCGATCGCTTCAATCGGCGGAATGAACATCATCACACCCTCGCCCACGTGGAGTTCGGCCGCAACGCGAACCCTGCTTGCGACGGGCGACGATGCCGACGACCGCCGGGTGGCACGCCTAACACTTCGTCGGTGTGTGACGCTCCCGGATCCGGTTCGCGCCACGCTTCGCCCGGGAACCGAACGGTCGCAGGCCCTGGCCCGCGCCTTCGCCGACGCCCTAGCCACCGAGTTCCGGCGCTCAAGCTGCGACGCCATCATCGCCGAGGCGCTGGCCGAGCTTCGGCTGATCCGCCCCGATCTCGAGGCCTCCGCACTGCGGGCCATCATCCGCCAGTGGCATGCGAGCGACACGAGCGGTGGCCGCTTTGCGCTCCTGATGCGCCGGAGCGTCGAACACGCCCTGCGCGCGGGTCAGGATGGGACCGCCATTCCCCACCTGCTGGCCGACCTTGACGATCGCGATGGCCTCGGGGCAGCAACGGCGATCGGCTTCAACGTGGTGAACGACGGCGATGAGGAAGGCGGCCTGACCCCGTTCCTGATCGGGCGTCTGGAATCGCAACGAGATCGTTATGGCGACACGCTTGCCGTGATCCAGGAGGCCCGTGCGAGAGGCATTCACTTGCCGTTCCGGCATCCGACGAAGCTTCTCCGTCACGCCATCGACAACGCCGAATGGAAAGCGGCACCGCCGACAGCGCGTCGCGCGCTGGGGCTCCTGCCGATGAGGGATCACAACGGAGCGTTCGCGATGGATGCGGATTTCTGGGAGAGCCTCATCGCCCATGGCTATTCGGTATGGCTCGCCGATGTCGCCTCCGATGACGAAGCCGCGGCGGTGCGCCGCCGCGCGGCCGAGCTTGGGGGAGCCGACCTGCTTGTCTACTCGGGTCACGGCTGTCGAACCCTCCTCGTCATGTCCGGGGATCCCGCGGCGCTGCGAGGCGCTCGCAGCGGTGTTCTTGACCTGACCGACGAGGCGCGACTCAGCACAGCCCAGGAGCGGGCGGTCCTCCGTCCCGGAGGCGTGGTCGTCATCGACTCCTGCAAGACCGGCCAAGGCCGGGATTCCCGCGAGAACCTCGCGAACATGCTGGCTCGTGTCTATCCGCAGGCAGCCCGGGTACTCGCCCCGATCGAGGCGACGCGCATTGACGATGTCGTGTTTGACTCCGACAACGAGGTGATCGACATTCGCTACCGGTTCGGCGGCGGATACGTCACGGCCGGAGGTCGGTCTCGGTAGCTTCCGTGGAAGTGAGATTCCACAGGCGGCGGGTGGACGCCGCATCGCACGTGGGGGGGCTTGCGGGATCCGTATTACCATCCGCCCATGGCCACTGCCCTTCCCTTCGAGCGCACCGCCGACGGCGTCGTCCTCCTGACCCTCATTCCGAACCCGAGCAAGCCGCGCGGCGGCGTCGTCGTGCTCGACGCATGGCTCATCGGCGAGCTGCTTGCGTTCTTCGACGAGTTGGCGAAAGGCCCGGCGCCGACCGGATTCGTTCTCCAGTCAGGCAGCAGCCGCGTCTTCGTGGCCGGTGCAGACCTGGCCGAGATCGACGCACTCGACGACCCGGGACTCGATGCCTATTTGAGGAAGGGCGCGGAAGCCTTCGGACGGATCGCCGCCCTTCCCTGTGCGTCCGTGGCCGCGATCAACTCCTCGGCCCTTGGTGGTGGCCTCGAGATCGCCATGCACTGCGACGCGCTGATCGGGATCGCGACCGGTCCGACCGACAAGCCGTACCGGATCGGTCTCCCGGAGTGCGGGCTAGCAATCTGCCCCGGCTGGGGTGGAACCCAGATGCTCCCGGCCCGGATCGACCCGGCGCTGGCGATCCGAAGCACCGCTCTGGGCGAGACTTGGAAGAGTTCAGAGGTGCCGGCGGGCCTCCTCGCTGCCACCGTCCCCACCCCCGCCGACCTCAGGGCAGCGGCCCTCGCATGGCTTCAGGCAAACCCCCGTCGTGGTTCTCGGTCGCACCCAATCGCCATCGACCGGTCCAACGCCGACCGTGTTCGTACCGGTCTGGAAGCGGCTCGCTCTACAATCCGGACTGGTCCCTCTGGAGATTCCGCTGCGGCCGCGGCCGTGGTCGACGCTGTCGAGACGGGACTTCGTGACGGATGGACCAAGGCTGTCGACGCCGAACGTCGGCACCTGATTCGCCTGCGGCATACCCCGGAGGCAAGGGCCAAGCTTGAGGCGTTCTTCGCCAAGGCGTAGGCCCGTTCACACAACCCCCAACGCTCGGACCCCCGATGAGCAACCCAAACCTCGCCAAGGACCTGAAGAACATCTCTGAGAAGGATCGCAAGCAGATCGAGCAGGCTCAGGAGATGATCGGGCCCGACCCCGCGACGATGGGGTTCCTCAAGAACGTGTTCTGGGGCAACTTCCGCGAAGAGCTGCTCTTCCCATATCCGTCGATTCCTGCCGACGAGACCGCCCGGTGTGACCAACTGTTAGAGAAGGTCGACCACTACCTTCGCACCGAACACCCGCGCTACGAGATCGACCAGAAGCAGGAGATCCCCCAGTGGGTCATCCAGAAGCTCTTCGACCTCGGCGTGCTTGGGATGACGATCCCCAAGGAGCACGGCGGCGGCGGATTCGGCATCACCAGCTATAACCGCGTGCTGGAGCGAATCGGCCGCTACTGCGGCTCGACCGCCGTGCTGGTCAGCGCTCACCAGTCGATCGGCTGCAAGGCCGTCATGCTCTTCGGCACCGAGGAGCAGAAGAAGAAGTTCCTGCCGCTCATGGCCAAGGAGACGCTCAGCGCCTTCTGTCTGAGCGAGCCCAACGTCGGCTGCGACGCCGGCGGCCAGGAGAGCCGCTGTGAACTCAGCGCCGACGGATCGCACTACATCCTCAACGGCGAGAAGAAGTGGGCGACCTCGGGCGCTTTGAGCGGCCTCTTCACCGTGATGGCCAAGCAGATGGTGAAGGACAAGGAAGGCAAGATGAAGGAGGTCGTCACCGCCCTCATCTGCACGCCGGACATGGAAGGCGTCGACATCTTCAGCCGGAACCGCAGCAAGTGCGGCATTCGCGGCACCTGGCAGGCCCGCATTCGCTTCACCAACGTGAAGGTGCCGAAGGCCAACCTGCTGGCCAAGGAGGGCATGGGCTTCAAGATCGCGATGACCTGCCTCAACTACGGCCGCTGCACGCTCAGCGCCGGCATGCTGGGCGGCGCGACCTTCGCCTTCGAGCAGGCCTCGAAGTGGGCCCGTTACCGTCACCAGTTCGAGCGCCCGATCGGCGAGTTCGACCTCGTGCAGGAGAAGCTCGCCCGCATGGCCGCGTACACCTACGCGATGGACGCCATGCTCTACGCGACGACGGGCTTCCTCGACCGTAACGACGGCGACATCATGCTCGAGACGGCGATGTGCAAGATCTTCTGCTCGGAGTTCGGCTATCGCACGGTCAACGACGCGATCCAGATCATGGGTGGCGAGTCGTACATGACCGAGAACGACGTCGAGCGAATCTGGCGAGACTCGCGCATCAACATCATCGTCGAGGGCGCCAACGAGGTCATGCACTCGTTCATCTTCGCCTACGGCTCGAAGCAGCTCGGCGAGTGGATGCTGGCCCTGAAGGCGAGTCCGACGAAGAACATCAGCGCGGCGCTTCAGATCGGCGCCGAGCTCTTCCTCGGCTTCCGCCGAGCGGTGCCGACCTTCTCGAAGATCAACCCCAAGCTCCATCGCTTCACCAGCGAGCTCATGCTCCGCATCCGCGAGCACAGCCACGCGGTCAAGATGGCGTTCAAGGAACACGAGGAGAAGCTGGTCACCGCCCAGATGATCCAGGCCCGACTCTCCATGTCGGCCCTGTGGATTCACGCGATGGCCTGCTCGCTCTCGCGCCTCGACGCAAACATGCGCAACGGCCTCGACGGCTCGGATCTCGAATACGAGATGAGCGTCGTCGAGCACCTCTGTGCGATGGCCAACGACGAGATCGCCAAGGAGCTTCGGGCCCTCCACGTGAACCCCGACGCGACCCAGGCCAAGCTGGCCAACATCATCATGAAGTGGGCCGAGGAACTGCCGCACGCCAAGTACGACATTCCGGAAGGCACGCCCGAGGCGGAGGCCCGAGGCAAGGGCCGTCCGGAGCCGACCGAGGGCATCCAGCAGTTCGGCTCGGGCTCGATGTACGCGGGCACGAACGTCTACCGATCCTGATCCCGCCGCGCTGGCCATCTCTCGCGCCGGCGTCGTGGGGACTTGGGGGAAAGCCCGGAAGCGGGCCGAACCGCATCACCAGGTCCTCAAGAAATGACCGCCGGAAGTTGCTACCCTTCGTCTCACCTCCCCCGCCATCCGGCGGGGGTTTTCCTTTCGAATCCGTCGTCGTTTCGCGACGGGCGAACGACGCGCCACGCCTAACAACTCGCCCATCCCACTGCCATGAACCCGACCACCAACATCCTCGAGCAGATGTCCTCGTACGGCCACGAGCGTGTGGCCTTCCACCAGGATCCCGCGACCGGTCTCAAGGCGATCATTGCCGTCCACTCCACCGTGCTCGGCAATGCCCTCGGGGGCACGCGCCGCTGGTGCTACGCAAACGAGAGCGAGGCCCTCTTTGATGTCCTCCGTCTCTCCGAGGGCATGACCTATAAGGCCGCTGCCGCGGACCTCCAGATGGGCGGGGCGAAGTCGATCATCCTGATGCCGAAGCCAGGCCACCAGCCGACCGAGGCCGAGGCCCGGGCGATGGGTCGCTTCGTCGACACCATGGCCGGCAAGTACATCGCCGCCGAGGACGTTGGCGTGAGCCCGCAGTACTGCGACTGGATGGCGATGGAGACCAAGCACGTCATGGGCGGCAACACCGTCTCCCACGGCGGCGACCCTTCGCCCTTCACCGCACAAGGCTGCTTCAACTCGATGAAGGCCTGCCTTGCCTTCGTCGGGAAGAAGGTGGACTTTTCGAACCTGACGGTCGGCATCCAAGGTGTTGGCGCGACCGGCTACCGCCTTGCGAAGCTCCTTCGCCAGGCTGGCGCCGCGGTCCTCGTCACCGACGTCCACGTGCCCACCGTGAAGCGGGCGGTTGAGGAGCTCGGCTGCATGGCCCTCGGCAACGACAAGAACCTCTTCGCCGAGAAGGTCGACATCATCGCTCCGTGCGCACTCGGTGGCATTCTCGATGCGAAGACGATCGAGAACCTCAAGTGCCAGATCGTCTGCGGCACCGCGAACAACCAGCTCCTCGTGCCGGATACCGACGGGGCGCTCCTCAAGAAGCGCGGCATCCTCTACTCGCCCGACTTCGTCGCCAACGCCGGCGGACTCATCCGCCTCGCCGGGCTGTACCTGGGCTTCACCGAAGCCCAGCTTGACAAGAAGGTCGAACAGATCGAGCAGACGACGCTCGCCGTCTTCGAGGAATCGAAGTCGCAGGTCTCGACCTCGGCCGCGGCGATCGCTTACGCGAAGCGAAAGATCGCAGCCGGACCGGTGAAGAAGCCGGCCATGGCTGGCTCTCGGTAAGGAACTCACCGTCACTGATCCTCAGGCGGCCGCGTCCCGAATCGGGGCGCGGCCGCTCTCGTTTGATGCATGATCAAATCCGCCCTTCCGCTGGCACCGACTCGGGCACCGTGTACCTTCGACGGATGCTCCGCCGCACCGTGTTGACCGTCTCGTGTGTCCTCCTCGCGACCGCCTCCACCGCCACGGCCGACTGGTCGAACCTCGGTGGCAACCAGTGTCGAAACGGGCTGAGCGACGCGATCGGACCGGCCACACCTGAGCTTGTCTGGGGTACAGGCCCCTCGTCGCTCATCGCGTGGAGCCCCTGCGTGGAAGGGAACCGGATCTTCGTCGTCCGCCAGACGGCATTCGCTCCAAGCGGCGTGCCGAACGACTCGAAGGTGTACGCGCTGAACCTCACGACTGGGGCGACGCTCTGGTCGTTCGTGTGCCCCTACGCCCCCGGCGATTGGACGACGAACGTCTACGGCGTGAACAACGGTCGCGTCTTCGTCGGGCGCGGCGGAAACGGTTCGAGCGTCAGCGCCCCGGTTTTCTGCCTCGACGCGGCAACCGGCGGCATCCTGTGGAGCTCGACCGAGGAGGTGGCGACGGGAAGCTACGACGGCGTCGTCTTCACCGACGAGGGCGATCCGATCTTCGCCACGCATCTCTACATCCGCCGCCTCAACCGGCTGACCGGCGAGACGATGTGGAACACGGTCCGCAACTGCTCGGTCAGCGGCGACTGCGGTCCGGCCCTGAGCGGCAATTCGATCTACATCGATGAGGTCGGTCCGGGGGGACAGAAGATCACCCACGTCAACGCCACCACCGGCGCGAAGCTCTACTCGAGCCCGATCATGCCCGGGTTCACATCGCAGAACACGCCGATGTGCGGACCGGACGGTCGCGTCTTCTACGCGAGAACACAGACCAATCCGTCGGTTGACTTCATGTACGCATGGCAGGACACGGGCTCGGCCTTCACGCCGCTCTGGAGCGCGCCGGCCATCGGTGGAGCAGGGTCGAACCACGGCCTGACCCACGACGGCGGCATCGTCATGGTCGGCCTCAACGGAAAGCTCCAGGTGCGCGACCAGGTCACGGGGGCCCTTCGCCACGAGACGCGCAGCACGGTCACGGCATCGATCAACCAATCACACGTGGCCGTCGACGGCAACGGGACGATTTTCTACGGCAACGGCGGGTTTCCGGGAACGATCTTCTCCTTCAGTCCCGACCTAACAGTTCGCTGGAGCATCGCGGTCAACAACCTCAATCAGGGTGGACCAGTGCTTGCCGACAATGGCACGCTTCTTGTCGCGGGCACGGGAACCGACTTCAGGGCGTATCGCACCGAACCGCCGTGTGCGGATGCGGATCTCGACTGCGACGGCAGCGTCGGGCCTGCCGATTTGGCCCTCCTGCTCGGCGCGTGGGGTTCGTCGGACGCTGATTTGGACGGAGATGGCCTGACGGGAAGCGCGGATTTGGCCATACTGCTCGGCTCATGGGGATGACCCGACCTTTCCGGTGCGAGCGCTGCGGCTACGACCTAAGTGGGGTGAGCGAAGCTGCCCTCTGTCAGGAGTGCGGCACGCCAGTCGAAGATTCCCGACCCGAACGGCGTCCGGGCATCCCGTGGCAGCACAGCGGCACGCCGCTGGGACTGCTCGCGACAGTGCGCATGTACATCACGACGCCCATCGGCATCTATCGAGCTGTTCGGATTGAATCGCGATCGATGGGCCGACTGCTCGTCGTCAATCTTGGCCTGAGCCTCTTCATCGGACTGGTGCCGTCAGCGGTGGTCGCGATCGTCGGACGGCGCGATCTCATCACAACGGTCACATCCGGCGTCACCCATCGTCTGGCTGATCCGTTGCCGGCCGTCCTCTTCGTCCTCAATTCCCTCGTCATCCCCATCGCCCTGGTGACCGTCTGGGTGATCGCTCGCTTCGTCGCTCCGCGACAGAAGCCGCCCTTGGCTCGGGCCGTGACCTGGTGCAGCGCGGGAATCTCAAGCACCGCCGCCGTCATCGGCACGACCGCCGCCGTGCTCCTCTGGAGCCTGCGCTACGCCACGATTCCTGAGGAGACACTGCCACTTGGGGCTTCCACGGGCTACTACCACCTCATGACCGCTGCACCGCTTCTTGCCTATCTGGGCATTCTCTGTGCAAGCGGCGTTCTCGACGCGTACGCCAATCGCCACAATCGCCTCGCCAACTCGCTGGATCCGATTCCATGACCGCTGCCCCAACGCCGAAGTCCAATCGCTGCTCGTGGTGCGGCTCGGATCCCCTTTACGTCGCCTATCACGACGAGGAGTGGGGCGTGCCCGTGACCGACGACCGGGCCCTGTTCGAGAAGCTGATCCTCGACGGCTTTCAGGCCGGGTTGTCTTGGATCACCATCCTCCGCAAGCGCGACGCCTTCCGCGCCGCATTCCACGAGTTCGATCCGGCGCGCATCGCCCGCTACACCGCCCGCGACGTTGAGCGGCTTCTGGCCAACGAAGGGATCATTCGCAGCCGATTGAAGATCGAAGGCACGATCCGCAACGCTCGGCTTTGGCTGGAGGTCATGGAACAGGGCAAAGGTTCGTTTCGCGACCTGCTGTGGGGCCACGTCGGACATGCGACGCGCATCAATCGCCGAACGAGCCTCTCGGCATGCCAAACAGTGTCCGAGGAAAGCACCGCGATGGCGAAAGACCTGAAGAAGCGGGGCTTCACCTTCTGCGGCCCGACGATTTGCTACGCGTTCATGCAGGCAGTGGGCATGGTGAACGACCACCTCACCACCTGCCCCCGACACAAGGCGTGCTCGAAGATGGCCCGCAGGTGAATTCCGCCTTGCGGTGGCGAAACCCCGGGGTATTCTCGGGGACCATCCCCCGGCGGTACGTCTGGAGCCGCCGCGGACCATGCCGATCGAAACCGGACTCCCGCAGCTGGCGCGTAGCCGATCACGCGCCGCGCGGGCCCGCGGTGTCGGCCGCGTCGCGTCAGCGGCGCGGCCGACCCGCACCTTTGAAGAGTATGGACGCGACAGCAGCGGGCGGCGATGCTGTGGCCATGTCCGCACCAACCGATGTCTTTGATTGGTCGCTCCCCTATCCGTCACGGCGTCAGCCGGTCATGGGCAGCGCGGCGGTGGCGACGAGCCAACCGTTAGCCGCCCAGGCAGGACTTGAGATGCTTCGACGCGGCGGCACGGCAGCCGATGCGGCCGTGGCCACCGCTGCGGCGATGACGGTGCTGGAGCCGACCACGAACGGCATTGGTGGCGACGGATTCGCCCTGATCTGGGACGGCACGAAGGTCCACGGCCTCAATGCCAGCGGCCGTTCCCCCGCCCGACTCACGCCCGAGCGCTTCGCTGGCGCCAAGGGCATGCCGCGACGCGGGTGGGATCCGGTGAACGTGCCGGGAGCGGTATCCGGCTGGACGGCCCTCTGGCGGAAGTTCGGCACGCTTCCCTTCGCCCAGCTTCTCGAGCCGGCGATTCGATACGCCGACGAAGGCTACCTCGTCGCGCCCAACACAGCGGAACTCTGGCAACGGGCGTTCCCGCGCCTCGAGTCCTTCGCGGAGTGGAAGCGCGTCTTTTCGATCGATGGACGCGCGCCGCGCGCTGGCGAACGGATTCGCTTCCCCGACCATGCCCGCACGCTGCGCTCGATTGCGGCAAGCGAAGGCGAGAGCTTCTATCGCGGCGAGGTTGCAGCACAGATCGCCCGGGCCGCGAAGGAGGATGGCGGCCTCCTCGATGCCGACGACCTGGCCACGCATAGCGCGGATTGGGTCGAGCCCATCTCGGTCGCCTATGGCGGCGTGCGCATGCATCAGATTCCGCCGAACGGGCAGGGCATCGTGGCCCTCATCGCCCTGTCGATCCTCGCGTCGCGCGACTTGCGTTCGCTTGAGGTCGATTGCCCGGACGCGCACCACCTGGCAATCGAGGCGATCAAGCTCGGCTTCCGCGTCGCCCATCGCGAGGTCGCCGATCCGCGCTTCATGCGCGTCGCAGCGAGCGAACTGTTAGGGAACGCGAACATCGCCGAACTCGCCGCGATGCTTGATCCGGCCAAGGCCCAAGATTTCCAGCACGGTCCGCCGAACCCCGGCGGGACGATTCTCCTCTGCACCGCCGACGCCCAAGGTCGAATGGTGTCCCTGATCCAGTCCAACTACGAGGGTTGGGGATCGGGGATCGTCGTTCCGGGAACGGGCATTGCGATGCACAATCGCGGGGCGAACTTCACCCTCGAGGAGGGCCACCCGAACCGGGTGGGTGGCGGCAAGCGCCCCTACCACACCATCATTCCGGGCATGGTGACGGCCGAGCCAACTCCGGCCTCGGCAGCCTCGCCGCTGGCTGCGTTCGGCGTCATGGGCGGCTTCATGCAGCCGCAAGGCCAACTCCAGACCTTCCTTCGGATGGTCACCCACCGCCAGAATCCCCAAGCGGCGCTGGATGCCCCGCGATGGCAGGTCATGTCGGGCATGAAGGTGACGATCGAGCCCGGATTCGAGCCGGGCCTCTACGACGAGTTGCGGCGGCGCGGCCACGATCTGGAGATCGCGCCCACCCGCAGCGTCTCCTTCGGCCGGGGCCAGGTGATCTGGCGCCTCCGCGATGGCTATGTCGCCGCGAGCGATCAGCGCGCCGACGGTCAGGCTGTGGTCGTGTGAACTCACATCGCGGCCAATAACGCCCCCCAAACTCTCCCCGTGGTGGCGGGTTCTGCCTCTGAGTGAGAGGCTTCCGCTATCCTCTGTCACTCTCAGTGCTGCCTGAAAATCCCTCCGTGTCGATCGATGGCGGTCCACGATGGGGCTTCAGGCAGGACTGAGGGCGAACGCGGCGTGCCGGGAGTCCGGCCGCATGTGCTGTTCCACCGGCTTCATCCGCGTTCTCCCCCGCAGCGACCCTTCCGACGAGTCCATCCGATGCCGTTCAAGACCGTCTTCTCGACCGAGATCCAGCACCTCTCGATCCTCAACGAGCATGGCAAGTTCGACGCCAAGCTCGGGAAGGACGTGATCCCGGATCAGGACCTCATCGCTCTCTACGAGCACATGTCGATCTGTCGTCACCTGGACGAGGTCGCCTTCAAGCTCCAGCGCTCGGGCCGCATGGGCACCTATCCCCAGAACATGGGGCAGGAAGCCACCTCCCTCGGGGCGGCGTACGCGCTGGAGAAGAACGACTGGTTGGTGCCCTGCTACCGCGAGAACTGCGGCCTCTTCTACCGCGGACTCCCGATGGAGTACATCCTTCTCCACTGGATGGGTGACGAGCGCGGCAACGCGATCCCGCGGGAATACCACATCACCCCGATCGCCATCCCCATCGGCACCCAGATGCTGCACGCGACCGGCCTTGCCTGGGCTGCGAAGTACCGCGGCGAGAAGCAGATCGCCTGCACCTTCTTCGGTGACGGAGCGACCAGCGAAGGCGACTTCCACGAGGCCGCCAACTTCGCCGCGAACCTCGACATCCCGGTGATCTTTTTCTGCCAGAACAACTTTTGGGCGATCTCGGTTCCGGGCAAGATCCAGTGCTCGGCTCCGACCGTCGCCCAGCGCGGCCTCGCCTACGGCATGGAGTGCTTCCAGTGTGATGGCAACGACATCTTCGCCGTCGTGAAGACCGTGCGGGATGCCGCGAAGTTCGCCCGCGAGAAATCCCGCCCCGTCTTTATCGAAGCCGTGACCTACCGCCTCGGCGACCACACCACTGCCGACGACGCCCGACGCTATCGCGACCAGGCCGAAGTCGACATGTGGAAGCAGCGCGACCCGATCCTCCGCGTCCGGGCCCTCCTCAAGGAAAAGGGCCTCTGGAATGACTCGAAGGAAGCGACCCTGAAAGAACGGGCCGAAAAGGAAGTCGCCGGCGCCGTCGAACGGGCGGAGAACATCACCCCACCCCAGCGGGCGGAGTTCTTCGACCATATGTACGCGGAAATCCCAGAGGATCTTCGCCTCCAACGCGACACGATGCACACCCACTCGCTGGGTGAGGATCCGTCACAAGTGGAGTCGCCGGCGTCGAGCCACTCGTGACGCCGATTCACCGCAGAGGCGCAGAGGCCGCAGAGCCGAGCGCAGAGCGGTGAAGAGGGTGATGACAACCAGCAGCCCGTATCGCTTTCCAGCTCCTTCCGATCTCAGCGTCCTCCGCGTCTCTGCGGTGAACCCCAATGGCCAATCTCACACTCGTCCAAGCAATCAACCTCGCCCTTGTCCAGGAGATGGAGAAGGACGACCGGGTCATCATCCTCGGTGAGGATGTCGGCGCGAACGGCGGCGTCTTCCGCGTGACGGAGGGGCTGCACAAGCGTTTCGGCGGCTCGCGCGTCGTCGACAGCCCGCTCGCCGAGAGCGGCATCATCGGAACCTCGATCGGACTCGCGATGGCGGGCCTGCGGCCGGTGCCGGAGATCCAGTTCGACGGCTTCCTCGGGCCGGCCTACGACCAGATCTGCTCGCACGCGGCCCGCATGCGGACCCGCACCCGCGGGGCGTTCACGGTGCCCCTAACAATTCGTGTGCCGGTCGGCGGCGGCATCCACGCCCCCGAGCTGCACAGCGATTCGCCCGAGTCGATCTACGCGCACACCCCCGGTCTCAAGGTGGTCATGCCGAGTTCGCCCTACGACGCGAAGGGTCTCCTCATCTCGGCGATCCGCGATCCGGATCCGGTGATCTTCTTCGAGCCGAAGCGAATCTACCGAGCGTTCCGGGAAGAAGTCCCCGAGGACGAGTACACCCTGCCGATCGGCAAGGCCCGCACGGTCTGCGAAGGCGACGAGATGACGATCGTCTCGTGGGGCGCATCGGTCATCCAGTGCATGCAGGCCATCGAGAAGAGCGGCAGGTCGATCGAGCTGATCGATCTTCGGACCATCTACCCCTTCGACATGGACGCCGTAGAGGCAAGCGTGCGGAAGACCGGCCGCTGCGTGATCGTCCACGAGGCCCCCAAGACCTGCGGTTTCGGCGCGGAGATCTCGGCCCGCATCATGGAACGGTGTTTCCTCCAACTGGAAGCCCCGGTCCAACGCGTCGCCGGCTTTGACACGATCATGCCGTACTACAAGCTCGAGCTGGAGTACATGCCCGACACCGCCCGCATCGAGCGTGCGATCGCGGACGTGGCGGCGTACTAGGACGCCAGAGAACCACAGAGGCACAGAGGGCACAGAGACGGCACAGAGGAGAGGAGCGATGGGGGGACCGAGCAAGCCCGGGCTGCACGCAGACCTCACCGAGGAGATCATTGGTGCCGCGATTGAGGTGCATCGTGTGCTCGGCCCAGGACTTCTGGAATCCGCATACGAAGCATGCCTATGCCAAGAACTCTCGCTGAGGAACATCCGATGCGACCGACAGATCGAGCTCCCGATTCAATACAAAGGCATCGAGATACGTCCGGCATTTCGGATGGACCTCGTCGTCGACAATCGCGTGGTCATCGAAGTGAAGGCGGTCGATGCCCTCGACCCTATCCACGAAGCTCAACTCCTGACATACCTGAGGCTTTCTCAACTTCAGGTTGGACTTCTCCTGAACTTCAAGGTCCCCTTCTTGCGTAACGGCGTTCGCCGACTCTCCCTCTGAATTCTCTGTGCATCCTCTGTGCCCTCTGTGCCTCTGTGGTTCTCTGGGCGGATCAACACCATGGCCGGACTCAAGCAACCCGCTGACAAGTCGCACTTCCTCCTCCCCGACCTTGGTGAGGGCGTCCACGAAGCTGAGCTGATCAAGTGGCGTGTCACGCCCGGTCAGGTCATTAAGGAGATGGACATCCTTGCCGAGATGGAGACCGACAAGGCGTTGGTCGAAGTCCCGAGCCCGTGGGGTGGGACCATCAAGGAGCTATGCGGCAAGGAGGGCGAGATCATGCACGTCGGCAAGGTGCTGGTCCGCTACGACATCGGTGGCGGAGCCAAGGCCGCCGCGCCCGCTGCTGCCGCTCCGGCCGCGAAGGCAGCGGCCCCTGCTCCTGCCGCCGCCGCTGCGAAGGAAGGCGAAGACGCCGGCACGGTCGTCGGCAACGTCTCGGGCACGCTCACGGTGAGTGACCGTTTCGCCCGCCGCGCGGCGGAACATGTCGAGGCGGCAACCACCAACGGAAAGGCCCTCGCGACCCCGGCCGTCCGCCGCATTGCCCGCGAACTCAAGGTCGACATCAATCGCATCCCCGGCACTGGTCGCGGCGGTCGCGTCACCGCCGGCGACATCGAGCGAGCCGCAACTGGCAAGGCCCCGTCCGCGACTCCGGTCGCACGTGCGTCGGCCGCACCCGCCGAGCGAAGCCCGGCACCCGCCCCAGTCATCTCCGGCGACGGCATCGCGGCCCGGATCCCCTTCCGTGGCGTGCGCCGCAAGATCGCACAGGCGCTCGACCTCTCGGTCAAGACCGCCGTCCACTTCACGGTTGTCGACGAGGCCGACGTCACCGCCCTGGACAAGAAGCGGAAGGAATACTCGAACGTCCTCGGCCAGAAGCTCTCGCTCCTGCCCTTCATCATGCTGGCGGTGACGAAGGCTCTCAGGAAGCACCCGACGGTCAACTGCAACGTCGACGACGCGAACGAGGAGATCCTCATCAAGAGCGTCATCAACCTCGGCTGCGCGGTCGACACGGATCATGGCCTCATGGTGCCGGTCATCCACGGCGCCGACCAGAAGAGCCTGGTGCAGTTCGCCGACGCTGTGAAGGACCTCGCCGCGAAGTGCCAGAATCGCACCATCGCCCGCGAGCAACTCACCGGCGGCACCTTCACCATCTCCAACGTCGGCAGCTACGGCGGCATGTTCGCGACGCCGATCATCAACTATCCCGAGATCGCCATCCTCGCGGCAGGTCGGGCGAAGGAGAAGGTGCTCGTCAAGCACGGCCAGTTCTACGCCGGCCACGTCCTGCCGCTGTCGCTCTCCTGCGACCACCGCGTGATCGACGGGGCGGAGGGCGCCCGGTTCCTGAACACAGTCGTCAAGCTGCTTGAGGATCCGGCGTCGCTGGTCGGGTGAGCGTATGCATCACTCCGGTGCGCCCTCGGACTCGCTCCCGCTCCGGCGATTCTCCGTCGACCGGTCGTCGTAGACCCGCACCAACCCGTCGCTGGACGCGACCGCGAGGCGGTGTCCGTCCGCGCTGAAGGAGATGCCGCGCACCGTGCCGGAGAGGGCACGCATCGAGGCAATGTGCTCGCGCGTGCGCGGATCGAAGAGGGCGAGGCTTCCAAACCAGGTGCCCGCGACGAGCCGTGAACCATCCGGCGAAAGGGCGAGACTGGTCACGAACTGCCTCGCCTCGCGCATCACCGCGAGTTCCTGTCCCGTCGCGGTCGACCAGACCCGCACGGTCTGGTCGCGCGAGCCGGTGAAAAGTTCGCTGTCGTCGCCACCCCACACCGCGGCAAAGACGTCCCACTCGTGGCCGAGAAGCACGCGCGGCCGCTCCGGATCGTTCAGCGACCAGATCCGCACCGAACCGTCGCGCGAGGTCGACGCGACGCGCGTCCCGTCGTGGCTGAAGGCAACATTGGTCACGCGATCGACGTGGCCGACCAACGTGCGGACGTGGGCAGCCATCGCGACGTCCCAGATCCGCACCGTGCCATCGTCGCTCGCCGATGCGAGCAGCGTTCCGTCCGGACTGAAGCTCACCGCCCAGACGTCGCTGGTGTGCCCGACGAGCCTCGCCCGTTCCGCGCCGGTGATCGGATCCCAGAGTCGCACCGTGTCGTCGCTCCCGGCGGTCGCCACTTTGGTGCCGTCGGGTGAGAACTCCGCGTCGTACAGGTCGGCGCCTTCGCCACGCAGGATCGAGACGGCCTCGAAGCTGTCGGCATCGGAGATGTTGGCCGTTCCGTCCGCGGAAGCGCTCACCATCCGAGCGACCCGCCCCTCCTCCAACGATGGGTCGAAGCTGACCGAGAGCACGCGGCCCTCATGGAGCTTGAACAAGCGCAGGTTCGCGGAAAGCTCACCGCGTCCGTTCCACATCCTCACCGACCCGTCCCACGAACTGGAAAGCAATCGCCCATCGTCGGCGAAGAACGCCAGGTCGAAGACCCCCTCGGAGTGTCCTATGAAGTGGCCGAGCAGATCGGTGCTCGGCAAGGCGACGAGGGTGATCACGCCGTTGCCCTGCCCGACGGCGATCCGGCTGCCGTCGCCGCTCATGGCCAACGAACGGATGAGACTCACCCTGTCGCGCATCACCAATCGGGTGACTTCGTTCCCGCCGGCGATGGAACGAATCGAGACCTGGCCATTTGCCAATCCGATGGCCACGCGATCGAGATCGCTTCGCACCAGCACAGCGCCGACGTCCATGTCCGCGGTCCACTCCCGCAGCAAGGCGAGTGATCGCGAATCTCGCTCCTGAATCGTCCGACCAGACCACATCACCTGCGATCTCCCGTTCGCGGCCGTGGTGATCCCATCGATGTCGCCGGATTCCGCGCGTACGACCCGGGCTACGGTGTCGAGGCCCAGATCCCAGCGAAGCAGTTCGCCGCGGTCGGTCACGAGGACCACCGCATTGCCGTCGGTCGGGCTCACCTTCGTGCACTCGCCATGCGAGTGATCCAACGTCCGCTCCACGTCGCCGCTCGCGACCGAGCGCACCAAAACGCGGCGATCCCGCGTGACCAGCACGACCCGCTCACCGTCGGCGACGATGGCCGCCCAGATGACCTGATCGGCGATCGCTTCGGCGAAGGACATCGGCTCAAGATCCGGAAGCGACCAGACGCCGACGCCGCCATCACGAGCAACCGTCACGACCCGATTCGTCCGTTCGAATGCCGCCATCGACAGGATGTTGAGGCGATGGGCGTCAACGCCCCGCTCGCTTTGGGTGATGAATCCGTTCAGCAGGCGCCACTCCCAGCCGCGATGCTCAATCGGCGCCGCTTCGAGCAGTTGGGACATGTGAGAGCTGTCGCCGTAGAGTTGGGCCGAGATCGCGCCGGTGATGCTGGCGACGTAACTCTTACGAAGTGCCGTGTCGCGTTCGTCGTTGGCCTTCTGCTCGGCGGCAATGCGCTGCTCAAGCTCCTCACCAGCCCTCAGTGCGGCCACGATGCTGATGCCTGTCGCGGCGATGAGAGCGGCCGCGACGATCATCGCAGACAGCACCACCGCCCGATTGCGTCGGGCAAAGAGTCGCAACTGATAGAGAATTGTCGGCGACCGGGCCTCGATCGTCTCGTGGTCAAGGTAGCGCCGGATGTCGGTCCCAAACGCGGCGACCGTGCGATAGCGGCGCTCAGGGTCCTTCTCGATCGCCTTGAGAACGATCGCCTCAAGGTCGCCGCGCAGCCTGGCGTCGATCGCGCTGGGACGGGTCGGCGCCACGTCGTGGATGATGCGGAGGGCCTCCGGAACCGGAAGCGAACCGAGGTCGTGAGGCGTGCGCCGACAGAGAAGTTCATACAGGAGGACACCCAGCGAGTACACATCGGTACGGGCGTCAACGACGGCGTTTGGCGTGCACTGCTCGGGACTCATCGCATTCAGCGTGCCGACGATCTGGCCCATCGTGGTGTGGCTTCCGCGAACATCCTCGCCGATCGAGCGGGCGATGCCGAAGTCGATGACCCGCGGCGCGCCGCTCGCGTCGACGAGCACGTTGCCGGGCTTGAGGTCGCGGTGAATGACCCCGTTCTGATGCCCGTGCTGTACCGCGTCGCAGACCTGCACCATGAGTTCGAGTCGCTTCGCGAGATCGAGGTTGCCGCTCTCGGCGTACTGGGTCAGCGTTTGGGCCGACTCGATGTACTCCATCGCAAAGAATGGGATCGCCCCAGCCCCATCGTCGAAGGTGCCCGCCTCGAAGATCTGGGCGATGCCCGGATGTCGGAGCCTGGCCAGCACCTCGGTCTCGAACTCGAAGCGCCGAAGGGCGGCGGTGCCGGCCATGCTCCGCCGCAGGATCTTGAGGGCGACGCGCCGCCGAGGCAGCTCCTGGGTCGCCTCGTAGACCGCCGCCATGCCGCCAACACCAATGAGGCGTTCGATGCGAAAGCCGGGAACGGAGGGAAGTCCCGGACTTGCGTCGGCCTGCCGGGTCCGCTCGCGCACCGCGTTGCCGATCGGCGATTCGAGGAAGCCGTCGGTCCTCGAGAGCGCACCTAACAGTTGGCGCACCCGATCGAGCAGCTCGGTGTCGCCCGCGCACAGCCGTTCGGCCTCGGCGGCTCGCAGCGGCTCCTCGATGGCCACGAGTCGCTTGAGGATGCCGTGAGCCCGGCGGGCAACCGACTCACCCACGTCCGCCGCCCTCGCCGAGCCGGCAGTAAAGCCATGCCTTCGCGCAGACCCAGTCTCGATCGACACTGCGGGTGCTGATGGCCAGGTACTCGGCGATCTCGTCGTTGGAGAGTCCGCCGTAGAAGCGGAGTTCGACGATCTGGGCCTGTCGCGGGTCGAGGTCGGCAAGCTCACCTAACGCTTCGTCCACGGCGAGCACGTCGACGTCGATTCCGGCCGCGGCCAGTTCCATCGACTCCAGCGGCACCCGCACCAACTTGCCTCCGCGCTTCTCGGCATCACGGGCCCGGGCATGGTCGATGAGGATCCGGCGGATGACCCTCGCCGCCACCGCGAAGAAGTGAAGCCGGTCGCGCCAGTCGGTCGAGCGCTGGTCGATGAGCCTCAGATACGCCTCGTTGGCGAGGGCCGTCGGATTGAGGGTGTGGCCGTCACGTTCGCTCCGCATCTGATGCGACGCAAGCCGGCGCAGGTCGTCGTAGATCGCCGCCAGCAGCGCATCGACATCGCCCCGCTCACCGGACGAGGCGGCGCGGAGCAGTTGCGTGACGCTGGAGGAGGGCTCGCTCATCGTTCGGCCGGCTATTTGGTGCCGATCTCAAGGGCTTTGTGCAAGAACCCAATCGTCGCATTCCACGCCGACTGGGCTGCGATCTTGTTCTTGCCTTCGCGCCCGGACTGTTGACGCAGGAAGCCGTGCCCGGCGCCCTCGTACACGTTCGGCTGGAAGTGCTTCGCCGCCTCGGCCGCCAGGGTCTTCGTCCTCTCGACCGTCGAGGTGACCCGGGCATCGTCGCCACCGTAGAAGCCCGCCACCGGACACGTGATGGCGGCGATCGCTTCTTTCGAGTCCGGCGCGGTGCCGTAGTAAACGACCGCGCCGTCGAGGGCCGGTTGGTTCGTGGCCCAGGTCCATGCGGTCGTGCCGCCCCAGCAGAAGCCCACGCAGGCGACCTTGTTGGTGGCAGCGGGCAATTGGATCGCATACTCGCGGGCCGCGTTGAGTCTTGTCACGACCTCGTCCGCGCCGAGAGTACGGATCGCCTCGCCGACCTTGTCGCCCTCAAACGAATCGGTCGCCCCGCCGTTGGGTCCCTTGCCTGAGAGAAGGTCCGGCGCCACTGCAATGAAACCTTCGGCGGCGAGCTGATCGGCGACGCCGCGCACCCAATCGGTCATACCGAAGATCTCATGGATGACGATGACGACCGGCGCCTTGTCCTTCCGCTCGGGATAGCTGATCCAAGTCTTCAGCCCCTCGACCTTTCCGCCCGCATCAGGTCCGCCAAGGGGGACCGTGACCCACTCGCCGTGACGCGGCGACCCGGTGAGTGCCTTCATCGCTCCGGCCTCTTCAGGGGGCAGCGCGTGAGGTGCAGCCGAACCGGAGGCCGGTGGCGCCACCGGCGGCACGGCGGGCTTCACGGCGGGTGGAGCGACAGCCGCAAGCGAGGTGAGAAATCCGACGGAGATGACAGCAGACAGCGCGAGACGGTGACGCATCACCTCATTGTGTCCCCCGACTCGTCGACCCGCCATCCGAATCCTCCATCAGGCAGTCCATGCACCCAGGAGAACGGCCAGATCTGGACCGGCCGTCGTCCCGTCGCCGTCAAGATCCGCCGCCGGCGTTCCCCACGCGCCAAGCAGGATCGCCAGATCCGCAGCGTTCACGACGCCATCCCCGTTCAGATCGGGCCCTGCGGCCTCGCACTCGTCTGGGACAAGGTTGCCGTTCGCGTCCGCGTCACTTCTCGGTGCGACGAGAATCGCCTGGGCCAATCCGGCGTCCGCCACATACGAACGGTAGGTCCGCTCGACGTACCCACTCGCGGTGTCATAGCCGTTGAGTGTGGACGAGCTCACGGAACTCACCGCCAGATACGCCGCGCCATCCCCCGCGAGGGCAACGCCGGAGGCTCGCGTCAGGAGTCCGCTCGCCTGCACATCAAGGCGACCGAGGTACGCGCCACTCTGTGAATTGAAGCGAACAAGCGCTCCCTGCGCCCGGCTCGCGACGATCACCTCGGCACCGTCCGGGGACTCGATCACACCGTAATAGTCATGAGGGTGGGCCAAGTCCTGGAACCCAAACGTGGCGACTCCATTGGCGGTGAACTGGCGAATGCGCCCGTCACCCCCTGAGACCAGAATCCGCCTGTCAGCCCGAACGAAGACGTCTCGCGGATCCGGAGCGGCGTTCACGGCCCCGCCAATCCACTCGACAAACGTGCCGTTCGTGAGATGACGAGCGAGGCCGTTCGGGCCGCGACTGACCAGCAGCGTGCCGTCGGCCGCGAATGCGAGGCCTCGAATGGAGCTCGGCGCGGCCAGGCTGATGATTGGACTCAGCACCTCAAGCGTGCTACGTACGACCGGATAGACCTTGCTACCAGCGGCGACGTACAGGATCCCGTCGGGACCGATCGCGAGATCGGTGATCTCGGCGTCCAGCGTCACTGACCGCAACAGGACACCCGAAAGCGGATGCAACTCCCGCAATGAACCGTCGGTGCAGCCGGTCCAGATGCTGAGGCCACCTTCGAGCTCGGCGAGGTCGGGCGTCCCGTCTGCGTCGCAATCCTCGCATGCGTCCAACTGTGCGTTTCGGTTGCGATCGAGGGACATGTCGAGCTGGATCTCGGTGAAGTCCGAAGTGCCGTTGCCGTTGCAATCCGGCTCGCATTCGTCGGGAACACCATTGCCGTAGGCGTCGAGCGAACTGCCGGTCGCAATGTCATGCGAGTCAGGAACGCCGTTGCCGTTGCAGTCCGGCTCGCACGCGTCCGGCGTGCCGTCGGCGTCGAGATCGGTCGCGGCGCCGGTGGCAATCGCGACCGAATCAAGCACGCCATCGCCGTCACAATCCTGACAGGCATCCGGTACGCCATCGGCATCGGCGTCGGCGGCACCCGCCGCGATCTCGTCGGCATCGGTTACTCCGTCGCCATCACAATCGCTCTCCAGGCAGGGACTCGAGACGATGAAGGACTCCATCGCATCGACGCACACCGTATGAAAGGAGAGGTCGATATTGGCTGACGCCCCGCTGTTGACGTGGCAATAGGACATGATCGTGCCGCGAAGGACTTCGCCGACGTCGCAGTGGTCCAATCCGTAGTTGTGGGTGTGCAGCGTGCCGACGTTGTGACCAAGCTCGTGGGCGATGACGTTGATGTCCCAGTTGCCGGGGTTGGTCACGATCGGGTCGGCGAAGCTTCCGATGATGTAGCCGACCACGCCGTAACCGAAGTCCCCGCACGTCGCGTTCAGCCAGGCGACACCGCCGTAGGGCAGGTTGCGGCGGCCGGTCATCAGGTGGGCCACATCACGGTGGACGTCACCCATGGTGGCGTTCCAGTCGTCACGGAACTGATAAAGCGGATCGCCGTCGTTGTAGGGATCCTGGGGCACGTCAAAGAGCCGCGTGAAGACCACCTCCACGCGGGAATCGAGATCTCGCTGATAGATCGCGCTGACCGCCCCGTAGACCGTGACGACGTACTCGGCCGCGTCTGTCGCGTTGCCGAAGATGTTGTAGTACTCCCAGTCGGTGTCGACGGCGACCTCGATGGTCGGCATCGCCCCGTGCGGTACCGCGCCGATTCCGGCAATGCCCCCACCCTCACCATCACCGTCTGTTCCGCCGCAGGTCGGCACCTCGGGCGCGCTGACGCCGAAGCAACGGTCGAAGCGGGCCTCGCCGCTCACGAGTCCCGGACGGTCACCCGCCACGGGGCGGAGGGCGTATCGCTCGCGACCGGGCCCGAGATCGATGGTGCCCGCAGCGCCGCGGCGACCGACGCCAAGATAGACAAGCGACCCGGGCGCGCCCGCGACCTCACCGACGAAGTGCTGGACGCCTTGCATCGAGCGGGCGACGCGCGAAGAGGCGCGACTGCCGATGCGCACGTCCGCATCGGGTGCCATGACCTGGAATCGGCGCAGCTCAAGGGTGACGGGTGTCCCGTCACCTAACACGACGTTCATGACGGAGACGGCGTCGCCTGCGGTCCGCGCGCGGCCCGCCAGGCCCTCGTCGATGGTAAGGACGCTGCCCACTTGGGGCAGCAGCGGCAATGCCGGCGCCCGCGGTTCCGAGGTGGCCATCGCTTGCACGCTGCATGCCGCTACATAGCACGCCCCAACACGTGCGGTAAGTGATGCCAATCCAATCAACGATCTCCTCACGGCGCCCAGAACCGAGTGCCGCGCCGGAAGGAGTCTGCGCCCGGAGGGCGCTACGGACTGCTCAAACTGGCGTGAGAGTGACATCGCTTTCCTCCGTATCGAACTCGACATGCCGGCTCCGTTCGTCCAAGGGTTTGCCATCCGGTCTCCGCCCGAAGTATGGCCTCGATCCGGGTGCATGCTACGGACCGCCCTCACGATTCCGAAGCGGGTTCGGCTATCGTCCCGCCCATGACCACCGGCCTCGGCACGGGACTACGCCCACTTCCCGGACATCATGCCTGGCGGGCGACGCCGCTCAAGGCAGGCGCTTTCCGGCTCGACGGAGGCGGCATGTTCGGCCTCATCCCGAAGACGATCTGGTCCACGTGGACGGCAGCCGACGAGTCGAATCGAATCGGCCTCAACTGCAACTGCCTGTTGCTGGAGGATGGCTCGCAGCGCGTCCTCGTCGAGACCGGATTCGGAGACAAATGGGGCGCGAAGGAGCGCGGAATCTACGCCCTTGAGCATCGCACGGTGGTCGACGCGTTGGCCGAGCGTGGCGTGCGTCCCGAGTCGATCGACCACGTCGTGGTCACCCATCTTCACTTCGATCATGCTGCGGGCCTGACGCGGCAGGTCGGAGACGGGATCGGACTCACTTTCCCCAACGCCGAGATTGTCGTCCAGCGGCGCGAGTGGGAAGACGCCATCGCAAACCGTTCGACGATGACCCGCACCTATCTTCGGTCGCACCTCGACCCGATCCGGGAGCGAATCCGGCCTGTCGAAGGATCGGGCGAAGTCCTGCCGGGCGTCGCCGTTCGGCCCCTCGTGGGTCACACCTGGGGTCAACAGGGCGTCTTCATACGCACCGCTGAGGGGATCACCGTGTTTCCTGCCGATCTGGTGCCCACGGCGCACCACATTCACCTTGCCGCCAACATGGGCTACGACGTGCTTCCGTACGAGAACATGCTCAACAAGCGCGAGTTCCTCGCCGAGGCCGCCGGCGAAGGCTGGATGATCGTCCTTGACCACGAGCCGCTGACGCCCGTGGTGCGTGTGGTCAAGGACGCCCAGGACGCCGATCGGTTTCACGTCGAGGCGGTCACTTCGACATGAACCCGCCGATGGCGATTCGCCCGCCGGAGGCGACTCACCTTGTTCCTTCGGTCGGCACAGGGAACCGCAGCGGTCATTCCCCCGAATTGCAGCCTTGCCCCGTCTGGTCCCTTGCGGTTGCCGCTCGGGGCCCCGTATTCTCCCAACCATGAAGTTCCTGCAACGTTCCTTGGTCGCACTTGCCCCCCTTGCCCTGACCGCCTCGGCCATGGCACAGGCGAAGCTCCGCGAGCCGAAGGTGGATGCCGTTCCCAGTCCGGTGATCGGCTACGGCATCTTCCTCGTGTTCGCCGGGATCATCCTGGCGATCAGCCTCTATCCGTCCAAGCGGGCTCACTCAGACCTTTGATTCATCTCCTGCGGACCGGTCTCCGGTCCCGATTCATGGAGTCACTTCCGATGCGCACCAGCCGCCGTCCGCTTGTTGGACTACTCGCCCTCAATGCCGTCCTCTTGGGCGTGCTGGCGACGGTCACCCTTGGTCCTCGGGTCATGGCCACCAATGTCGGCGCACGAAGCACCTACACCGCGGTCGCCGGCGGCGTGAAGGGACAATCGATGCCCGTCATCTACATCATCGACGAGGGTTCGCTGGAACTCGTCGGCATCGCATGGGACGAGCAGCAAAAGAACCTCAGCGGCATGGGCTATCGAAACCTCACCAATGACACGGCCGAGATTGGTCGGGTTCGTAACTGACGCGGCGCCAGCACCAAGGGAAACCGACCACCATGCAATCACTCACCCGAAACTCCGCCGCGGCACTGTGGGCCTCAGCCTTCATCGTTGCGGCGCTCATTCTGGTCACCGCCGGTCGCATGCCAGAGAACCCGGCCTATGCCGGCATGGCCACCACCGGTAGCGGCGGATTCTCCATGGTCACCGCCCCGAGCGGCTTCGGCCCCTCGGACAAGCCCTACGAAATCCTCTACGTCGTCGACAACTCGGCCCAGACGCTCTACGTCTACGCGGTCGAGAACGCCACCGATCGTCGCATCCTGCTTCGGGGCGGCGCCAACCTCCCGACGCTCTTCCGTGCAGCTCGCGGCGGAGGCTAATGCGAACCGACCCGACCACCGAGCGCAGGCTTGCCCCAACGCTGCCTGCGAGGCGACCGGTTGACGCCGTCGGTGCCCAACAGCGCGCCGAGTCCTTCACCAAGCGCTCAATCAAGAAGCAGTCGAAGCTCGAGGGCCTGCGCCGCGCACTGTCGATGCTGGACTTGACCACGTTGGAGGGGAAGGACAGCCCAGAGAAGGTCCGTGCCCTCTGCCGCAAGGCGATGCGCCCCGCCGACTTTCCGGCCGATCCGCCGCTGCCGTCGGTCGCGGCGGTCTGCGTCTATCCGACGCTGGTGCGGGTCGCGAAGGAAACGCTCGGCGAAAGCGGCGTGAAGGTCGCGTCCGTCGCGACCGGTTTTCCCAGCGGCCAGTTTCCGCTCGACGTGCGACTTGCCGACGTGCGATTCGCCGTCGCCGAAGGCGCCGACGAGATTGACATGGTCATCTCTCGCGGGCTCTTTCTCGCGGGACAACACCGCGAAGTGATGGACGAGATCCGGGCCATCAAGCACGCATGCGGCCCCGCTCACCTGAAGATCATTCTCGAGACCGGCGAGTTGGAAACCCTCGATGCGGTCCGCTTCGCGAGCGACCTTGCCATCGAGGCGGCGGTGACGGTTCCCGCCAACGGAACCCGCTGCGAGGATGGAGAGGTCTTCATCAAGACATCGACCGGTAAGGTCACACCGGCTGCGACCATGCCCGTCACCCTGGTGATGCTCGAAGCGATTCGAGATGCCCATCGGCGGTTCGGCATTCGGATCGGCATGAAGCCCGCCGGCGGAATTCGAACCGCCAAGTCTGCGCTTCATTACCTGGTGATGGTGCAGGAGACGCTCGGGCCGGAGTGGCTTTCGCCCCATCTCTTCCGCTTTGGCGCGTCAACGCTCGCCAACGATCTTCTCCGACAAGTTCTCAAGGAGATGCGCGGCCCATATGTCGGGTCCGGGGACTTGTCCGAGGCCTAAGCGGCAGCCGTCGCCCGTGTGCGCCGTGTGGGTGGTTGCCTTATCAGCCCGTGCGGAATGACGGCCGACGCTTCATGCGGGCTGAACCGTTGTCCTTTATCCTGCCGACCCGCCTGCCGATGCAATGCGGCGCCGCTTTCACTCGTCCGCGGCGCCTGAGGGGAGGCAATCGGATCGACGCCTCCGTTTCTGTGGGTAACCACCTGAACGGCTGGCTCGGGTCGTGTGTGGGGGCATTGGGTTCTTGCCGAACCGATCGTAAGTTCTGGCAATCCCAAGGGTCACGCCACGAATAGGGCGAAATAGTGCGTATTCTTCTCGCGGCAGGAAGCCAACATCTCTTGCGTCGGTTTCAGGGCACCGGATGCCCCGAAGCCTCGCGCACCCCGGCTACCCGATCGGTTCCTTCGTTTGTATTTGGGATCGGGTCAGCCAATGGGGCACCAACTCGATTTTGGAGGGGTCGCCGTCCTTGAACGGCACCAGCGTTTCATCTTCAACTGATCGGTCGACCGCGCCAGCGCTTCGGCCCTCTCGGCGTTCATGCCGGGTAGGCGTCGCGCGCCTAACGCGTCACGTCCTTTGCCGCTCAGGGGCGGAAGGGAACGTCGCGTGAGCAACGTTCCCGGCGCCCAGAAGCGGGTTGAGCAGCAGCTCTTCGGCTACCGCATCCTCAAGCACCTTGGGGACGGCGCGGCGAGCCGCGTTTATGCCGTGCGCCACCCGAAGACGAAGCAGATCTGGGCCCTGAAGCACGTCACGCTGGAGGACACCGAGAAGGACCAGCGCTATCTCGACCAGGTAACCCAGGAATACGAGATCTCCGCCAAGCTGGATCACCCGGTGATTCGCAAGATGCACGAGCTCTGCAAGGAGCGATCCGGTCTCTTCAAGGTGAGCGGCCTGGGGCTCGTGATGGAATTGGTCGACGCAACGCCGCTGAGCGAGATGCCGCGGCCAGCGGTGAGCCAGTGCGTGGACATTTTCCTGCAGGTCGCCCACGCCCTTCACCACATGCATGACCGCGGCTTCGTGCACGCCGACATGAAGCCACTGAACATCCTCGTTGCCGAGGATGGCCACGTGAAGGTGATCGACCTTGGCCAGGCGTGCAAGATCGGAACGAAGAAGGACCGCGTGCAGGGCACGCCGGGCTTCCTCGCTCCCGAGCAATCAGCCCGCGACGAAATCACCCCACAGACCGACGTCTTCAACTTCGGGGCGACGATGTGGTGGACGATGTTGCGAGACCAGGCCCCGCAGGCCCGGCAGGCCGACGGGCACACCCGCGGCGGTCGCGGCGAATTGCCCGCGCCGCGCAAGCTCGACCCGAGCATTCCCGAGGAACTCTCGGTACTCATCCAGCGCTGTCTCGAGGACAAGCCCTACCAGCGGGTAAAGATGGCTTGGGTCGTGCGGAAGCTCGAGGAAATCATGCGCTCCCTTGCTCCCGCAAAGAAGCCGTTGGCGACTCGTTCGGCCAATTGACCCGCAGCGATCGCTGGGGATCGATCGCCGGACACTCCGGCACGCTGCTGGCCCACTCGCGGTCCCAGACCCGGAAGCCGCCATTGAATGCGAGGCTGTTGTCGCCGAGCCGGCAGCCCTCGGGAAGGTCCTTCAGCTCCTTGGCGTTGCCTCCGCCAAGGACGATGTAGTCGGGAAGGAAGGTGCGACGGAAGATCGCGCAGACCTCGGCGACCTCTTCGCGCCATCGCCGCTTTCCAAGTCGCTCCTTGGCGGCGTTGCCAACCCACTCCTCGAAGCTCAACCGCTTCTTGTACGGAAGATGGGCCGCCTCGAGGGCGATGAGGTGCGACTCGTCGATCAGCGCCGTACCGAGGCCGGTGCCGAGGCCGAGGAACATCATGCGGCCGCCCTGATAGCTGCCGACGGCTTGCATCGCGGCGTCGTTCACGAACTTCACCGGACACTTGAACGCGGCGCGGTAGTCGAAGTGCATCCAACCGCCGCCGAGGTTCACCGGTTCCTTCGCCGGACGCCCATTCTTGATGGGAGCGGGGAAGCCGATCGTGACGCGATCGAATCGTTCGTTCCCAACGAGAGCTGCCATGTCGGCGACGAAACGGTCCGGCGTGTAGTTGGGGCCAGACGGCGCCGTCCGGCGTTCGGTCTCACCGGAGAGCAGACACTTCGCCTTGGACCCGCCGACGTCGATTGCGAGGATGCGCATGGTGAGCACGTTATCGGCTGGCCGGCGCGGTCGATTGAGCCGAACCTGCAGGTGCGGCCGCGGGAGGCGCAGCAGGCGGACTCGCGGGCCCGGCGTCCTTCGCTCGTTGCCGGACCGGGATCTGAATCTCCGACCACTTGTTCATGTCGCGAATCGAAGGCCCGTTGTAGTGGAAGATCCGCGGCTCGTCGGCGATCTCCCATTCGTCCTGCCCGTCGATCCAGGGCTTCAGGAGCTTGATGCCCTCCCGCGCAACATCCATCCCGTATGGGCCGCGGACGCCGACGGAAAGCACGGTGACGCTCGCCGTGTCGACCACCTTGACCGGACCGGCATCGCCGGTCGGACCGAGTTCTTTGGCCCGATAGAGAAAGCTCATCGTCCACGCCCCGTCCGGCACGGGCTTGAGCGTGGTCAGATCGCTGAAGACCCCTTCAAACTCAATCTCGACGGGCGAGGTCATCGGAATCTCGTTGCGCGAGATGTGATTGAAGAGCGGCCAGAAGCCCATGTTCATTCGCGTGGAGAGACCGCGGGCGCTCTCCTGCCGGAATTCGGCCCGGCGGACCGAGGGGTACTCCTTGATGTCGATTGCGCCGGGTGGCGTTGGTTCCGGGTAGCCGTCAGGCAGCGGTGCCTCGATCGTTGACGGGCCGCAGACGTAGGCGCCGTCGCGAATCTCGATCGCTATCTCCCGGTCGCCACCGACTCGCTTCACGATCTCAGGCGTTCGAATGGCCCCAAGGCCCTCCGCCTGAGGAACCTCGGGACGGCGAGTCCCGGTGTCGGACTTTGGTGTCGCAGGCGGCTCGGTGGGCTTCGCGCTGATTTCGCCGGGCTTGGCGGGCGGGGTCGGGTCGCCAAGAAGGAGGAGTGCGATGGATGCGGCCGCGATGGGGGTGGCAAAGGGCATGGCGGGCTCGCCTTCGCCGTCGAATCGACTTCCGATGCAACGAAGGCCCGTCGGGCTCGGGAACCGCAACGGTACGATGCGGTTGTGACCTCCGTAGCACCACCCGTCCGACCGTGGGAGTACGCGCCCGCCCCCGAGTCCGTGAAGGTTGAGATCAAGCCCGAGTACGACCTCTTCATCGGAGGCGAGTTCGTGCCATCCAAGGGTGGGAAGCGATTCGCGACGGTCAATCCTGCGAACGAGGAAACGCTCAGTCGGATCACGGACGGAAGCCCAAGCGATATCGATCGCGCCGTCGCCAGCGCACGCAAGGCATTCAAGGGCTGGAGCGCGACCAAGCCGACGGAGCGGGCGAAGTATCTCTTTCGAATCGCCCGCCGCATCCAGGATCGCTCCCGCGAACTCGCGGTGCTCGAAACGTTAGACGGCGGCAAGCCGATCAAGGAGAGCCGCGACGTCGATGTGCCTCTGGTCGCCCAGCACTTCTTCCATCACGCCGGCTGGTGCGACAAGCTGAAGTACGCGGCGCCCTATCTGGGCAGCGGCGAGCCACAGCCAATCGGCGTATGCGGACAGATCATTCCCTGGAACTTCCCACTCCTGATGGCGGCGTGGAAGCTCGCCCCCGCTCTCGCCTGCGGCAACACGTGTGTCCTGAAGCCAGCCGAGACGACGTCGCTCACCGCCCTGCGGCTGGCCGAGATCCTCCAGGAGGTTGACCTACCGCCCGGTGTGGTGAACATCGTCACCGGCGGCCCGTCGACCGGCAGGGCCCTCGCCGAACACAAGGGGATCGACAAGATTGCCTTCACCGGGTCGACCGAGGTCGGCAAGCGCATCGCCGAGGCCTGCGCCGGCACGGCGAAGCGGCTCACCCTCGAACTCGGCGGCAAGAGTCCCAACATCATCTTCGCCGACGCGGCCATCGACCAGGCGATCGAGGGAATCGTCAACGGCATCTGGTTCAACCAAGGCCACGTCTGCTGCGCGGGATCGCGGCTCCTCGTTGAGGAGAGCGTGCTCGATGAAGTGATCACGAAGCTCCGCCATCGCCTGACAACGCTGCGGGTGGGCGATCCGATGGACAAGAACACCGATGTCGGCGCGATCAACAGCCAGCAGCAGCTCGCCACCATCAGACGATACATCGAACTCGGCGAGGCCGAGGGAGCGAAGCGCGAGTCAATCGACAACGGACCGCTTCCGCCGAAGGGCTACTGGTGCCGGCCGACCTTCTTCACCGAGGTCCAGCCGAGCCACACCATCGCCCGCGAAGAGATCTTCGGGCCGGTGCTTGCGGTGATGAGTTTCCGCACACCGGAGGAGGCCATCCTCCGCGCCAACAACACCCCCTACGGCCTGAGCGCCGGCATCTGGACCGACAAGGGCTCGAAGGTTTTCGATATCGCCCGGCGCGTGAAGGCCGGCGTGATCTGGTGCAACACGTTCAACAAGTTCGACGCCACCAGTCCCTTCGGTGGGTACCGCGAATCCGGCTTCGGCCGCGAGGGCGGACGCCAGGGATTGCTCGCCTATCTGCGCCGGTGAGACGATTCCATGACCGACCGCATCCCCGTCATCAAGACCTGCAAGCTGTACATCAACGGCGCCTTCCCGCGCTCCGAGTCGGGACGTGTCCTGCCGCTGCGCAACGGCGAGTGGGGCGTCGTCGCCCAGATCGCCCACGCCAGCCGCAAGGACCTTCGCGACGCCGTCGAGGCGGCCAGCGCCGCGCAACCGAAGTGGGCGGCCGCCACTGCATACAACCGCGGACAGGTGCTCTACCGGATCGCCGAGATGATGGAGGCCCGCTCGGGTGAGCTTGTCGCGACGATTCGTGACATCGATGACGTTTCGCCGGCGGCAGCGAAACGCGAGGTCGAGGCGAGCATCGACCGAGTCGTCCGATTTGCCGGATGGACCGACAAGATCGCCCAAGTGTTAGGGAACCAGAATCCGGTGGCCGGCCCCTACTACAACTTCACGGTGCCAGAGGCAACAGGCGTCGTCGCCGTGGTCGCACCGAACGCGCCGAGCCTCCTCGGCCTGGTCACGCTCCTCTGCGCACCGCTTTGCGCAGGCAATGCCGTTATCGCGATCTCAAGCGACTCCAATCCGCTGCCCGCGGTGAGTCTCATGGAGATCCTCGCCACGAGCGACGTTCCGGCCGGCGTGGTCAACATCCTGACCGGCCAGCGGAGCGAACTGTTAGGCCACCTGGCGACCCACCGCGAGATCAACGCCATTAGCGCCGCGACTGCCGATGCGAAGGAAGCCCGCACGCTCGAACTCGGCGCCGCCGAGAACCTGAAGCGGGTCCGTATCGTCCGCGACGCCAAGCCGGATGCAAGGCCGGACTGGAGTGATGACGATCGGTTCGCCGGCCCGTGGTCGATCGAGCCCTTTGTCGAGATGAAGACGATCTGGCACCCGTGCTCGACCTGACCGTAGCCGCCGCGAGGCGATTCCGTCAGCCGTCCCAGGCGATCGTCGGCGGGGCCGTCCCCAACTCATCAAAGACCGCGATCTCGTTCATGCCGGGCTGAAGCTGGCCGACGAAGGCGATTCCCCCCACGCGTGCCGCCATCGGCATACGAACGCCGTTCTGGAATGCCGACACCGGCTGGACCGAATCGATCCGGACCGCGCGTTCCTCGTCCGCTGCTCCGCGTACGACCGTTCCGTACCAGGCAGGCGTTCCCTTCGCGGGGCTTGCCGATCGTGACGCGGCCCCGTTGGGCCACACGGTGGGCGGGCCCCATCGGGCGAAGGCGTAGCTTGGTGAACCGCCGAGTTCACCCGTGACCTCGAAGAGCCGCACGGACGCAGACAGCGACTCGAGTTCGGCTTCGTCGGCGTCGCCGTCAAGGACCAATCGAATCTCGATCGGCCCTTCCTTCGCCGAGACCTTCGCGGCCGCGGCCTTCACCGCCTTCGCGTGCGACTTCTTCCCCGATTGGATCACGCTCGAGGGATCGACGACCAGCCCGAATGTCGCCGCGAGGCCATCGGGACCGTCGACGTTCCACCGTGCGACCGGTTCGCCGTTCACGGTGATTGTCGCACCGCCCAAGGTCGCCCGCGTTGCGTCAGGCATGTCGATGATGAACCGCTCGGTCTTGCGCGCGGTGAGCTTCCAGGTGAGGGCGATGCCCGGACGGGCGTCACCGGGATGGAGCTCCTGAACGACGCCAAGCGCAAAGGGGTCGACACGCACGTTTCGATCGACCTTTGGGGTGGCCCGGATTGGACTGACCTCGACGATCGGCCCATAGAGTCCCGCCCGCCGACCGGCGCGATTGCCGCCGGCCGGTCGATCGTCGTCGCGCACCAGGAGGACCAGCGAATGGTTTCCCGCCGCGAGCTTGAGTTCGAGGGGAAGCGCGTCACCGCCGCGCCCAATCGACGCGATGCGCGAACCGTTATGCCAGATCGTCGCTCGTTCGGCGAGCTGCGGCACGTGAATGAGCGCCTTGCCCGCGGCTGCGCGCCGGAACGAGACGCGGTACCAACCGAAGCCATCGCGTCCCCCGCAGGCCGAAAGCGACATCGGCCCATCAAGCGACGCGAACCGGTGGCTCGTGCCGTTGATGAACTCCGTCGCGGGCAATGGCGACCACTCCCGAGGGAGCGGCGAGGAGATCGCCGAAGAGCTTTCGGCAAGCGCCTCCTTGCCGAGCGTCTGCACCGTGCCATCGCGGCGAACCCGCATGGCCGACTTGAAGCCGGGGAAAAGCCGGAACCGCTCGCCGTTGCCGACATCCGCCGCCCCGATCACAAGCGAGCCGTCCACCACGGTCACGGTGTCGGCCTGCGATTCGTTGCAAAGAACCACGGCCGTATCGCGGACTTTCGTCACGAACGGCTTTGATCCCGCCGAATCGGCGGGCACGCGAAGGGTCATCGGCGAGCCGTCGAGCGACACTTCCGCCTCCTCACCTGCGGGCCCGACGAAGAGAAGGATGCTGCCGTCAACATGCAGGAGAGGCGTGACCGTGGCGTAGTCAATCCGGATCTTGCCGCCGATATCGACATCGAAGAGAAACCACGCGAGTCCCGGGCTGCCGACCGAGACGGGAAACGAACGACCATCAGGCGAGAGGAGCGAGAGACCGTGGCGCGCGGGCGCTGACTTCGAACCGTTCTTGCCGCCCCGACCGTCGGACTTCGCACCAGATGTCGGCCCACCCACGATGAAGACGGCCGTTCCGCCGGTGCCGCTGACCGGAAGCACCGTGGGAGAACCCGGCCCCGTCGAGGGGTCCAGGACCACTGGCGAGCGCGAGGGCTCCGCTTGAGCCAGGACGTGACCGAACGAGGACGCGAAGTGGGCGATGCGCCGAATCGGCCCGGCGCTGGCAATCGGGAATCCGTCGTGGCCAGTGACTCGCCCTTCCGATGGACCGCCGAGGAGATCGACGCCCATCGTGCCGACGGCATCGGTCAGGACGAACTGCCCCAGACCGGCAAGTACCAGGGCCGCGTCGGCGGCGGTGGTATCGGGCGCGCCGTGCCGCGTGAGTCGGGCGAAGCGCGGGAAGCCGGGTCGCACAGCGGTGAGCTGACGCATCAGGGCCAGCGGTTCCGCTCTCGCCTCAAGCATGTCAATCGCGGCATCGGAGATCGCGAACGAATCGTTAGCCGTCAGGATCGGCACCGCCAGTCCCACCTCGCGGGCGAAGCGGACGAGTTCGGCGAGATAGCTCTCGGCGATCGCCTCTTGGGCGCAATGCCACGCATGCTCCAACTGCACGCCGATCACCGGACCGGTCTCGCAGCCCGGCCGCAGCTTGCGAAGCGAGGCGGGGGCGATGTCGCTCGCGAGCCATCCCGTGACCTGCTCGGCGATCGCGCGATACCACGAGGTCACCCGCTCGAAGAATGCCTGGTTCGGCTGTCGAAGCCGAATCCCGGGCAGGTCCGAGAGCCATGCCGGCAACCCGCCACCCGGATAAGGGCCGCCGACGACCGGGCCGGCCTTGAGGATGACCCACATTCCGTGTCGAGCGCAGAGTTCGACCGCCTGCCGAAGCCCGCGACCGGCAGCGAAATCGAAGCGACCGGCCTGTTCCTCGTGGTAACTCCACGCACAAGGCAGGACCACTGCGTTGATGCCTGACTGGGACAATGCGCGCAGGCGATCACCCCACGAGCCTGCCGGCGCAAGGAGATAATGGAATTCCGCCGTGGTGAGCCACACTCGGCGACCCTTTACGCTCAGACTCTGACCATCAAACGTCACACTCGGCATGATGGAAGTGTGGCAGAAACCACGGGAGGCATCAAAAGTCGTCGCTTCCTCCGAATCTGTCGCGTCGCGCTCCGTTGAACCGACGAAGCCCGTCCCTCCTGCGGTGACCGACGGAACCCCCGTCAGCAACCGTTTTCAACCTGTCCGGTATCGCCCCATCCTTCGCATGCGCCCCACGCCGAGTGACCGAGCCGTTCTGCAACCGCCGCACGACCCTACTGAAGGGACGCGACCTTTCGCGCTGACGGCGACATCCATCGCTCTCCTCGTCATGACCGGTTGCGAGTCGCTTGCGACGATCGACCGACGAACCGACGAGAGGCTTCGGGAGAGTGCCGCCCTGGTCGGCGAGGCAGGTTCGACGCCGCGATACGACAGTTCGAAATACGCGACCGGAGCTGCTTACCCCACCCGCGCCACGGACGAGGATCGGCCGGCAACGGTGAATCCCCCAGTTGAGTCGCTCAAGGTCGACCGACGCGACATCACCAGCGAGACGGCCCAGGCGATCATCGGACGGTTCAATTCGATGACCGAGGCTCCCGCCGATGCCACGGTGCTTTCCTTCGGCGAGGCGATGAACTTCGCTCAGCAGCACGCTTCGGAGTACCTGACCGCCGAAGAGACTTACATCATCACGGCGCTGAGGCTTCTCATTGAGGAGCACCGTTGGGGTCCGACTTTCTTCAACAAGACGAGCGCGGTCATGACCGCGAACGCCGACAGCTCCGGGCGATACACGACCGCCCTCGCCCTGCTCAACGACTTCGGCGTCTCCCAGCGACTTCCCTACGGCGGTGAGGTGTCCGCGCGGTTCCTGGTCGACGCAACCGAGCAGCTCGACAACGCGATCGGCAGCGACGGCCAGTCGGCCGAGGTGATCCTCTCGGCAAACATCCCGCTCTTGCGCGGCGCGGGCAACACCGCCGACGAGTCGCGCACCCAGGCCCGGCGCGACCTGGTCTATGCGGCCCGCGAGTTCCAGCAGTTCCGCCGCAGCTTCTACGTCGATCTGGGACGCGACTACCTCAGCCTCATCTTCCAGAAGCAGCAGATCGCCAACGCTGACCGGCAGGTGAAGCGAAGCCAGGAAGTCGAGGAGCGCACTGTCGCCCTCGTCACTGCCGGACGCACCGAGCCGTTCCAGGCCGACCTCGCCCGACAGAACACGCTCTTCGCGGCGGACCGGCTTGCCCAGCTCAAGGAGAATCATCGCCTCGCGATGGACCGCTTCAAGCTGCGGCTCGGCATGGACACCACGCGGCCGATCGACGTGGCGGCCAGCGCGTTCGCCCTTCCGTTGCCCGACGTCACGCTGGACGGCGCGGTCGAGCTTGCCTTGCTCTACCGCCTCGATCTTCAGACCGAAGCCGATCAGGTGCGCGACGCCGAGCGCCTCGTCGACGTCGCCCGCAACGACCTCCAGGGCGACCTCAACCTCGCCCTCTCCAGCGTCGTGCCCACCGACGGGACCAAGCGACGGAGCGGACTCCAGTTCCGTCCGGACCGGAACGACTACGTGGCCGGCATCTCCTATTCGATGCCGCTGGATCGCGTGGCCGAGGAGGCTCGGTATCGCGAGTCGCAGATTCGGCTCGAGCAGCAGCGGCGCAGCCATATCCGCTTCCGCGATTCGGTCGCGGTCGAGGCCCGACAGTCCGTGCGCTCGATTGAGAAGTCGCAACTCTCGCTTCTCATCAACGAGCGGAGCGTCGAGGCCTCCGAGAACCGGCTCGCGGCGATCGAGGCCGCCCCCGAACGGGCGACGGCACGCGACCGGACCGAGGCCGTCAACAATCTCCAGCGCGCCCAAGACGGCCTCGAACAGGCCAGACGAGATCTTCAGGTGGCGGTCCTTGAGTATCTCGAGGTCACCGGCCAGCTTCGTCTCGCTCCCGACGGCTCGCTGGCGCTTCCGCGCGGGCTTGCCGATGCCCCCGCCGCCCCTGACACGTCGACCCCAGCCGCTCCCTAACGTTTCGCTCACCCCCTCGGGCCTCCGATGAACCGACCGAACACCATCTTCCGCGCCCTGCCGCCCGTCGCCATCGCAGCGGTCATCGCACTCGCTGCGGCAACCGGTTGTGAACGCTCCGGCAACAACACGACCGCGGCCCGCAACACCGCCAGCGCCGACCTCTACGCCGTCGAGAAGAGCGACTTCGACATGGCGATCCCGGTTTCGGGTGAGCTTGCCGCAATGCGCCAGATCGAGGTCCGCAACCGTCTCGAGAGCCGGGCCGTCATCACCGAGATCGTCTCCGAGGGCAAGTCGGTGCGCAAGGGCGATGTCGTGCTGCGACTTGCCGAGGAGGAGATCCGCGAGAAGGTCAAGGACGCGAAGGACAAGGTGAACGTCGCCAGCAGCGAACTGATCGCCGCCGAGCAGTCGCTGTCGATCAAGGAAAACACTCGCGACAGCGAACTTGAGAAGGCCGACCTCGCGATCGAAATGGCCAACCTCGCACTCCTCGCTTGGGAGAACGGCGAACTGGTGAGCAAGCGTCAGTCCCTGGCCCTGGCCAAGGAGACCGCTGAGATCGATCTCTCCCGACTCGAGGACCGCTTCAACAAGAGCGCTCAACTCGTCGAGAAGAACTTCATCTCACGCGACGAGTTCGAGAAGGACCGCATCGCGATGATCGAGGCCCGGGCGAAGTCCAAGCAGGCCGCGCTCGACCAGAAGGTCTACGAGGAGTACACCTACAAGCAGGATCGCGCCAAGAAGGAATCCGACGTCGAGCAGGCTGTCGCCGAGCGAGGTCGCGTCGAGCAGAAGAACAACGCCGAGATCGTGAAGGCAAAGGCCGACGTCGAGAGCGCGAAATTCAAGGTTGAGAGCGCCACCGATCGGCTCAAGAACTTTGAGCTGCAGCACGGCTACTGCACCGTCATCGCTCCCAGCGACGGTCTCGTCGTCTACGCGACGAGCATCGACTCCGGTGGCGGCGGCCGCGGCGGCGGTGACGCCCAGCCCCCACAGGTCGGCACCGAGCTCAAGCCCAACGAACTCGTGATCATCCTGCCCGACACGTCGCAGATGATCGCCAACCTCAAGGTGAGCGAGGCCCTCTCGGGACGCATTCGCCCCGGTCAGGGCGTGACCGTCTACTCCGATGCGCTGCCGAACGCCCCGATCAAGGGCTCTGTCCACAGCGTGAGCGTGCTTGCAGCCAGCGGCGGCTGGCGCGACCCGAACCGTCGCGACTACACCGTGCGCGTCGCCCTCGACGCGGACCCCGCGCTCGGACTCAAGCCATCGATGCGCTGTCGCGCCGAGATCCTTCTTGACCGCGTCGATGACGCGATTGGCGTTCCGATCCAGGCCGTCTTCCGGCAGGGACCAATCGCTTACGTCCACGTGCGCGAAGGCAGCGGTTACACGCAGCGACTCGTGAAGCTCGGTCGATCCAGCGAGCTGCGCGTCGAGGTGCTCGACGGCATCAGCGAGGGTGATCGCGTTCTCCTCCGCGAACCGACCGCTGACGAACTCACCGCGAAGCTCGACTTCGAAGCGCTCCAGGCCCAATTTGCACCACCGGCCGCCACGACAAACGCTGCGCCGAATGGCCCGCCGGCCGTGGCAAACAGCTCGGCCGACGGCGGTCCCGCGGGTGTCGTTCCAGTCGGCGACGGAGGCGGGCCCAACGCGAAACCCGAAGCCGGCGACGGCAAGCCCGCAAATGGCGAGCGGCGCGGCGACGGTACGCGTCGGCGACGTCCAGACGGGTCTTCCGAGGGCGGTCCGCCGCCGTCGAAGGGCCCTGCTGGAGAGGGTGGCACGCACCAGACACCTGGTGTCACCCCGGCCGCAAGCCCGAGCGCTGCGCCTGCGGAGAGCCCCGCGAAGGGCTGATCAACGCGATTGCCCGATTGTGGGGGACACCGGACGGCGGTTCGGGCGACAATCTGAGCACTCTTCGTCCACTTGTGTGGCGATTCGTGGACGTGATTCGATCGTGAGCCATCGGAGGGCACGTGAGCGACGACAGCTCCGATCTTGCTGCCCACTCGCGGGGCGATCCCCTTGCCTTCGGCCGACTCTACGACCGGCATGCGGCGGTGATCCTCGCGCTGTGTCGCACCCTGATTCCCGGACGCTCCGCTGCTGACGCGGAAGACGCGACGCAGGAGACCTTCCTCCGCGCCCACCGCATGCTCGATCGCCTGACGGACACCCGAGGGTTTCGGCCCTGGCTCTATCAGATCGCGCGGCTGGTGTGCTCGGAACGTCGGCGTTCGGCCGCCCGGCGCACCAAGCACGAGGACCATGCCATGAACCTCGCTCAGGAACGCGAACGACTCACTCCGCCCATACACGGGGCGGAGATCGCGTCGAAGCAGGAATCGCTTCAGCGACTCACCGTCGCGATGCGCTCCCTCGCCGACGCCGAGCGCCTTGCCATTCACCTCTATTACCTCGACCCCGATCCCGTCGCGGCAGCCCAAGCGAGCCTTGGGCTGTCGCGATCCGGCTTCTACAAGCTCCTCGCTCGCGCACGCGAGCACCTTGCCCAGCTGATGGGTGAGGAAATGAGTGAGGAGGCACGACGATGAACGACCGAACCAACCGACTCGCCTCGATCCTTCGCATGATGGATGCCGACAGTTCTGCCCCGCCTCCGCGCGACGAACTGGACTCGCTCCTGCGCGAATGGCATCGCGAGCACGCCGACGTCGCCGCCGCCAACCGCGAGCAGATTCTCGCGGCCATCGCGAGTGACGTGATGCGCCCGCTTCCCAGGCAACGGCGCTCCGTGCGCAGCGTCCTCGCCACCATCGGACCGGTCGTCATGCGGACGATGGGCAGTCGCGCGGTGCGTGCGGCCGCTTGCATCATTCTCACCGCGGTCTTTGCGACGATCGTCCTCCTGCCTTCTCGCCACGGCGCCGAGGCCGCGATCATCAACGTCGCCGAGGGCGGCGAACTCACCGCCTATTCCGACGAGGGCGATCGCCTCGGACCCTGCCCGCTTCAGCACACCGACGTCGATGCGGCCGTCTCGGGGACGGTCACGCGCGTCACCGTGCGGCAGAAGTACGCGAATCCCTACCCGCAGAAGATCGAGGCCAACTACACCTTCCCGCTCTCCCACCGTGCCGCGGTTGACGCGATGCGGATCATCGTGCGCGGCGCCGACGGCGTCGAGCGCGTCGTCGAGGGTGAGGTCAAGGAACGGCAGCAGGCCCGGCGCATCTACGAGGATGCCCGCCGCGCCGGCCACGTCGCCAGCCTGCTTGAGCAGGAGCGCCGCAACGTCTTCACCCAGTCGGTGGCCAACATCGAGCCCGGCGCGACCGTCACAGTCGAGATCGGCTACGTCGAGTTTCTCGAGCGCAACGACGGCGAGTACCGCTTCGCCTTCCCGATGGTCGTCGCCCCGCGCTACATCCCGGGTGCCCCAACGCTTTCGCCGAATCAGCTTCCAGACGGCCTCGCTCGTCGCGCCGGCGTCGTCTTGCTCGCACCGGCGGAAGTCACCGTCACCTCGCAGAACGCGAGCCTGAGCGGGGCCATCATCCAGTCGATGCTGGTCGGCGCGACGCCGGTGCGCACGCCGTCGCCGGAGTGGATGGAGCGACCCGCCGCCAACCTCGGACAGCCCATTGACTTCATCGTCACCTACGCCAACGGAACCAAGGAGCCGGGGCAGCTCTTCGAGGCCGGCGCCGTCGGACAGGTGAACGGCCGGTGGTACTTCACGCCGGTCCGGCTCTCCGGCAACGGCTTCGCGGCCGACACGCCGCAGGTGACCGACGCGAGTCGCATCACCCCCATGCCCAACCGACCGACCGAACGGTCGGGTCACGACGTCTCGATGAGCGTCACGATCGACGCCGGCGGCATGGATGTCCGCAACGTGCGGAGCGATCTGCACGAGATCGTCGAGTCCGGCGCGGCGCGCCCGAATCAGCGCACGTTCACGCTCAAGTCCAAGTCAACGATCCCCAACCGCGACTTCACCCTCTCCTGGAACGCGTCGCCCACGGACGTCAAGGAGACGCTCGGTTACGGTCTGCTCACCCACGCCCGCGGCGGCGATGACGAAAGCACCGGCGGCTACTTCGCGATCATGCTCGAACCGCCGACCCGACCGAAGGTCGACCAGGTCTTGCCGCGCGAGATCGTCTTCCTGATCGACACCAGCGGTTCGATGCAGGGCTTCCCGATCGAGAAGTCCAAGGAAGTCATGGCCAAGGCGATCGCCGCCATGCGGCCCGCCGACACCTTCAACGTGATCGCCTTCGCCGGCAGCACGCGCACGCTCTGGCCCGAGCCGCGCACCGCCACCGACGAGAATCGCCGGCTCGCCCGCGACTTTGTTGAGCGCCAAGAGGGCGACGGCGGCACCGAGATGCTGCCGGCCTTTGAGGCCGCCCTGAAGGGGCAGCACGACGTGAGTTGGCTCTCGCCGCGAGCTCTCGTGGACCTTCCGGCCGATGGCCGGGCCGTCCGCGTCGAGGCGCCTCTTGCCAACGTCGATCGAGACAACGGTCTGGTCACGCTCGACGACGGCAAGGCCTTCCGCGTGACCTTCGGTGTGCAGATTCCCTCGAGCGGCTCGCTTGGTGCCGACCAGGCAATCCAGATGACCGGCCGATGGATGACCGAGGCCGGCGATCGGATGCTCGTCGTCGACACGGCCCGCTTCGCACGAAGTTCGGTCGCACCGAATCGCATCGTCGTCTTCCTCACCGACGGGCTCGTCGGCAACGATGGCGCCATCCTCGACCTGGTGCGGCAGTATGCGAAGTCGACGCGCGTCTTCGCGTTCGGCATCGGCAACAGCGTGAACCGCAACCTGCTCGACGGCGCTGCCCGCGCCGGGCGCGGCATGGCCGAGTTCGTCACGCTTCCCGCCGACGCCGACGCGGCCGTCGCCCGGCTGACCCGAAGACTCGAATCGCCGGTGCTCGTTGACATCAGCGTCGACTTCCACGGCGTGAACGTCACCGAACTTGTGCCCGCGCCGGACCGCATCCCCGACCTCTACGACGAGGCGCCGCTGGTGCTCGTCGGCCGATTCGCCAAGGACAACAGCGGGACGGTCACGGTGCGCGGGCGCAACGCCAACGGCCCTTGGGAACGCACCGTTCCGCTCGCGTTGGACGAGCGATCGACCGGCAACGCTGCGGTCGCGAGCTTGTGGGCGCGAGCCAAGGTCGATGCGATTTCCGAAATGAACGAGCAGGCGATCGCTAACAACTCGGTTGCCCCGCCCCTCAAGCGCGAGATCGTCCGGTTGGGCGAGCGCTACGGGATCATGACGCCCTTCACCTCGTTCGTGGCGGTCGAGAAGAGCCGCGTCACGGTGGGCGGCGAGCCGATGCTCGTCCAGATCCCCATCGAACTGCCCGAAGGCATGTCCTGGAAGGGACTCTTCGGCGAGGGCGTCGCCCCCGCCACATGGGCGTCTCGCATTGCACCGGACGATCCGTCCATCACCCAGCGTCGCTATGCGGCCGTGACGAAGCTCGCCCAACTCGCCGAGCCGGCGCTGGAGAAGTCGGTGGATGCCGATTCCTCGGCGCGAAGCCTCTTCTTCGCCGAAACCCCGATTGACCTTCGCGAAGCGGAGAAGATCCGGGCCGCGGCGGCCAATGCCGACAAGCTCCTCCAAGGGGACGATTTCCGCCTTGCCGAGCGCGAGATCCTCAAGGCCGGTGTTCAGCTTGAATCGGTGCGAGGGGCGCTTCCGGAGAGCGAGTACAAGAACCTGAGGGACAAGCTGGTGACCATGGTTGAGGAGACGGCGCAGAAGCGCGCGCTCTCCGAGGCCAAGTCGGTGGCGGACCCCGCCCGGGCGGACGAAGCTTCGAACCGCGACAGCGCGATCAACGAGAGCCTCAAGCGCGTCCGTCAGCTCCAGATGGAGCTCAAGTACACGGAGGCCATGCAGGTCCTTGACGAGATCACGTTCATCGATCCGCAGAACCCGGCGGCGCTCGCCCTCAAGGATGTCATCTCGGCGTCTCAGCAGTACCGCCGATACGGCGACGTCGAGAAGCGCCGCTGGGAAGCCTACGCGGCCGAGTCCCACAAGGCCCTTGAAGAAATGGTCCCCGCGACACCCGCCGCTGCCGGCGCGGGATCGGCGCCCGGGAAGCGACCCGTTCGCGGCGAGGACTCGGGAGCGTTCGCGCCGTACCTCGGTGACATCCCAGTGCTGGGCGGTGCGATGATGGAGATGGCCGTTCCCATCAACTCCAAACTCGAGGGATGCGGTGAGGACACCAACGGCGGCAGGAATGCCCCGGCCGATGGGCTTTCGACGACCGTGCAGTTCCCCTGGCAAATGGGACGATCGTCCTTGAACGATGCGGGGCTCTTGGTCTACCCCGAAGATTGGCCCGAGATAGCCGTCCTCCGTTCCACCTCACCTGGTTGGGGAGATACCGCCAACATCAATAGCCTCACCCGCGACCAGTTGCTGATGCCCGTGGACATCAACCTCCAACACAACTCGCTTGGAGAGAGCCTTCACTACATCACGACGGTGACAGGTGCCCAGTTCTCGGTGGACTGGAAGGCCCTTTCGAAGCTCTCCATCACGCCCGATGACCCGGTGAACCTGAACCTCAAGAACGTCACGGCCGAGGCGGCGGTCGATCGGATGTTCCTTCAACTTGTTGATCCCGCCACTGCGAGCTCGGTTCCGACGCTCAAGATCGACAGCGGTGTGGCGGTCATCACCGCCGAACCGACCAATGCGCCGGCGCCGAAGGGAGAGCTCAAGTCCGTCGACAAGGACGGTGCGGCCGGTGTGCCGTTCGATTCGAACGGTGATGCCAACATCCCGACAAACCAGGCTCCTGGCCAATCGGATGCCGGCGCGAAGCAGGGTCGGCGACGGCAATCCGCTCCGATCGCTCCTCCCGGACAGTCACTCTCGGGTGGGATCGGCAGCGATACGAGGAACTCAACCCCACCAGCCAGCGACGGCGCGACGAAGGCCAAGGAAGCTCCACCGAAGAAGCTCCCGGACCCGATGCCAACCGATCCTGCACCGACGAGGGGAGTACCAACGCCGGGGACACCGACGCCGCCGCCACCAGCTCCGACGTCCGGAGGGCCCGCCTCGGGAACTGGATCCGCCAAGCCTGGCGCGTCCACTCCGACGGATACGTCCGCGGCCCGCCCGGCAGAACCGACCTCTCCGCCGCCCCCACCGGAGTCGATGCCGGGCGCAGGAGGAGGAGGACGCGGGTTTGGCGGAGGCGCCGAAGCGTCAGCGCCGGCTGCCCCGAGCAACGACCTCAGCGATCGCGTCGAGCCGCTTGCCGCCAAGGCGGATGCCCCCGCTGTGCAGTCTGCCGGTTCCGCGGCGCGGAAGCTCTCGCCAGAAGAGCGCGACGTGTTAGCTCGGCGCATGCAGCGCGATCTTCTGCTCGTCGCATTGGCGGCCCAGATCGATCGCGAGGTCGCCGGCGAACTCGCCGCGACCGCGCGTCCGGAGATCACCCTCGACGCCAACGGCCGCGTTCGGGTGACGGTCCTCCTGCGATCGGGCGACGCGGCATCGCTTGATGCCGATCTCTCGATCCTCCGCAGCAGGGGCGTCATCATCGACGTCGTCGACCGCAACATCCGGCTGGTCGTCGCCCGGGTCGATCCGCGGGACCTCATCGCGTTTGGCCTCGCCGACCCTGTCCGGAGGATTGAATCGTTCCGCGGTTCCCCCGATCCGCGCAACCCGAACTCGGAGTGAGTGGGGCTGGGTATTCCCACTGGGTTCGACTCCGTTCTTTGCGGAGCGGTCATGGATTCACCCGATGGAAAGTGCATCCATGACCGCTTTCGGTCCAACACCGATCGATCCGCGCGGAGTGCAGGCAGGCCTTGCCGCAGCCCACGGTGTCCGCGTGCACGACCGATCGAAGCCGACCACGGACGAGGGTCAACGGACCCGCGACGCGGCCCAACGCCGCGTTGCCGGAGCCGAGAGCGAATCGGCAGTCCGCCGTACTGCCGATGAACACGCCGACGAGGACAGCGAGAGTCATCGCGATCGCCGCGACGGGCGTCGTGACGAGTTTCGGCACGAGCTGGCAAGCGAAGAAGGCCACCCCGTTGCCGACACCGCACCGCTTCCGGTGCCCTCCCCCACACCCGCCCCGCGGCGCGCGGACTTTCCCCCGGCGGGCGACAGCAAGCCACACATCGACGTGCGCGGCTAGCCCGAACGCTTCGCCTAACGACTCGTCCGCACGCCTAACGTCTCGTAGATCTGCCGCGTCGCGTCGCTCTTGTTGAGCGTGTAGAAGTGGATGCCACGCACGCCGCGATCGATCAGGTCGCGGCACTGTTCAGTGGCCCAGTGAACGCCGACGCGGGCCACCGACGCGGGGTCGCTTTGGCAACGCTGGATCGAGCGGAGGAGCGGGGCGGGGAAGTTGGTGCCGCCCGCCAGCTCGGCCATGCGCTTGAGACCCTCGAGCGTCGTGATCGGCATGATCCCGGCGATGATCGGGACCTTGATCCCGTTCAGCACGCAGCGCTCTTGGAAGTCGAAGAATGCCCGGTTGTCGAAGAAGAGCTGGGTGACGATGTAATCGGCCCCCTCGTCGACCTTGGCCTTGAGGTGATCGATCTGCACCAGCCGGTTGGGCGTCTGTGGATGCCCTTCGGGAAAGCCTGCGACGCCAATGCCGAAGCCACGCTGGTCGGGGTGGCTCCGGGAGAGGCGGGCCGACTCGTTGAAGCGGCGGATCGCCCGCACCAGTTCGCCGGCGAAGCGGAAGTCACCATCCGGCACCCCCTGCCTCGGCGGGTCGCCGCGCAGGGCCAGGATGTTGGAGACGCCCACCGCGGCGTATCGGGAGAGGATCTCATGGACATCCGCAGCGACATGCCCGACGCAGGTGAGGTGCGGAATCGGGTCCAAGTGCGTGTTCCGCTTCAGCCGCTCGACCAGGTCATGGGTGTGCGTTCGCGTCGAGCCGCCGGCCCCGTAGGTCACGGAAACGAAGCTCGGCCCGAGGCGCTCGAAGTCGCTGATCGTCGAAAAGAGCGACTCCCAGCCCGCGTCGGTCTTCGGCGGGAAGAACTCGAACGAGTACGTAATGCTGTCGCGCGCAAAGACGTCGTTGATGTGCACGGGGGCATGCTAACGGGGGAAACAGGTCGAACCGATCCGAGTACATTGATCTCATGCCGAGTCGTGACGCCGATTGGGATCCGACTGAGCGGGCCAAGCGGGATCCGCCGCAACGGGGCAAGATCCCCGAACCGACGATCCGGCGGCTGAGTCTGTACCTCCGCGAGCTTCGCGAACGCGAGGAGACCGGCCAGACGACCATGTCGTCCAAGCAGCTTGGCGAGGCATTGGGACTCACCGATGCCCAGGTGCGCAAGGACCTGGCCGTCTTCGGCCAGTTCGGCCATCCGGGCGTCGGCTACCGAACCGGTGAGCTGATCGAGCGAATCCGGAAGATCCTCGGCAAGGACCACCAGTGGAACGCCTGTATCGTCGGGGCAGGCAACATCGGGCGGGCCCTGCTCCCTTACGGCCGCTTCCGCCGGGACGGTTTCGACCTAGTCGCCATCTTCGACCGCGATCCGACCGTGGTTGGCACGTCCATCGGCGACCACCGGGTCCGACCCCTGGAGGACCTCCCCTCCCTCGTGAAGTCTCGGGAGATCAAGATCGGCATCATTGCAGTGCCGGCGGAAGCCGCCCAAGAGACCGCCAACCGACTCATCGAGGCCGGCGTGATCGGACTTCTCAATTTCGCGCCGCGTCGGCTCGACGTCGGCCAACGGGCAAGCGTCGTGAACGTCGACTTCTCCGTGGCACTCGAGCAGCTTGCCTTCCAGATCTCGCTCGGCCACAGGGGCTCCACCAATGCGACCAAGAGCTAGCATCGGTTGCCTGTTCGCAGGCATCGCCCTCTCGCTCAGCGGCTGCTCGGTCCGGATCCTCAGTCCGACCCAGGATGATCAGCTTCGGGATCGCCTCCGCACCGCCGAGGGAGAGAGCTCGCGGCTCAAGGCCGAAAACGAAGAGTTGCGATCGACGATCGCCCGCCAGTCAACCGGGACGTCGAGTGCCCGTCCGGAGATCCTCCTAAACGCCCCGGTCGCGATCGGCCTCGGTACAGGCTTCGGCTCGTCTCTCCCGCGCGAGGCTCCGCCGCACGACGTTGATCTCGTCGTTCACGTGACGCCGTTCGACTCCCGCTCGAGATTCGTTCAGGTGACGGGATGGATGGATATGACCGTGGTTGGGTTCACCGATGATCCCAGCGGCGCCGAGGTCATCGCCACGCGGCACCTCGAACCCAGCGAGGTGCGTGACGCCCTTCGATCGGGGTTCTTCGGCATCTACTACGCGATCGAATGTCCGCTGCCGGCGACCAGCGTCGTAGGCCGGCGATCGGTGATCGCCCGGATCGTCTATCGGGATGGCTTCACCGATGCCCGGCTCGAGGCAAGCGTCGAGTGCCCGCTCCAAGTCGCCCCCCCCAATCCCAAGTCGTAGCCCGCCCCGTTTCAGGTTCGCAACGGGCCTGATACAGTTCGGCCTTCCTGATGCTCGACACGGCCCAAATCCCCACAGAACTCCGCTCCAGCCGCGTGCGACGGTGCCTTCAGGTCATCGCTCTCGGCGCGGTCTCTGTGACGACAGCCGGCTGCATCAAGCCGCTCTTCCCCGCCGACACGCCTCGGACCCAGTTCGAGACCTATGACCGGATGCGGTCGCGATACGTTCCACTCGAGGAGCCGGACGTGTTTGGTTCCCCGCAGCCCGCATTGCGGGCCCGGCTCAGTCAGAAGAAGTAGCTCCACATTGGGGTCCCGGCAAGCCGACCGCTACCAATGGGGTCGCTGTCGCGCGCCTGACTCATCCTCTGGTGTTTGCTCTTCACGACCTGCCCGAATTGCTCGGTCAAGTTGCTATTCTCTCAAGGCACGCTGCCGCTTGAGACGGTTGTAGCGGTCCCGCAGGCCGCTGAAATCGCTTGAGCGAAACCACGGAGTTTCTGCACAGACTCGGCGTGCCTCGGCCGATGAGTGGTTATCTTTCTCGCCCCCTCATCACCGAGTTGAAGGGTTGATCACTTGAGCAAGTCGAAGTCATCGCAACGCCGCCGCGACGCACGTCGCACCCGCATCGTCTGGGCCGCTTTCGGCACGGCGATGACGTTGGCCGCCGGGGGACTGCTCCTGACCGGTGGTGATCTGCGGGGCGGGCCTGTTGCGGCCTCGGTGCAGGGGGAACACCCGGCGTCGATTCCGAGCATCGAGCTCGACCACTCCCGTTGGAAGGCCATCGTCGTCCACCACTCCGGTTCGCCGGGCGGCAGCCCCGAATCGTTGGACCGCCTTCACCGCTCATGGGGCTTTGCCTCGTTGGGCTATCACTTCGTTGTCGGCAACGGCATCGACTACGGCGACGGAGCCCTCTACGCCGGTCCGCGCTGGACCCGACAGGAACCCGGTGCTCACGTCGCCGAGCGAGCCACGGGCGCACAGCCGACAGCCTCATGGTTCAACGAGCACGCGATCGGCATCTGCTTGGTGGGCAACGGCGAGCGCCGCAGCTTCACCGACGGCCAGCTCACCCAGCTCGCGGAACTCGTCGCTGACCTACAGCGCGAATTTGGGATCCCGGACAACCAGGTGTTCCTGCATTCAGACCTGAGCTCCGTCACGAGCCCCGGCCGCTTCTTCCCGGTGGCCGCCTTCGAGGCGTCGCTCCGCAAGTAGGGGCTCTCGCGTTGGGCCATGAGCCCGCTCGCGATGGCTTTTGCACGATTCGTGGCCGCCCCAGCGTCGCGAGCGTTGCCGCCGAGACGCAGTTTGGGTACGTTTCCCGACCGGTCAGCGTCGACCACCGATGCGGCGAAGCCAGACCTTTGGTTGTCGTAGTGTGTTGGGGTTTGGGTGACAGGCAACTGTCCGTGGGGTGTTCGCCCCCGGTTCCCGGCCCGTTCTTCGACCTACCACGTCGGCTCCCTATCGGATTGCCATGAGTTCCGACCTCTTTGGTTTCAAGTCGCTCGCCAAGATCGGCCAAGGGGCCGCGAGCGATATCCATCTGGTTCAGGACCAGAAGACCAAGCAGATCTGGACGCTCAAGCATGTCGTGCGTCGCACCGAAAAGGACGACCGCTTCATTCAGCAGGTCGAGGACGAGTTCGCGATCGGTAAGCGACTCGACCACCCCAACATTCGGGCCACCATCGACGTCTTTCGCAAGAAGAAGCTCTTTCGAACGATCGAGATCGGCCTGCTCCTCGAGTACGTCGATGCGGGCAGCATTGATCAGCGGATGCCCAAGAGCCAACTCGAGGCGACCAAGATCTTCTCCCAGGTAGCCCGCGGCCTTGCCCACATGCATGACCGAGGTTTCGTCCACGCCGACATGAAGCCGACCAACGTCATGGTCGCCGACGGCACGGTGAAGGTCATCGACTTGGGACAAGCCTGCCCGATCGGGACCGTGAAGAAGCGGATCCAAGGCACGCCCGGTTACATGGCCCCGGAACAGGCCCATCGCGAGGCGATCACGCCGGCGACGGACATCTACAACTTTGGCGCGACGATGTACTGGGTCCTCATGGGCGAAGTCATCCCCACCGCGATGCCGCCGAAGGACGAGCAGTCGGGCCTCTACAAGGGGGCGATCGAGCGCGAGCGGATTCCCATTCCGGTCGCCCCACACGAACGAAATCCCAGCATTCACCACCTTCTCTCGAAGCAGGTGATCGAGTGCATCCAGGTCGATCCCGCTGCCCGACCGCAATCGATGGAACGCGTAGCGACGAGGCTGGAGCTGATCGCTGACCTCATCGCCCATCCGATCGGATCGCGAGACTTCTCCTCGGACGAGGAATCCCGTTCGGATGGGTGAGCCGCGCGTGGAATGGGAACCGCCATTCGAAGGGTCGGCGACGCCACTGCCCTTGCCCGGCATCGTGGTCTTCGATCTCGACGGAACGCTCATCGACTCGGCAGCCGACCTGGCGGACGCGGTCAACGACGTGCTCGCCCGTCGCCGACTTCAGACCTGGCCGGTCGGAGCGATTCGATGCTGGATCGGCGAGGGAGCCGAGCGCCTGATGGAGCGGGCCCTCTCGGGAGGGAACGACGCCAATCGCCCAAGTTCCACCGAGACCGCCGCTGCGGTGGCCGAGTTCCGAGCGGTTTACGCGATGCGATGCACGCGACACACCACCCCCTACCCCGGGGCGTTGGAGGTACTGGCATCGCTGCGGTCCGCAGGCCACCTAACGGCGATCCTCACCAACAAGCCGGCGAATCAGACCGAGCTGATCCTGCACTCCTTTGGACTCGATCGGTTGGTCGACGCCTGGCTGGGCGGGGACTCAGCGTTTGGCCGCAAGCCCGACCCTCGTCCGTTACAGATGGTGGTGGCACACGCCGTGGAGAAGACCGGATCAAGGTGCCGCAAGGGCCCCGAGGTCTGGATGATCGGGGATTCGGTCACGGATATCCGTACAGCCCACGCCGCAGGTGGCACGTCCATCGTGGTCCGGGGTGGATATGACGACGCTGACCCGATTGACCGTTGCCAGCCTCGACCCCATCGGATCATCGACTCCATTCGCGAGGTTCTCCGCCTCGTACCGACGGGAATCGCCGAGTAGGCTTCTGCATTCATGCCTCAATTCCACACCGATCCCGTCCTCATTGAGGCCTGCCTCGCCGGGGATCGGCTGGCGTGGGACCGGCTGGTCGAACGCTATTCGCGACTCGTTTGGTCCATCCCCCGGAAGTATGGCCTCACCCGTGAGGACGCGGAGGACGTCCACCAGACGGTCTTCGCTGCCCTGATCCACCACCTCGGCGAACTCCGCGACCGAGATCGCCTCTCTTCTTGGCTGATCACCACCGCGACTCGGGAATGCTGGCGACTCCGGCGGGCAGCAACAAGCCGCAACGCTCGGCTCTCCGCCCACCGCGCGGAAGCGGGCGCCGATGACTCGGTCGAGGTCCCCTTGCCCGAAACGGACGTCCAAGACGAGCTGCGTCAACTTGTTCGGGAGGGTCTCGAGCGCCTCAATGACCGCTGCCGCCATCTCCTACAGGCCCTCTTCACGAATCCGGACGAGCCGCATTACCCGCAGGTGGCCGATCAACTTCACATCCCCGTCGGGAGTATCGGTCCCACCCGGGCACGCTGTCTCGCCAAGCTGGAGGCGATTCTCCGAACACTCGGCGTGAGCGGACCGTGACGCGCGGCGGAGCGCCAAAGCCGAAACTCGAAACCGGAAGCCGACTGTTGGCGGTATCTGGTGACCCGATGACACCTCTCCTCCTCTAGAACCCCTTGGTTCCGGTCGGGATCACGGCCAATCGCCTCCTCGTCGTCGCACACCCCACTACCCATGGACGTCACGCTCGACCATCTTCTCGCCCTCGCCTTCGGACGCCTTGGCCCTGCCGACAGCGCCCTGGTGCGGGCGACGATCGAACGGTCACCCGAGTTGGCGTCGGCGTTTGCGCGGTTCACAATCTTGGCCAAGACGGTTCAGGCCGACCTCCTGGATCCGATCCCGCCGGCCGCGATCCAGTCGGCGAAGGACCTAGGACGACGGCTGGAGGCCCTTCGAAGTCCCTCGATGCTTGAGCGGGCCGGCGAGGCGATACGAGGTCTGGTGGCCAGGCTCGTCTTCGACAGCCGACTGGACGGCCCAATCGTCGGATTGCGCGGCGGCACAGGCTTCGTCCTGAGTTACGAACTTGAATCCACCACCGCCGGCGGTCCCGCCACTGACCTTGAGATTGAGTGCTCGCAGCGTTCTGATGACATCTTCCAAGTCGTTGGACAGATCACGCGGCCATCAGCGGTGGCCATGGCCACTCTGAACCCGTGGGCACGCGGTCGGGTCATCGCTCAGGAACTGGGCGAAGCGAACCACTCTCGCTTCGAGGCCGAGATCGACGATCACGGCATGTTCCGGTTCACGCTGGCCGCTGGCGCCTATCGGCTCCGCCTCGAGACGCCTTCCGCACACGGGCCGTTCGTGGAACTCGCGGAACTCGAGCTTCCGTAGGACGATCAGCATGGCCGACGCGTCGCCTCTACAGCAGTGGCTCCAACGGCCCGGTGCCGATCGCACGGAAGAGCTTTCGCGAGACCCCGGCGCGAGCGCACGACTCATCGCGTTCGGCGACGACTGTGAGCGATTGGCTGCATCGGAGGTGGCCAAAGCAATCGATGCGATTGACCAGATCCTCGCCGACGCGGGACGCTCCCATCTTGATGAGCCAAAGCCCCGGCTCCTTCGAGCGAAGGTCACGGCCCTGGCCTACGCCGGTCGGCTGCAGGAGTCTCTCATCGCCGCTGCGGAGGGTGAGTCGATAGCCCGACGTCTCGGCCGTTCGATCGATGCGGCCCGCATCCAGATCGCCAGCCTCCACCCGCTCACCAAGCTGGGGCGATTTGACGACGCCATTCGGATCGGCAACGAGGCCCGCTCCGCCCTTGACCTTCTCAACGAGCCGGCCTTGGCCGCACGGGCCGACATCAATCTCGGCAGCCTGCACAAGGCCGCGGGGCACCCCGATCTGGCGGCCGAACATCTGGAACGGGCCCGTGCGGCCCTTCGGAACGAGCCGCGCATGGTCGCTCACATCGAGAACACCCTCGGTGAGGTCCACTACCTTCGGGACGATCTCGTCGCCAGCAGGGCCGCGTTCCTTGCCGCTCTGGGACATTTCACCGAGTGCTCCGACCGCTTTGCTGCGGCAATCGTCGAAGGCAACCTCGCGGATCTGGCTGCGCGCGAAGGGAATCTCCAGGAAGCCCTGACCTATTTTGAGCGCTCCCGACGCGTGCTGGAGCGCGACACGGTTCCGGGACACGCCGCCCGCCTAGCCGCCGAAGAGGCGGAGCTGCTCGCTTGCCTGGGCGTTCCCGGCGAGGCGGAAGGAACGCTTGATGCGGCGGTGGCTTGGCTTGAAGCGCAGGGCTTCGCGATCGAGGCTGCCCGGGCTCGGCTCGCCCGAGCGCACGCCCGAGCCCGACAGGGTCGCCTGGATGACGCCACTGAAGACCTTGGTGCCGTGATCGCTCTGGCCCGGGGCAACGGTCACCAACGGCTGCTGCAGCGGGCACGACTGCTGGACTGCGAAATCGCCCTCCTCGGCGACAACATCGAGCGGGCCCACGGGACAGCCGACGAGCTACTGCGTTCCGAAAGCCTGCCGCCGATCGATCGCCTGGTCGCCGCACATCACCGTGCGATCATCGCGGCCCGCCGCGGAGACGTCGACCTCGCGAGCGAACTGTTAGGAACGATCATCGGAGAGGCCCGTTCAAAGGGACTCGCGCCGCTCGCTTCGGAGTTTCTCGTGTCGAGGGCGTCCCTCGCCCGCGAGCCGTCCGATGCGATTCGGGATCTCCGACAGGCGGTGGATGAGATCGAGCGCGTACGTTCGACCATCGCCGCCGAGCGGCTTCGTGCCGCGTGGCTGGGCAGCCGCACGCAGGCCCACGAACGCCTCGCCCTCGCGCTCCTGAACGAAGGCTCGCGGGGCTCGATCGACGCGGCTTTCGAGGCGGTGGAACAGTCCAAGTCGCGTTCGCTTCTTGACCTTGTCCAGCGGGCCGTCGATCGCTGCAAGCCGGCCGCGCCGAGCGACGACGACGAGCGGCGTCTGACCGAGGACCTCGATCAACTCCGTCGTCGTCTCAACGCGCTGTACGCCCGATGGGATGACGAGGGATCGCTAGGCGAACGACGGGTTACCGCGCCGCTCGGCAAGGTCGTCGCGGACATTCGCGAGAGCGAAATGGCCCTTCAGCGAATCACCTCACGACTGGCCGCGCTCCAGGGCGAGCGATCGGTCCTCGCCTCGCCTTTGAGCGCGTCGGACGTCCGTTCCCGCCTTGGTGCGGACTCCGCCCTCGTCGAGTATTTCGTCGCGGACGGGGCCCTTTTCGCATTCGTCCTACGCAATGATTCCATTCGATTCTGTGCTCGAATCGGCGAAATTGACCGAGTCGCGTCCATCGTGGCCCGCATGCTCTTCTCGATGCGCCGTGCCACCAGGACCCAGGCTCGCGGACTCGACGTCAGCCACGGCTCCGACATGCCCGAGTTGCGGGAGTTGCACGAGCTGCTCCTCCGACCGATCGTGAGCGAGATTGCCGACGCGAGCAGGCTCATCGTGGTGCCGCACGGGGTCCTTCACGGCGTCCCGTTCCACGCCCTCTATGACGGCTCTCGGCATGTCATCGACAGGTTCCGCGTATCGACGGCACCAAGCGCCGCTCTCGCCGTGGCCCGGACGAAGCCGGGTTCGGGCCGGCCGACCGCCCCACTCATCATCGGGGTTCCGGATCGGGCCGCCCCCTCGATCGCCATCGAGGTCGATGCGGTTGCCACCGTGTGGCCGGGAGCCACCGTGCTGCGCGAGGAGTTCGCCACGGCCGCCGCATTCATGGCAAGCGCTTCTAACGCCAACGTCCTTCACCTTGCATGCCACGGACGGTTTGCCGAATCGATGCCCTGGGCCTCTGGCCTCCGACTGAGCGACCGCTGGGTCTCGCTGCGCGAGATCCTCTCCTTGCACCTGCGCGCGGATCTCGTGATCCTCGCCGGCTGCGACACGGGACGGGCGACCATCGAACCCGGAGACGAGCAGATCGGACTGGCTCGGAGCTTCCTCGCCGCAGGAGCCCGCGCGGTGATCGTCAGTCAATGGCCAGTCGGGGATTCGACCGCCGCCGAGTTCATGATCGACCTTCACCGCCGCCTGGCGGCCGACGGGACCGGCGACGTCCCCGAATCGGTGCGGACCACCTCGCTGGCCATGAGGACCGGCCACCATCACCCAGCACTTTGGGGTGCCTTTGGGATCGTCGGCTGAGCCTCTCCCCCCAACATGAACGGGGCGCTACTCCGCGGTCCATCGCGAAAGCAGCAGGGCCAAATCGACGGCGTCAATCACCTCGTCCGCATTCAGATCGGCTCGCATCGTCGGGTCGATCGCTCCCCATTCATCGAGCAGCAGGGCAAGGTCAGTTGCCCCAACCAGGCCGTCGTCGTCGATGTCGCCCCGCAGTCCGGACTTGACCGTGAGGTATTGGTTCCTGGGAACGCTCCGCTCAAGCGTTGTCGTGCCGTCACTCCAGTGAACGCGCACGTCGACGAACTGTGCGCTGCCGATGCCCACATGAACACGTCCCTCGTCCTGTGACTGGAAATTGGTGCCCGCATCAACCATGCGAACCCACTCCTGGTCGAGGGTCGCAACGGCTACCCGAGCCCCGACGCCGTTGGGAGCAAGACGGTGGTCGCCCGTCGTGTCGAGCTTCAGTCCCAACCACCCGGTCGTGTCACCCGCGGGCAGGTCATTCCGAAAAACCCTCATCGGCTCCTTGTTGCTGAAGATGACAACGTCACGATCGCCATCGTTCTCCAGGTCGAGCGTGAGCAGTCCACGACCGGGGCCGGTGTGCCAGAGACCGCTGCTGGCCGCGACGTCAACGAACGTCCCGTTAGCCGCCGCCATCCACACTCGGGATGGCGAGTTCTGGAAGATGGGCGGCGCGAACCAGCCGCTGGTCTCCAGCAAGTCGATACGACCGTCATGGTTGAGATCCACCGCTGCGGTCCCCCATCCCCAGTGCCCGTTCTGGACGCCCAGGGCACCCGCCACTTGCTCGAAGGTGTGCAAGCCCACGTTTCGGTAGAGCATGTTTCCCGTGCCGGGAATGCCAGCCGACGCCGGCCCGTAAATGCTTGTGACGTACCAATCCATCTGGCCGTCTGCGTCAAAGTCTGCAACGGTCTGACCCATCCCATTCCCATCAAGGCCAGTACCGCTCGGCCCAGTGAGATTCGTGAATGTGCCATCTCCGTTGTTGGCGAAGTACCGGGAGGTTCCGAAGTCCGCCGCCAGAAGTAACTCCGGCCAGCGGTCACCATTCATGTCCACGAATCGTGGCGAGAATCCGCGAATCCCGTTCAGGGACAACCCGGCGGATGCCGTGGCGTTCGTGAATGTCCCGTTCCCGTTGTTGCGGTAGAGCCGGTTGCCCTGCGCGTTTGACTTCCACCCGGCAATGAACAGGTCAAGATCGCCATCGAGGTCGTAGTCGCCCCACGCGGCGCCTGTCCCGTCATAGGTCATGGGACTTCCGAACTGCACGCCCGCCGATTGCGCGACCTCCACAAACTGTCCCCGACCGGTGTTGCGGTAGAGACGGTGCTTCCCAGGGGAAAGCGGCATCCCCTCGAGTCCGCAGCTCGTCACGAACAGGTCAACCCAGCCGTCGCCGTCGTAGTCGCCAGCCGCTGCTGCGAGCCCCGCGTGCTTCACGGCAACACCCCATGCCGCCGCCTTGTTCGTGAAGTGCCCGGTCCCGTCGTTGATGTAGAGCACGTCGGGCAGGTCGCCACCGATCACGACGAAGATGTCTTGATCGCCGTCATTGTCAAAGTCCGCGGCCACGCCACCCGAGGTCATGTACGCGAGAATCGAACCGGAAGTCTCGAGCGTCACGGACGGCGAGTGCGTGGCCGAGATGCCAATGGCCGCAGTTACATCGGAAAAAACCACAGACTCGGCGCTGGTCGCTCGTACGACGAAAAAACCCGCCACCAAGATTGATCCAATCGCCCCACGACGTGCCATCTTCATTGCGCCCCCAGGCAATCGCACGATGTAAGGCGATCGCCAATCTGAGATTACAGACGCGGGCGATACAAGCAACCCAGAACTTCGTGAAAACGTTCACGGTCCTGGCCGACGTGGCAGCTCGAGCATGACGACGCCAGCTTCGGAAAAAACGCCGCGGCTCTTTTCGATGCTGTCGATCCAACGTGCGTCATCGGGGGTCACGGTATAGGTCACAACCTGCACCACGCCGGATTGAATGATGGTCAGAGCGCATTGGATACACGGGAAGAAGGTCGAATAGAGGGTCGAGCCGATCGGCGATACGCCGTTGCGGGCACATTGGACAATCGCGTTCACCTCGGCGTGACAGACGAGGTCGTACTTGGCGGGCCGCTCGAGTCTCTCGGGACGATCTTCGATCCCCCGAGGCAGGCCGTTGAAGCCGGTCGAGACGATCTGCCGGCTGATCGGCGAGACGATGACGCATCCGACTCCGCGCGACGGATCCTTGCTCCACGCGGCAATGCAGTCTGCAAGCTCGAGAAAGCGATAGTGCCACTTCTCGCTGAGCGGTCCCGAGGAAGCTCCACACGCTAATCCGTTGCCGCTCATGGTGTCGTGCCTCCCCCGTTCGTCGCAGCGCCTTCCAGTTCGGTGACCTCCCACGGTTTCATGCGACTTGCGTGTCGCTCGCGAACGGCCCGCACCACCGAAGGGCTCACCGGCGGAGCGGCGTTTCCGAAGGCCTGCCGAACGTACGTCATGACGGCGGCGATCTCCTCGTCGGTCTCGATCACCGGTGGCGGCATGAGACCCACCACTTCCTTGGTACCGACCGTAACGCGCCCCTGGAGACCATGGAGCAGAATCTTTGCGAATCGCTCGGGATCACCGTTCACATACGGACTTGCCGCAAGCGGCGGATAGACGCCATCCTGGCCGACGCCAGCGGGGCCATGACAGGTCATACAGGCGCTGTACACGCGACGCCCAAGCTCTATCGTCTCCTCCGGCGTCGTCGCCAACGACGGCGCCTCAACGTCGCTGCGGTCTGGCCAACGAACCCAAGCATCCAGCGGGCGGAATGGCCCCCCAACGTCGCTCGCCATCAAGGCCGCGTAACCCTTCGGCGCCCGGTCCAATCGGACGATCGCATGACGTCGTACATTCGGTTGTGTCGCCGAGAAGGCCGCCCGAATCAGGTTCGCTGCGACAGCCGAATCGCCGGCTTCCCGCCGGCTGGCCGCTCGCTCCAGAAGCTGGCGCTGGGCAACCGGATCGCCGCTGGCCACGATGGAGCCCAGGACTCGGTCCGTCGTTGATTCGAGCCACCAGTTTCGCCCCGCCGCCCGACCATCCGCGTCCATCCTCGCAAGGAGGCGATCCAACAAGAGTGTTTCCCGCCCCCGCGCTGCCGCGAGGAGTTCGTCCGTCAAGCGACCGTCTTCCTTCGATCGCTCCGCAGCAGCAATCGAGGCGTCCAACAGCGCCGTGGCGGAGATCGCCGCAAGCGGATCAGCCAGACGCGCGGCCAGTGGTTGACCGGCGCCCAAGGATGACGCGAATCGCCGCACAACAGGTGACGGATCGGCCGCCGCCGCCTGTACATCCGCCGCTTCCATCATGCCGATTCGATCCAAGGCGCAGAACGCGAGGCGACGGATCGATGGATCAACGTTGTCTCGGGCAAGGGCCCGCAACGGCGCGACAACGGACTCACCCGAATCTCCATCACCAATCTCGAACACGAGAGCCTCGAGCGCAAGCGTCCGCCGCATGGCGTTCGGCGAGGCAAGCAGGGGAAGAAGCGCCTGTGTCCCGAGTTCGCCCGGCACGGGTTCGAAGGGCGCACCGGTGGCCTGCCCTTGATGCCGGCGCCAGCGCCAACCCGCATCGGGACGTTGCACGGACAGCTGAGAATCCGCGAATGAGATGCGATTCAGCAGGCCATCCGAATCGCTCCAGCCAAACTCCGGCTTGCCTTCCACCACCCCGACCGCTCCGACAATCACGGCGGCCGCATCATCCAACCGGCCTCCCGGCAAACGGGCGGGGTCGCCCGGCCACAGCCGAATCGCCCCTCCGTCGATCGCCAGCAGGTCACCCGAAGCCGTCGGCGCGACGCCCAAGAGCGGGCGCTCAAGATCCTCCCAACGAGTCAGCGCCCGGCCATCCCATCGAAAGCGCAGTCGCGTGCCGCCCACGAGGAGCCAGCCATCAGAGGTGATCACCAGCGAGTTCCCGCCGCCGAGCCCGGACGCAACCACAGATGTCGTTTCGCCGCGACCATCGCCATTCCGGTCTCGCACCAAGAGCAGGTTCGGCGGCTCCAACACGAAAGCGGCATCGCCGCTCAGGGGCTTCACCGCACGCGCCCCGATCAGGCGTTCGATGAACGATGTTTCCCTGTCCAACGCGCCATCGCCGTTCGTGTCGATGAAGCGGGAAACTCCGGAACTTCGCACCATCCACACCGAACCGGACAGATCCCACGCACGATCGAAGATCATCTCGTCACCGGCATCGCCCGCTTTGGTCGACTGGGAGGAAGCAACGAACGCGACGGCGCAGGCGATGCTTGCGGACCGGAGCGTTGCTGACGAGATCCACCCGACACGGTTCATCCGGGCCAGTGTACGGGAGGTTTGGGGCTCTCAGGTCGCCGGGGTAAAGCGAACGCCCGCCTCGTACGCAGTGCCGCCGCCTTCCTGTGCGCAGCGCCGACACCACATGATCTGGAACGAGCGATTGAGCGCCGTCGCCGAAGGCAGGAGCGAGAGTGCCACCCCGGTCATTCCCTCATGCACCGGGAGCAGCGAGTGGATGCGCATGCCGCCTTCGCTGATGTCCAGCAACCGGTACCGCAGCGGCGAATCCTTGGCGTGCGACCAGGCGATGAGCACCTCGCCGTGTGTCGGAACGCGACCGTTGTTGAAGCGGCGCTCGCTGGGCGAAAGCCACTTCGCATTCGGTCCATTCGAAGCTCCCAGTTTTCGATGAGGCAGCATGTCTATGGAATCCCCGTTGCGCGACCGCGCGACGCTTGCTTCGCCTCATCGGGCCGGCAGCGCCCGAACTGAGGAATCCTCATGGCTTCCGATGTCGCGATGCCGTTCTCGGACGACTTCGGTCGGCGCATCCCACACATTCGGAACACCCGTTGGAGATCGCCCTCTGCGGCGGGAAGTAGGGTTGCTCAAGGCGGGAGGCATGTCGATAGGGTCAGGCCGGAATGCGCTACCGCGCACGCCCGGTTCCTCCCGGTGGGTTGTGTGCCGGAGGGAAATCGCCCGGACCGTTGCACGATGGATGATCGGCAGACCATCGACAACCCGGCCGAAAGGCCGGACTCCAGCGACGCTCCCGTCGAATCGGCCATCGGCTTGGCCACCGACGGGCACGTAGCTACCGAGTCGCACCCACCGACCTCGTCGGAATGCGCATCGGTTGTGACGCCGGACGGGATGACGCGAAAGGAGTCTGTTGATGGTGTCGGCACTGAGCCGTCACCATCCATCGACCCCAACGAGTCTGCCTCGCGTGAGACCAACCCGAACCCACTGGAATCGCCCGTCGAGCCCGACGGCATCGCGCCCCCAAGCCCCGCGGCGGAGGCTGAGGCGTCCCTTGACCAGATGCGCGCCCTGCTTGACGAGGTGCGCACGATGGTAAGCGACCCGAGCGGCGATTCCGGCGAGCTCCTCCACGCGGTCTGCAACGAAGAGGCGCTTGCCGAGCACGGGGCTGAGATCGACCAACTCCTCAACGAGTTCCTCGATCCTAACGTCTCGTCCAACACGACGGCACCACCGCGCGACTCTGCAGTTGCCAGCGCCGATGAGGCGCTTGCTGCGGTCGAGACCGCGATGACATCACTCACCGGCGCCATCGAATCGGACAGCGTGATCGAGCCGGCACCCGCGGCCGAACCCAGTCAATCCCCCGAAGCCCCTCCCGCCGACGCCGTGATCAACGAGGCACCCCCAACGGCAGAGGCGGTCGAAGCCCCAACCGTTCCGGCTCCGGAGAACCAGGCCAACGCCGCGCCGACCGCGAGTGATGAACGGCCCAGTGCCGAGTCCCCGGCACCGGCAGCGTCGCCGGAGCCTGTTCCGGAACCGACCGCCGTCGCGACCGCCGCGGCAGCGATGGTCGCCGCACAGGTGCCAGAGTCACGGCCGACCGAACCACGGAAGCCCGCGTCGGCCCCGGCCGTCCCCACCGTCAGCGCGGTGAAGCGCATGACGGCGAACCTCACCCGGATCGCTTCAACCCTGAGCTTCCGCACTCGGAGCGCACTGACCGGCGTCGCCTCGCTGCTGCCCCAGAAGTTCCGCATGCTCGGCGGGGTTGCGGCTCTCACCCTGTTCATCTGGGTCCCGGTCGTCTGGTGGATGGCAAAGACCATCGCCGCCAACGACCGCGTTCGCCCACTCACCGATGCCGAGCTTCATCATCTGGTTGAGTCGACCCACGCAGCGGCCGCGGCAGGCGCCCACGGCGACGCCAAGTCGGAGAAGAAGGACGACGGGCACGGTGAGAAGTCCGACAAGAAGGACTCCCACGGCGAGAAGAAGGATGCCGACCATAAGCCCGCGAAGAAAGACGACGGGCACGGCGCCAAGGATGCCAAGAAGCCGGCGAAGGACGCTGGCCACGGCGGCGGTCACTAATCGTCCGCGAGCGCCGCGTTAGCCGCCGTCGGGACCCGTCCGTCGCTCCCTGCCAAGCCGGATGAGCGCCTCCATCCGCCGATGCACGTCGGCTTGGTCCGGATTGAGCCGATCGGCCTGTTCTTCGGCGTGATAGGAGCTGCGCACCAGCGGCCCACTCTCGACAACGCGAAAACCCTTGCGAAGCCCGCTGTCGCGGTACGCCTCGAACTGCGACGGGCTCACCCAACGATCGATCGGAAGGTGATTTCGGGTCGGTTGGAGATACTGCCCCACCGTCAGGATGTCGGCGTGGCTCTCCCGCGCGACGTCGTCCATCAGTTGGTCGATCTCGTCGTCGCGCTCGCCGATGCCGACCATGATCCCTGTCTTGGTGACAAGGCCGTTCTCCTTGATCTGCCGCAGCACGGCGATCGATCGTTCGTACTTGGCCTGCGGTCGCACTGCGGGGTGCATCCGCCTCACCGTCTCCATGTTGTGGGCAAGGATCTCGGGCTTCGAATCAATCACGGTCTGGATCGCCTTTTCGTCGCCGCAAAAGTCGCCAACTAACACTTCGACTGACATCCACGGGCATGCCTCATGAACGCGCTCGATGGTCTCTGCCCAAATGGCCGCGCCGCCGTCGGACAGCTCATCTCGGTTCACGCTGGTGATGACCACGTGGCGGAGCTGCATCAGGCGAAGAGACTCGGCCACGCGGCGCGGCTCATCGAGATCGAGCTCCGGCGGCTTGCCTGTCCGCACGTTGCAGAATCCGCAGGAGCGCGTGCAGACGTCGCCGAGGATCATGATGGTCGCGGTTCCGCGACTCCAGCACTCACCCATGTTGGGGCATGAAGCCTCTTGGCAGACCGTGTGCAGGCGATGCTCGTCGATGATCGACTTCAGGCGCCGGTAGCCTTCACCGCCCGGAACCTTGGCCCGAAGCCAGTCTGGCTTCTTGCCTATACGCAGGTGTTGCGCGGCATCAGCCTGGTTGTTCAGGACGTAGCCGGTGAGGCTCACCAACGCTTGGCCGACGGATCGCGAGGTGTCACCGCCGAGGGGCCGAGGGTGCCGTGCCACCGTGCGTGCGACGGCCTCGGCAGAGGGCCCCGTACTCGTCTCGGCCAGCAGGCGACCCAAACCTCCGGCAGTGGGGTCGGCGGCGTTGTCGGTCGGGCGGTCGGCGGTTGGTTTCATGGCCGGTTTTCGGGTGTGAGCGGCGTCGGGACTGGCGGGGCGAAACGGGACACCGATCTCGGGGGCAGAGTGTAGGGGGCTCGAGATTGTCCCGCGCCAGGGGCTCGTCTTTGGTCCGCTCCCCCGTACCATCGGGCCATGGCTGAGTCAGCCGACGAGGGTGTCGTCCAAAGCTCACGATCGGATGCCGTCGCGACCTCAACGGCCGCCCAACCGAACAGTGATCCTGCGTTCTCCGCGTCCGCCCGTTCCTTGCGCGAGGAACGCCGCTGGAGCGGACTGCCGATTGCAGCATCACTTGCCCTCGTGGCCTTCGCGGTGGTTTTCGGAGTGTACGGACCACGGGTTGTCGATCGAGGATCTCCCCAAGTCGGCACACCGTTATGGGAAGCGGTGGATGCCGCCGTCGAGCACCTCGACCAGTACATCCTCCACGCCCCCTTTCGTCAGGGCGAGCTTGTCGTCATGGGTGAGGTGAATGCTGAATTGACCAAGATTCTGCGCATGCCTGTGGTTTGTCCCGACCTGACGGAGCATGATTTCATGCCCTGCCGCCCGCGACCCCTTCGAATCCCAGGTGCCCCAGACGCAGCCGTTGTCGTGTTTTCCCGAGGCGGCAAGAACGACGTCGAGTACCTCAGTCTCGTGATCGCTCCCTATCGTGAGCAGTACACGCTGTTCAGCGACTTCGGACGACCGCAATTTCTGGTACCCGGAGGAGCAATCGGCGTGGACGCGGCGCCCTCTGACCGCGTGGCTTCCTCGACTTTGGCGTGGACGAATGGGTCGCACCTCTTCGTTGCAGCCGGTTCCCGACGAACGACGTTGGGAGACGTCACACCCGATCTGGTCCCCTCCATGACCCGAATCGATGAGGGATCGTGAGAGGCTCCAAGTCGACGTCATGCGAACTCATGAGAAGTTTCGAGAACCGAGCGGATCAAGTCGCGGTAGCTTTGTACGGCGAAGATGGCGTCCCAAGTTGAAGCTCAAGTTGGAAGCCGATCCCCCTATACGCCGATAATCAACAGGCCGAAGTACCTCCGGGTTCGTGACCAATCCCAGAGGACTCCGAGGAGAGACCCATGCATCAGGATTCCGAGCGTCCAGCCTGCCTTAGCCCCGTTCGAACCAACCGACCGCTTGGCTCGCTCGCGATTGCGGTCGCCTTGGGAACGTCGTTCCTCTCCGCCGCGCCGGTGCTCGCCCAAAACGTTCTCGATCCCGGCGTGCGGGATTCGCGGCCGCGCCAAGGCGGAAGTAGTGCCCCGGCGAACAGCAGAACGGGGGGACGGGCCGATCCCAACGATCCGCGGGCTCGCAATCAGCCCGGCCTCGGCGGCGGGGCCTCGCTCGACCGGAATCTCCAGCGCGGTAGCGGTGGCATCAACGCCCCGATCGCCCAACCCGACTTCGCCGGACGCAACCTCCTCGTCACGGGTAACGTCGCTGGCGGTCGCGGCTTCCGTGGGTCAGTTGGCTACACCGCCGCCGGCGATTTTCGAAGCGCTGCCGGTAGTGATGCGATCTTCCGTTTCCAGGCCGATTCCGCCCTCTCGAGCACCTACTTTCTCACGCTTCGATCAATCGATCGCCTGAGTCTTGCCCAGGACTTCGGGACGTACGAGTTCCGCCGTGAGACCACTCCCGAGCGAGTCGGTTCGGTCGGCGCTCCAACCCAGCGTTTCCGTCTCGATCGGGCCGCGGCCACCATGGCCTCCACGAGAACGTTCGAGCTCGAGGCTGAGGCCGCGCCGTTCGCCCGCGGTCGCGACTCCGCGAACCGGGACGTCGACTTTGTCGCATCGCCCGTGCAGGGCATTCGCATCCGTCGACCGGGAGACCCCATCGATGCGACGGGCCTCTCCACGTTCGAGAAGGCTCGCGTCCGGCAGGACATCGCCACGGGCAAGGTGGATGCGAACTCCCCGACCCCGGAGTTCTCTAGTCCGCTCTTCGACGCCCGACGCGACACTGCCCGCGACGAGAAGAAGGGTGACGGGGCCCGTCTCGACACCCGGGTCACCGATCCGATCGCAAGCCAGCGATCGTCCTACGACCAAATCGTCAAGCGGGTGCTCGAGCGCTATGGCGAGGATCCGAACGTCCACGTCGATGCCAATTCGGATGCCATCGCCCGGGCGCGAACCGAGATTCAGAAGGTGCGCGACGCGTTAGGTGGGCGATATGGGGAGCCTGACGAGGACGACCCACTCGTCGATCCGGTGACGAAGCTGCCGAAGCGCCCGGTCGACAGGAAGCCGGAGGAAACGGACCCTGCCGGCCGGAAGTCAGACTCCAACGTCAGCGACAAGGAGGCTGAGCGTCAGCGAGAGATTGAGGACGCCCGCGCCTCGGTCAGTGCCGCTGCCGAGCGCCTTCGTCACGGGACGACGGTGCGCGACTTGACATCCGGTGAGCGAGCCCGAGTCGACGAGCTCGTGCGTGACGGTCAGGGCAAGCTTGCCGAAGGCGACTTCTTTCGCGCGGAGCGATGCTTCACCCAGGCGCTCGAGCTCAATCCCGACAACCCGCTGCTGTACGCCGGCCTTGCCCATTGCCAGATCGGCGCCGGACTGCACCTATCCGCAGCCCTCACCCTGCGCACGCTCTTCTCGAACAACCCCGAGATGATCGACACTCGATACGAGCGATCGCTGCTCCCCAACGAGACCCGCGTGCGCCTTGCGATCGAGACGCTTCGCAAGCGAATTGCCCTCGGCCAGGATGCCGATGGCTATGGGCTGACGCTGGCCTATCTCGGTCATCAGGTCGACGACAAGGAACTCGTTCGCGACGGTCTTGCCGTCTTCAAGGGCACCATGGAGAACGACCTGCTCAACGAGTTGCTCTCCCAGCTTTGGCTCGGGGAGAAGCCCTCGCCAGCACCGCCGACGGAGGGGGCTCCGCCAGCCGAGGACGCCCCGACGCCACAGGACGAGGAAGCGACCCCGCCCGCGAAGCCGACCGACGAACCGTCGAAATGACCTTCCCTCCGGAATCACGGGCGATACCGACAGGCAGAAAGGCGACGAGAAGACGATCAAGACGCTCCGCGTCGCCGATCTGACATTCCCAGAGCACCAGCACGCGCCAGCCCGCACGACGCAGCGCGTTCACGGTACGCCGATCTCGGTCGCGGTTGCCTTCTCGTTTGGCTTTCCAGAAAGCGGCATTCGTGCGTGGCGCCGCACGCCCGGCCCGGCAGCGGTGAAGGTGCCAGAAGCAACCGTGCACGAAGATGATCGCCCGATGGCGCGGGAGAACGATGTCCGGCGAACCGCGCAACGAGCGGACATGAATGCGAAACCTATAGCCCAGCCGATGAAGCGCCGATCGGACCAGTCGTTCCGGCCTGGTGTTCTTGCCGCGAATCGCCGCCATGATCCGTGATCGCGTTTCCGTCGAGATTCGATCCACGGGGCCGCTCCTAACGTTTCGCCGATTCCGCCGGCAAGAGCCCCCCGTGCGCATCGTTCCGGTGCCGAGTCCCCAAGAGGAGAGTCACGCCGCCGATACACATCGCCCCACTGAGGACCATGGGCAGCGTGACGCCCGTGTCAGGAAGAATGTCGGGGTCGGAAACGCGGAATTGCTCGGTTGTGAGCCGAAGGGCACCATAGGCGATCAGGAACCACCCAGTGATCCACCCTCTCGGTCGCGGCCGTATCCAGGCGATGGCGAGAACGGCAGGCAGGACTACGCCGTCGGTCAGGGCCTGCATGAAGTTGATTGGGTAGCGCGCCGTAAGAAGCGGGGCGACCTTGGCTATCACGGTAGGATCATGTCGATAGCACGCCTCACACAACGCGGAGGCTAACGATTCGTTCACCCCAGCGCCGATCTGCGATCGCATCCAGCCCAGATCGGCAAGCCGGTCCGCATTCGCGAACCCCTGTTCGAGCATTTCCCTGGGGTACTTCACGCTCCACCACGGGGGATCGTCCTGGGCCGACATCGGAAGGGCCTTGCCCGGCAACTCCCCGTTCACCCAGTTGGCGAGGCGCCCGAGACCCAGCCCGTAGGGCGCAGCGAAGGCGGCGATGTCGCCGACTTCGAGGAACTGGATCCGTGCCTGCCGCGCGAACCAGATGGCCGCGAACGTCACGCCGATCATGCCACCGTGGCTGGACATCCCGCCGCGCTGCAGGTCAAAGAGGGCCCAATAGGGAAACGCACCCGAGAATCGGAAGAGGAGATCCGGCTCGTAGAACAGGATGTGCCCGAGCCGACCTCCAGCGAGGACTCCAACCGCTAGAACCGTCACCAAATCGCCTGCCTGTGCTCGGTTCAGCCGCACCCGGCCGGTCCCGGCGAGCCACCGCACGATCAGCCATGCCAACAGGAAGCCAAGGGCATAGGAGAGTCCGTACCAGCGGATCCCGAACTCCCCCGCGATGCGAAGGACAAAGGGATCCATCGTGTGGATGATCGACTCGGCTAGCAGCACCGGCGAAGTGTATCGAGGCGAGCTGCACCGGACCGCTGCCGCGCCGGCGTTCGTATCATCGACGCCATGTCCGCGCTTCCCGGCCCCTCCGAGTTCCCCCGCTCCGCGCATGGCACCGACATCACTCCGGCCCTGAAGCGACTGATCGCCGGAGGAACGCTCACCGAGGCCGAGACCGCAACGACGTTCTCAGCGCTCATGACGGGCAATGTCCATCAGGCTGAGGTCGGCGCCCTGCTGGCCCTACTCGCCACCCGGCTGCCGACCGTCGACGAACTGGTGGGTGCCGCCCGTGTGATGCGCGAACGTGTGGAGCGCGTTCCGACGACGCTCGACCCGGCCACGCTCCTGGACACGGCGGGAACGGGTGGGGCGCCGAAGACCTTCAACGTGTCGACGGCCGCGGCGATCGTTGCCGCAGCGTGCGGGGCACGCGTCGCGAAGCATGGGAACCGTTCGCGCACGGGACGCGGTTCCGCCGAAACGCTCGCGGCGGCAGGCGTGAACATCGACGCGACGGGTCCGGTCCAGGCGCGGTGCCTTGAGGTCGCAGGCATCTGCTTTTGCTTCGCCATCCATCACCATCCGGCGGCGCGGCATGTCATGCCGGTGCGCAAGGCGTTAGGTGTCCCGACGGTGTTCAACTTGCTTGGCCCGCTGACCAATCCGGCGGGGGCGCGACGACAGGTCATGGGCGTCTATGACCGGAGATTTGTGCGCCCGATCGCCGACTCGCTTCGGAGGCTGGGGACGGTTCGGGCTCTGGTCATGCACTCCGCCGACGGCCTCGACGAGTTCTCGATCGGCGCACCGACCTTTGTCGCGGACGCCACCCAGGCAGGCATCCGCGAGTATGAGGTTGATGCCGAGGCCTTGGGATTGCGACGGGCAGACCCGACCAAATTGGCTCCCGGCTCGCTTGAAGAAGCCAGGGATCTCCTGATCGGCCTTCTGCGCGGCGAGGAGCGAGGCGAGGCGCGGGACATGCTTCTCCTCAGTGCCGCAGCAGCACTGGTTGCCGCGAATGTCGTGCCCTCTTTCGAGGATGGAATCCGCGTTGCGGCCCAGGCCATTGACTTCGGTGACGCCTGGCGCACGCTGGAGCTGCTGCGCGAGGAGTCGAACCGCTCCTGATCCAAGGCCCGGGAGGGTGGCACTTATCCACAGCGCTGCACCTTGGAGCGCGCGCGCAGATTTCCGCCGCAAAACGGTCGAGGGACAAACATCGCGCGGTAGTCTCGTTCGCTGTCGGTTCACCATCTCGTTGACGAGGTGACGCGGCCGGCCACGCTTATGTCGCTTATGTCAAGTGGTCTCATCCATCCTCAGGCGGGATGCGCGATACCGCGCGCCGAACCAATGCACGAACGCAGGGGCCCGGGGCAGTTGTTCGGCGAGGCGGAGCGCCAACGTTCGCGACCAGACGTGTCGCCGCTCCTTCCGCTGTGTGGCGTCGCGTTCGCCACCGGTTGTCTCATCGCCGTCTCCCTCATCGCGCCTTGGTCGGGAGCTCCGGTCGTCCAGGTCGGCCCGTTCAACGCTTTCGCGCTTCTCCTTGTCTCGGCGGCCGCCGGGGTTCTGATGATTGCGGCGGCACTGGCACGGAGTTCAGATCGCTGGACCTATCGTCGTGATCACATTCTTCAGCGCCTGGGATTCTCGGAGCGCACGGGGCGCGTGGAGGCCTTTGTCGCATGTCTTTGCGCCGGGATCGCATGGAGCGCCTCATCGATGCCGACTCGCGTGTCGGTAGACGGGCATTGCTTGTCGGCTTCAGGCGACACGATTCTGAGCACGGCTGTCGGCCCGCCGATTCGGGTGCCCGAAGGGGGCGCCCTTGTGCGCCTACGCGGCCGATGTGAAGGAACCCCCCGCGATGTGCCGCTTGGAAGCGACCTCACGGCAGACCTTTCCCAGCATGGACCGAGGCGTGAGGTGCTTCTTGCCGACGTCGTGCTTGAGGGACAGTCGATCGGACATTCGGGCGGTGCACCTGCTGACCATGGGGACGAGAGCGCGATTCGTACAGCCCACAGCCAGGATGTGCCGCTTGCCGGGCTCTTTCTTCTACGCGTGCACTCACGTGATTGGAAGTGCGGTGATGGCGACACCGTTCGTGCTACCGGCTGGCTTCGGGGCCGCGGGGAGTCACGGAATCCGCGAGCGCTTCTTGGTGCCGTTGAACGGCCCGAACTGGTGCCACGTCGATCCGATGCTGTCGCTGGTTGGCTCTCTGTTTCTGACCCAGCGCTACTGACTCCGGTGGATGCGGGGTCTACCGCGACTCTGCCGTCCCTCCTCGACCGCTATCGGCGCTCCGGACGAGCCACCATCGCGGATCGGCTCGATGAGGTGCGGCCAGCGTGGTCTGACCCCGTGGCGTGGACGCTTCTGGAGACCATGCTCCTCGGCGAGGATCGCGACCATCCAGCCAGTGTGGTCAACACAGAACGCACGTTCGCTTCGGCTGGACTTGCCCATCTCATCGCGATCTCGGGGTTCAACCTGGCGATTCTGGCGGGCTCCATTGGGTGGGCCGCAACGGTGTTTCGCGTTCCTCGCCTGCTAGGGGAAGGAGCGTCGATCCCTCTCTTGGTCGCGTATTCGCTGATCGTCGAGCCGCAAGCCTCGGTCACGCGTTCGGCTGTCTGTGCCGTCGGTGCGAGCCTTGGCGTGATCATGCTTCGGCGATGGTGTACCGGAAGCGTCTTGGCGATTGCCGCCATTGCTGTTCTCGCGGCGGACCCGGGCGACATCCTCCGCCCCGGCTTTCAGCTCACCTTTGCGGCGGTCCTTGCCCTGCGACATCTGGGGCCGCGGCTTCACGAACGGTGGTACGGAGATCGGGCTGCTCCAGAGACGTGGCTCGAATTCCTCGCCCACGCCACGCGCACCATGCTCACCACCACGGTCGCGGTGTGGCTGACCACCACACCGATTGCGGTTTGGCACTTCGGGCGAGTCGTCCCCCTCGCGGTCCCCCTCTCGATGGCGGCGATCCCGATCGGGAGCCTTCTCCTTCTCGGCGGATATGCAACCGTGGGTTGCTCACTCATTTCGGCCACGCTGGCCGTGCCCTGCGCATCCGGGTCCGCGCTGCTCGCATACGTTCTCCTGCACGTCGCCCGGGTCGGCGCAATGGCGGCACCACTCCTTCCGCCTATCAATGCTTCGTGGCCGTGGTGTCTCGCTACCGCTCTTGCTGGGGCGCTGTGGTGCGTGGTGCAACAACGGCGCAACGCTCGCATCGCCCGCGCATTCCTTCTGATCGTCTGGCTTGGCCCGCTTGGGTTGGCCGTCGTAAGCCGGGCCACTGCCGAGGCGCCGATCCTCCGCGTCACCATGATGGCCGTGGGCGATGGGTCGGCCTTCCTGGTCCAAAGCGGCTCATCAAACGTACTGGTGGATGCGGGCTCCAGTTCCTCGACAAGCCTCGCGAGGACGGTCGTGGTTCCTTGCCTCGAGGCCGCCGAGGTCCGTTCGCTCGATGCCGTGATCGTCACCCATCCGGACCTGGATCACTTCTCTGCGGTACCAAGCCTCATCGCCGAAGGTCGCGTGCGCGAGCTCCTCGTCACCGACTTCTTCCTTCTCGCCGCAACGCACGACCCAACGGGCGGAGCCGGTCGCCTCGTCTCCGTGGCTCAGGCAAACGGCGTCCCGATCACCGTCGTCGCAAAGGGTCTCTCTCGGAGGTTCGACCGTACAGAGTGGTGTTGGCTTCACCCGTCGCCAGGCTTCGCTCCCCAGAAAGACAACGACACCTCCCAGGTCATATGTGTCACCGCACGGGTGGGAGACTCCGGCGACGCGATTAGGGTCTTGTTCCTAGGCGACCTAGAGGCACGAGGCGCGATTCAGCTCGGCATGGAAACCGACGTTGCTGCCGAGATCTGCGAGCTTCCTCACCACGGCTCCTGGCAACCCGCCATCATGCCGCTCTTGGCTCGGGTGCAACCACGGCTCGTCATGCAATCGACCGCCGCCACCCGCTTTGGTCGCGACCGCTGGAGCGGCGTGTGGGGCGAGATCGGTGCTCCATACCGCCACGTTACGTGTCGAGACGGCGCCATGCGACTGGAGGTCACTGAGGCTGGCGTAATCCGGATCGAACGATGGCGTGACCAACTCCTTGGTCGCGGATGGACACCGGCCGGACTGGTTCCAAGCCGAGTCAGGACTTCGGAAGGACGATCAGCGCTCGCCGAATCTCAATGGCGTCCCGGATTGGCCCTTGGTCTCCTTCTGTCAGCTCGATCGTCAGCCGATCTGTCTCAAGGGTCAGGCCAAGGTCCATGGACGAGTCCGATACCAGACCATCGCCCCTCAGGTGACGTCGAAACACCTCTCGCTCACCATCGCGTAGCACCACCTCAAAGTCAGTCCATGCTGGATCCGGATCTGCGATGCGGATCTCGCACACCAAGGAGCATCCGCTCGATGGCAGTCGGTACTGCACCGTCGCCGGCCCGCGCAGGACGATGGGGGCAGCGCCGATCGGCCAAGTTCCCGGGAAGAAGGAAGGTCCCTCAACGTGAAAGCGCGGAGTCGTACCCGAAGCCAGTACTACCTCGGGGGCAATCGATGCCAGCGCAACGAGTCGCGTGGGGTCCGGCACGAACCCGAGCACCTCCTCTTGCCGGAGGATCGGAATGGTCTTTCGCCTCATTGAATCGCTGTCAGGCGATCCTGATGGAGACGCGGCGTCGCCCTGCGAGGAAGGCAGGCGGATCTGCAGCAGGCCTGTCTCCAAGTCAATGGTCGGAGTTGCCTGAACAACCGTGCCGTCGGCGCACCACATGCGGTGACCCGTCGCGGGCGCGTTGGGTGTGATGAAGGCGATGGCGGCAATGCGCTCCAGCGGAACTTCGCTCATCGAGCCTGCCGCCGATCCTGGCCGTGTCGCCGACGGCGAATCGACCGACTTTGGTGGCTCGGTGTCCGCACCCACATTTGACGGGCGGTTCGGGCTCGAGCCCACCACGGCGTCAGCCCCTCCAGCAAGTCGTTCAAGGAGCACGTTCGGCCCCAGCCCGTGCACGAGACCTTCCACTTGGTCACCGTTCGCCAAAGCAATGACGTCCGTTGCGCCAACCTTCGGCTCGTTCGTGTCCGGAATCAGGACGATGGATCGCACCAAGTCGATGGGAGCAACCACCTCTCCAAGCCAACGATGACGCCACCAGAGCGATTCCTGACCCGGCTCACTCTTCAACCGCGGTTCGCCGGGGAACCGCTGCCCATCGGCATAGTTCAGGATCGGCTGGCCTCCCGCCGGGGCCGAGGATGGCCGCACAACCGCAAGGCACTCTTCAAGCGGGAACCGTTGCATTTCAGGGGCGGCGCCCCCGCGTTCCCGGGCAGGCCACACGATGAGTTCCTTGCCGGCGACTCCGAATCGCTCGATTCTGGTCACCGCCAAGGTCTGATCAATCAGAAGGAGCATCTCCCGAGCTGCGGGTGCCGCAATGGTCGGCGAACTGATGGCTGCGGACAGAAGCTCTTGGATTGGCGTTGCGACCACATCTGCGTTCGCGCGGACGGGAGCTGCGCCGGTCGAAGCCGCCGTGGCGAATTGGGTGGCCCCTCCCGCAAGCAGCAGGCCAGTCGTTGCGCAGAGCCCACCGAGGGTTTGGCGCCATCGGACGCTTCGATGTTTCGCTTTCGCTTCCAGCTCGTCGAATCGTCTCATGGTTCATGCTCTACGTCTTGTCGCCCTGTGAGTCACAGGGCATGAGCGGGCACTTCGGCACACGTTGTATCCCATGTGGGCCGCCCCGCAACAGATCCTTCGGGTTCGGACCGGTCGCTACCGGTTCTGCTCCTCCACACTTCGAATCGAGGTGGGTTTGCGCGGCGCCCGTCGCTTGGGCGTCAGGATGAGGGGAACAACTCATGAAAGTTCGGCTGGGCACATCACCCGTAGCGTCTCTGACACGTCCTGTCGCTGTCGGGCCTTGTTCGTCTCCGGGAGAGGCGTCACTTCTGGAAGATCGGCAGGTATCGCTTGGGCATTTGAAGGATGATCAGGGCCATCGCTGTCCCGTAGGCTTCGCCCGCCTGATGGTCGTTCCACGAACCGTTGGATTCCTGTCGGGCAATCAGCTCGCCCCGAATCGCCGGCCACCACTTGCTCCACCTTTCGCCTCCCGCCAGGTACATCGCCTGCACGGCGTAATAGTGCCCGTAGAAGTAGTGGGCTTGACCAAGCGGTCCGCCGTTGCCGGTGGGCAGTGCATTCTGGACGAGGTATTCCAATCCCCGATCGATTGCTTCGTCCTGATAGATACCCGCATAGAACAAGCTCGCGATGCCAGCGGCCGTGCGTGGCCAGGCGCTTCCGCCCGTCTCCTTCATGTAACGGAACCCGCCGTCGTTGTTCTGGCAGTCCTTCACGTATCGCACGGCGTTGTCGATCGTCTCCTTCGGCACCTTGATGCCGGCGTTTCTGGCACTGCGAAGTGCCATGATCTGACAGATGGTCACGCTGACGTCGGCGTCGTATGGAACGGGGTTGTAGCGCCACCCCCCTTCGTCATTCTGGCTGTTCACGATGAGTTGGACGGCCCGCGTGAGCGCGTCTCGCGTGCGGTCGTCATCCGGACTCATGCCGTAGACCTCGCCCAGGAAGAGCGCCGCGAATCCGTGCCCATACATGGGACCATGTGTCGCTTCAGCGGCCAGGAGCCCGGTCTCGGTTGCGTGCTCAACAACGAAATCCAGCGCCCGCTTCACAACATCTCCGTACTTGCCCCGCCCCGGAATGTGGCCATCCGCCATGAATGCGATTGCACACAGGCCCGTAATGCCGACATGCCGGCCGTATCGGCCGCGGCCGAAGGAGCCATCCTCGTTCTGAATGCCCTTCAGGAATTCAAGGCCCCTCGCAACGGCCGCTTCAAGTTCGGGGGTCATCTCCCCTTCCGTCGGATTGTTCTGAGCGCTTGTGTCGATTCGCCCGTCACTCTCCTTCAACGGCTTTGCCTCCGACCGATCGGCCCCACTTTGAGTGGATGTGGTGCCCCTTGCAGCTCCACTCGGTTCCTTGTCGATCGGGCCTGTCGGCTTGGCTGCGTCCTCTTCTGTAGGACCCTTGGGAATGCCCTGCTTTGGGGCTGGCGTTTGGGTTCGCGTTGGGGCCGACGCTGGGATTTGCACTTCGGGTTGCCCGATGATCTGATCCTCGCTCATCGCTCGCGGTGGTTCTTGGCTCAGCGACGACCGTCGCGATTCCAACCCTGTCGCGCTCCGCTCCAAGCTGGCGGCCATGCGTGCTGGTGGTCCGTCACCCAGAACCTCCCCCATCGCCCGCCGGCACGACACTTGGTCGGGCGGAGTCGCTTGGAACGCATGTTCCATGCGTGCCGTTTCGCTTCGATCGTCAGGCGTTGCTGCCGTTACACCCGCGCTGATCCCTGTCGATCCAACGACGAGCACACTCCACGACATCGTGGTCACAAGCGGTCGGCGCCACGATCGAAGGCATGCGCGCGTTCCGGGCTCATTCACGTTTCGCCGGTTGGCAGTGCTCGTGACCGTGAGAGCCTCGTCGCTTCGTTCCTGGGAAGCACTCATCGAGATGCGTCCTCGGCCATGCGGCGATAGTACTCCTGCGTCAGCCGTTGGTAGATGGAAGCGATTCGATCGCGGGAGCCCTGTCGAATCAGGTCTCGCACTCGATCGGGGAGCGCGCCCCACTCGGCCTGCGACTCATCCAATTCCGCCTGGTTTTCGGATGGATCAATGGGCGCAGGACCTTCTCCCTCTTTGTTCCCGTCCCCCTTGGCACGCTGTGAGCCGCTGCGCGTCTTGGACTCTCCCGGCTTCTGGTCGCCCTTCTCGCCCGGCTTGGCCCCTGACGCCTGCTTCATCGCCTGAGATGAGGAACTTCCAGAAGTGCTTCCGCTCGAACAACTCTGTCCCGACTTGGAACGACGCTTCGCCTCCTGGATCAGTTGATCCAGCTTGGCAACGACATCTTCCTGAACACGCTGCGTGGCTAGCCCTGTGTCCGTCGCCTCCCCCAGCCTCATCGCGCTCGATTCCATCCCGGCGAGCGCCTGACGCAACAGTGAGTCGAGTTCCGCCTCATTCAGTCCCCGCTCGAGACGTCGCTTGGCTTCGGCCAACGCCGGATCGGATGCGGTCCCATCGGCACCCTCCTTGCCAGCCGGCCGCGTCGCGCCCGTGCCAGTTCCATTCGTCCCCCCATTTGCTTCCCCGCTCTTGGATGTCCCATCGGCGGCCGGCTTCGATCCGGGAAGGCCTAACAGCTCATCCAGACTCTTGCCTCCATTTGGCTTCGGCTCCCCTGTTGGCTTCTTGTCGCTCTCTTTCGGCGGCACGGTGGGCGGGGGAGCCTTCTCCTTTTCCGTCGAAGGAGGGGATGACGGTGACGCTTGAGTGGGGGCGTTCGTCGGCTGCGACGGCTTGGGCGGCGATGTCTCAGGCTTCGAAGGAGTTGACGCCTGCGACACCATCGTTCCGCCTCGCTGCGCCGTGCATCCGAGACTGTACATGGGTGCCTCGTGTCCAACGGTGGTTCCCCACGACGCGCCGCCGAAAGCAACGGATGCGCCGCTGAAGACAAACGAGCCGACAACCATCCCTCGCCAAGCGCTGGGACCGCTCGAGTGACAGTTGCGTCCTTGCCGACCGTGTGAGCTGACCTTCGTTTGACTCATCATGGGACCTCCGCACCACCTGTCCTAACATGCCATGTTCTTGACGTCTTTGTGCTCGTACAACCAACCAAACGCGCAATCACCCCAAACACAATCCGTCCATGCGTTCACGTCGGATCGAACCGCTTCTGAGGGTCCGATCGATCCACTCTCGACCCCTGGCACCGAGGCAACAGGGTGCTCCCGCCTCACGACCTCGCGGCAACTCGTCTCCGCCTTTTCGCCGTTGAGAAGATCACTCCATCGCTCTCGAGCCCAGCGATCCCGCGGATCATGCTCGACACTCTCGCTTTCCATGCCGGGAGAAGCGCCGAGTGACAGCAAGCGGATCTCCCAATCGGCGTCGGATTGGGCTTCCGTGACCACAGCAGACGCCGCATCAGATGCGGCGATCAGCTCATCGCTCGTCCTAGCCTTTGAGACTGCCTTCGCCGCCGGATCAGCCCCGGGTTCTGGCTCCGCCTTGGGCTCGCCCCCCGTTTCGCCCTGCGGCTCCTCCGGTGGCACCGCTTGCGATCCGTCCTGAGGCTCAATCCCGGTTGGAGCCTGCGCCTCGATCTTCTTGACCACCTCTGTGGCCGCGTCCAGCAGCCGCCGTTGGAGATCAGCGATCGCTCGCAACTCGGCGTCCACGCGAGGCGCCGCGTCGCCTGACTCGCGCTGGCGATCTAGACGTCGTGTTCGCTCAAGAATCTGCACCTGAAGTCCGCGGAGGAGCTTCAACTCGGTCACCGGCGGGATGGCCGGCTGTTCCCTTGGCTGACCGCTTCCACCGCCTCCCTGACCGCTGTTGCCGTTCTGATTTTCGGGAGTCTGGAACCGATCGGCGTCATCCGTCTCCTGAAGCTCCTCGTTCAGCGCCTCAACAAGCTGGGCAAGCGTCTCAACGACCAGGCTCTGAACCGACGAGGTTTCCTCGGAAAGGTCACCACGCCCCAACCTATCGCTCGCCTCTGATGCCCATCCGCCCAAGAGCTCGTGCGCCTCTCGGAACGCCTCCGACTTTCGAACGTCCTCGTGCGTCTGGAGAACCCCATCGAGCTCACCTCGCACCTCGCCTTGAAGGATCGCCAGCCGTCGACTCTCAATCAGTGCCCGTCGATCGAGCTTGGCCTTCGGATCCGCGGGCCTCGCCGCAACGGTCGCATCGCGCACGACCGACTGCTTCTCGAAGATCCGCCGGTACGCCGCGAGAATTTCCTGCTTTCTTTTCTGAGTCTCGCGCCGCTCCATCTGCTCGCGAGTCTGCTGAGTCTGACCCCGCGCCTCCTTCAGGAACGCAAGACCACGTTCCTCCGCGAGCTTCGCCTCGGCGAGATTCACCGGGGTCGATCGCAGGTGCCCGACCGCGCCGCCATGGCTGTCGGCAGCCCGATCCAGCAGCCGAGCCACGGGGTTGGCCTCGCTTCCCGCCGCCCGCGCCTCGCTCGCCACGGCCTGCGTGTTCTGGGCGAGTTTCGCCATCGCTCGGCCCCTCTCGGCAATCGGTTCGGCATCCTCTGGCCCGGTGATGCGAGCCAGTCCGATCAGCTCGTCCTCGCTCACCCGAATCAAGCGGTCAATGCTCTGTTCCAGGCTCTCCAAAGCCCGACGCAACTCCTCGGCCCGGGCCTTTCGGATGTCTTCCAGACCGCGCTTCATCTGGTCAAGCGCCTCCATGGCCTGCTGTTGGCTCGCCTTCGCCTGTTCGATGCGATTGCGCTGCAACTCGTCGCCCGCCTGTTCGAGATTTCGCTGGAGCCGCTTCTCCTCGCCCGCCCGCGCTGCCTCGCGCATCGCCTCGGCTCGAGCCTTGTCCGTGCGCTCGATGGCCTCGGCCCGCTTCCGAAGCTCATCCATCAGCTCTTGCGCCTCCTGGGCAACCTCGCGCTGTTGCGTCGAAAGCCCCTCCAAGGCGGTGCGGTCTTCGGGTGAAAGCTCCTCAGGTCGCTGACCGACCGTTCGCTTTCCGGCCTCCGCGGTCTTTTCCGCAAGCTCGGCAATCTCTTCACGCAGACGATCAATCGCCCGACCCATCGCCCACGAATCCTCGTCGCGGTCCAAGAGCTTCACCAAATCCTCGAGCTCGGCCCGCACATCCTCCTGGGCTGCTTCGGCCTCCTTCTGCTGTCGAGCCGCCTCGGCGTCGTCCTTCTTCGCTTGGGCTTCGCGCCGCTTCTGCATTGCCTCGCTGGACCGCCCTGACGCCCGCGCAGCCGTGTCTAGAAGGTCCTTCCCTTGATCAAGGGTCGCTTGAAGGTCATCGTCCTGAAGACGGTTTCGGCCAACGCGGGCATTCAGCTCGTCGAGCGTCTCGGTCGCGACCCGAATTCGTTCCGAAAGCTGTGCCTGTCCTCGCTCAAGCGCAGGATCGAACCGTCCGTTCTGGGTCGCCGCCAGCAACTCGCCCTGCTGCTCATCCAACCGAATTGCCTGGCGCCGGATGGCCGAGAGCTGCGACCGCACCTGCTTGCCCAATTCGGTCTCGCTGATGATCCGAAGCGTTCGCGCCGGGCTCACCACACGCTCATGTCGTCGTCCATCGAACTCAAATCCATCCTCGGCCGCGGCCACCAGTGTCAGCACGTCACCGGCCTGCACCGAAAGGCTCGCGAGGTCAAGCGGTTCATCACGCCGAACCGACGTTCCGGACGCCTCGGTCACCGAATCACCAAACGCCTCGGCCTCGCCTTGGGCAGCCTGACCGGACCCGGCCCCGCTCTTGCCCGCTGACGAACCGCCGTCACCAGCCCGGCGTGTCACAAGCATGCCGAACCGCACCAGGCCAACGTCGTCGCGCCCTTCGATCTGGACCGGCACCACCGCCGTCGGAAGAACGCTCTCGTCCGTCGCTGGCGTCAATACGGCACAACTTGGCGGACGGTCCTCGCTCGCCTCCAGATGAAACGCTATCTCGTCCGTGTTGCCGATGCCATGCGAGTCCCGGAGCGCCAACTCCACCACGCTCGAACCCTCAACCCTCCATCGGATGGTCCATCGGGTCGGGTCGCTTGGCTGGACCTCGAGCGCCGGCATGGTCACGCCGTCGCTGCCCCCGCTCGTCATGCGCACCATCGAGGCTGCGATCGCCTCGGCGTCCGTTCCCAGCGACGCGTTCAGCTCGACGTCCATCGCTGCCGTCGAGCCGACGAGAACCGGCTCTCGCAACGTCGCCCGCTCGTCGGTGCCATCACCCAAATCCGTTGTCCGCGGCTCGATCGTGCCCACGGCATAGCTTGGGGGCTCTATCAGAATCCGGCTGCTGACAACGGCAGGCGGAGGAACGAACGTGACCTTGTGCGGCTCGCTCTCGGCGTCCGCGGAGCGAAACTGCACACGCACCTCGCGCGCCGCCGGGTCCCCGTCCAGAACTCGCTCGTAGCGGCCATCCGGCTGGCGGGTCAGAACGATCGAGTCCTCGAGGATCGACCCGTCATCGCGGGTCACACGAACGTCCGCGACGATCCGCTCCGAGGCATCATCACCCTTCGACAACCGGGCCTGAAGGAGAAAAGGCTCGCCCTTGGCATGGAACGACTCGCCCGCCAGAAGCGATTCGACCGCCGTGCGAGCCGGCCACTCGGCACCGGCAAACGGCAGGAGGATGCGTTGGGCACCGATGAGGGCATGGGTCGGCAATAACCCGGAGGCGAGCCCTACGACAGCAACCGTCATCAGAGCCGTCGACAGCTCGGCAAGCGACCGTTTCGGCGCAAGCCACGACAACAGCGACTCTCCTGAAAGCCGCTCGGCCAGGTCCACCATCGCCCGCTCGGCGAGGGGGCTCTCACGTCCCGCGTCGCTCAGGGCAAACTCAATCCCGCTGGCCAACCGCCCGCGGAGAGCTGGTGCCGATCGCTCGACACGCAACGCCAGATCCGTCGGCGTCGGGCGGAAGCGCCACGCGGGCACGAGAAGGCGTGCGGCGGCGGAGAGGAAGAACGCGATCCCAACCAGTAACCCGATCAGCCTGAACCACATCGGGAAGCGGAAGACCCAGTCGACCATCACCGCGCACGCGCTGACGCCGACCGCTGCGGCCACCAAGCCGAACGCCCGGCGAGAAAGAAGCAGCAGTCGGGCCCGCCTACCGAGCCGATCCAACTGCCGCAGCGCTTGCTGAAGCGGACCCGGCTTGGCCAGGGCCTCGTTCAGGCGCGATTCGAGAGTGTGTTGGTCGCTGATCGTGCTCATGTGATCTCGAACGCTACGCCAACCTCATCCAGCGCCGACCGAGCCACTCCACCGTGGCGAGAAGAACAATCAGAATCAGGGCCAGCGGTGCATCCCACAGCGGCTCCAAGCTCGCGTGCTCAGTCACCACGCTTCGCTTCGGCAACAGGCCCGGAAGCGAGTTCAACTCCTCCGGACGCACCACCGTGCCACCCGTTTCGCGGGCCAACTCCGCCAGCAGCTCATGGTCGGCCGACGCCTTACGGGTCTCGTCGTCGGGCCGTTCGCAGTCGAAACTCACTTCGGCCCCGGCCGCCGGACCGGTTGGCACCCGGGCGGTGAATCGCCCAACCGCATCGGGCGAAAGCGTCGCCGCAAACTCGCCAGGCCGTTGCGTTCGAAGAAGCTCGATCTCCGACCAGCCGGTTCGGTCGAGCGAATTGCTGAGCCCCACTTCTGCATCGACTGCAGCATCGCCCCGGTCAACCAGTCGGGCGTCGCCGATCACCAGTTCCAGCCGCACGGACTGGCCCAACTGAATGCGCGAGGGCACCGCCCGCAGCGACGCCGACGCCCCGCCGCCGGCCAGCGCTTCGCGGCCAAGCATGCGCACGAGCGGTAGCCAAACCTGCTCGGTGTAACGTTCGCCTCGGCCATACCGCCATCGCCAAACCTCATCGGTCGCGACGTAGACAATCTCGCCCGCACCATACTTCATCGCCGTGATGACGGGCCACGTTCGCGAGCGGTCGGAGTCGCGGTCATCCGAGGGCACCCCGACAGCCAGCGTCTCGGCGGTCGGCTTGAGTTGCTCGATCGGAATCGCTTGGGCCCATTCGAGCCGCGACCATCCGACCTTCGGATCAGCCAGCTCGGCCGGCCACGCATCATCGTTGCCGACCTTGAGGAGACCCAATGACGTCGCCGCGCTTGTCGCGACCAGGTTGATCGGGGCGTCGATGGTCGCCAGGGCCAGCGGTGGCCGCATCGGCAGCAGGTCCGCGAGCGCCGTTGAATCCCAAGACTTCGGCGTCGATCGCTCACCGCCGATCCACAACATGCCGGTGCCGCGCTGGGCGACCTGATCCCGCATCAATTCAAGCTGCTCGGGAGTGAAGAACCCGGATGGCACGTCCCCGATGATGAAGAGATCGAACTGGGCGAACTCCTCGCGCGTGCGCGGAAGCCGGGTGATCGGAAGGTTGCCCTCTTGGGCAAAGTCACGATCGGCCGAGAGCAGGAGGATCGAACTCTCGATCGTGGACTCGCGGATGAGAAGGTTCTTGAGGTATCGGTACTCCCATCGCGGATAGCCATCGATATAGAGGACCCGAAGCGGCCGATCGACCATTTCGACCTGGGCCAGCCGCTCGTTGTTCTCCGTGACCAGATCGCCGTCGCCCGCGTCGAGCTCGACCTTCCACTCGCGTCGACCAGGCTCATCCGATCGCGGCAGAAGCGTCACGCTGGTCGAGTTCGATCCGGCCGGAAACTCCCCGACCACCGACTCCGCAAGGCGCTCGCCGGTGACCGCATCGACCAGGCGCACCTTCGCCGGCGCACCCGTTGGCGAACCCGTTGGCGAACCCGTTTCGCCGCTTCGCTCAATCTCCACCCGCACGGGAACCTCATCACGGACAAACGCCCGCCGCGGGATGTCGACGTTTGCGACCGCCATGTCACCGGCCGAAGCGGTTGAACCGAGCGGAACGACGAAGACTTTCGCAGCCGAAGCCTGCAGCCGGCGAAGCGTTGCCCTCGACGGCGGCGCTGTCGTTCGGCCGTCCGTGAAGAGAACGATGCCGGCTACCGGTCGTGCTGCCGCCCGCTGGAGGGCCTGACTGATCGCCTCATCCATAAGCGTCCGGTCGCCGAGTTCGGTGACATCCTGCGCCGCGAGTGCCGTCTGCACGGACTCGCTCGATTCCTCGTTCGGCGCGTTGGGCATCAGATCGAAGGCACCGCCGGTAAAGCCGAGCCAGAGAAGCGTCCGGTCGGCGCCGATACGGCGCCACGCGTCGTGCGAACCGCCGATCGCGTCGCGAAGGGACTCGTCGCGGCTCTTTCGCCGGCGGTCTGCCTCCGGGGCTCCGTCGCGAATGGCCATGCTCCGACTGCGGTCGGCGAGGACGATCACCCAGTCCTCTTCGATCGACTCCTGCGCAATCCGTAGCGCCGGGCCCGCCAACAACACTGACAGCAGTAACAGCAGGCTCGCCCGAATGGCACCGAGCACCGTCCGCCCAGCAAGTGGCCCGCGCAGCATGCGGTAGGTCCACCACGCAAACCCAAGACATCCCACGATCACCAGGAACCATGCCCAACCCGGCATCGGATGCTCGAAGACGACGCGGGCCCGCGCGACCTGTTCGGCCGGGGCTTCGATTCCCAGGAGCCATCGCATGAGGGAACCGCTCATGCCGCGACTCCCGTTTCGGCGCTCGCGTTGCTTTCCTCGTCGGCCCGCAGCGCCGTCGCCGTCACGCCCCCATCCGAGCGTGCCCCGGATGCGTTCGCGGCGTGCGAGAACCAGCGGGCCATGATTGTTTCGACGAGGGCGATGCCCAAGAGCGCCGCGAGCAGCCAGACCGCCGCTCCAACGACGTTTCGGTTGGGCGCAAGCTCCGCGAGGAGCGTCTCGACCGTTCCGAAAGAGGGCTGGCCGACCGGCGCGAACCAACCCGCAACGATCTCCTGGGACTGCGGCGTGAGTCGCGTGGCAGCAGCCTCGACATTCACCGGCAGCCCACCCACGACTCGCCCGGCGACGTCCGTCACGCTCCAGGCCCCTGAGGAGGGAACGATGTCCTTCGCGAGTCCAGCCTGATCGAGAGAAACGCGACGACCGTTTGATGCAACCAGTTCGTGGGCATCGCGCACCGAGACAAAGGGACGCTCAGCGACGATTGCCTGTTCGGAGCCGCCGATGCGGGCGAGCGCCTTGCGGACCAGCTCTTGGAAGAGCGGCACCATAAAGGGCTTCACCGGCAGGTTCGTCCAGGCAAGTTCGGGCGCGGAGGTCATCAGGGCAACCAGGCCGCGCGAGGCAATGGCGCCGTTCGGCGAGCTGGGCGTGGTCACCAGCAGAAACGGCGAACCGTCCGCCAAAGTGAGAACCACATCGCTCGACGACGCCCCGCGGATCTCCAGCCGGCGCGTGAGTTCGATCGGGCGAAGGAGATCAGGTAGCTCGGCGTCCACCGTCGAGAACACCGACTGGGCGCTCCCGCGCTGCGGCTGCTCGACCGCGAAGGTGAGTGGGGCGTCGAGCGCGGGTGCCTCGTTCGCCACCTGCCACGACAGGCCGAAGGTCGCCACGAAGGCATCGATCCATCGCTGCACGTTTGTTTCGCTGGATGGCATCGCCAGAAGCAATCCGCCGCGGTCAACGAAGCGGCGTACCTCCGGCCAGAGTGAGGGCTCGATCAGCTCCGGTCGCGGCAGAAGGAGGGCGTCAAGATCCTTGAGGATCCTGGCATCGAGAGCGAGCGGATCGATCTCGGCAACCTCGAGTCCGGGCTGGTCCACCGGGCTCAGGGCCCTGGTGATCCAGCGCGCCGCCGGCACTTGTTCAATCTCGGCGCCGCTTCCGAAGGTTCGTCGCGCGACCACACCGATGCGGGTCGCCGCTCGGGCGTCGAAGATCGCGTGTCGTGCGTCGTTCGCGGGCATGGAGTCGCCGTCGATCCGTGCGGTGATCGCGCCGTTGCCAACACGTCCGCTACCGCCGCCGGCAGCAGGATCGGAGGGCAAGAGCTGCTCGTTGGACGCCCGAAGGGAGAACTCGACGCGGGCTGTGGCCTGTCCGGCATCGAAGCGCACCGTCTTGGGCGGAACGGGTGAGGTGCCGTCGCCTTCCACGGTGACACGAACCGACGCGGGAGCGTTGCCGCCACCGGCCCGTTCGAGTCGGACGGTCACGCCGATCGAGTCATCGTCGATGGCCCGTTGTGCCTCGACCGAGGAGATGGCGACATCGCTTCGATCCGCGGTCGCCGGCGGAAAGGCCACGAGTCGCGGGGCGCCGGAGCTGGCAGCCACCAGGGCCGCTGGCTGCGGGCGGGTGACATCGAGGGCACCAAGACGGAACTCACTGGCCACGACCACGACATGGTCACCCTCGGGCGAGGCACCTAACGATTCGCTCACCACGCGCATCGCCGCCGTCAGGTCGGTCGCGGCCTCCGAGGCTTCTAACGATTCGATCGCACGGGCGACGGCATCACGGTCGGTCGTCGGCGGAAGGACCAGCGGGCGCACCGGTCGCGAGGCGAGCACGACACCGACGCTGTCGCCGGCTCCGAGCCCGCGCACCAGTTCGGCGGTCTGCTGGCGGAGTCGCTCAAAGTCGCTTGCCGATCCCAACGTCGCCCCGTCGCGGGCCCGAGTGACGACGCCGTCATCGAGAACGATCGTCACGGTTCGTCCGCCGCTGGGCGAAAGCAATCCGCTGCCTTCGAGCACCGGTCTGGCCAGGGCAAGCCCGGCGATCGCAAACAGCAGGCAACGTGCGGCGAGCAGGAGGAGTTGCTCCAGCCGCAGACGGCGCTCTTGTCGACGTAGCGCGGCAAGGAGAATGTCCATCGCCGCCCAGTCGATGGGCGGACGGCGCCGACGGAAAAGGAAGTGAATGAGGATGGGAATCGCCGCCGCGATCAGGCCCGCAGTCAGGAAGCCGCCGTTGAGGAGGGTCATCCGGCTCGACCTCCCCGGGCAAGCGCGTTGCGGCGCGCCAAGACCGCGGCGAGGGCTGGTCCGACCGACTCATGCGAGTCCATCCGCTGGTAGTCAAAGCCGAACGCGCGACAGACCTTCACGATGGATTCAAGGTGATCCCGCAGTGCGGCCAAGTAGGCGGCCCGCAATGCCGGCGGATCGACGTTCATGCGACCCTCGCCCTCGAGCCCGACGAAGGGAGCCGGGTCGGCCAGGTCAAATCGCATCTCCTGACGATCGAGAACCTGAAGCAACACGACATCGTGATGGCGATAGCGGAAGCGGGCCAGAGCCTCTCGAATCTGGACCGTCGGCATGAGGAAGTCGCTGACGATGACAATGAGTGCCCGATTGAGGACCTTGGAGAGGGCCTGCTCGGCGACCTTCGGAAGGTTGGCCTTGCCGTCGACCGGCTCGGTCGAGAGCGCCTGGACCACGAGACGCCACTGGTCACGGGCGTTGGACCGTTTCATGATCGTGCGCAGTTCCTCGGCGAAGGTGCCCACCCCGACTCGATCGCGCTGCTGAAGGCAGAGATAGGCCATGGCCGCGGCAACGGCGGTGGCGTGGTCGAACTTGGTCCACTTCGCGGGCACGCCACCGACCCGACCGGCCTGCGTACCGCCCCAGCCCTCCTTGATCGCCAGCGACCCGAATCGCATCGACGCACTGGTATCGATCAGGACCACCACGTCAAGGTTGGTCTCCTGGACATAACGCTTCAAGTAGAGCTTGTCCGATCGCCCGAAGACCTTCCAGTCCAAGTGCCGGACAGGATCACCCTTCACGTACTGACGATGCTCGGCAAACTCGACGGCGAGACCCTGGTAAGGCGAGCGGTGCATGCCGCTCATCACGCCCTCGACGATCATCTTCGCCCGAAGCTCGAACGGCGCAAGCTGCCCGAGCGTTTCGGGCGCCAAGTATTGCTCAGCTCGCATGCCGGAGTTGCTCGCCACCGCGCGGTTGCCTTTCTTGTCTCACGTTGGCGCCGTCGTCGACGCCATCAATAGCGATGTGACCGAAACCTGTCGCGGCTCAGCGCATGACCGAGTTCATCTGGCGTTCCATGGACGCATCCGCCCGATCGAGCGGAATCTGGTCGAGCAACGCCTGCACAACCGAGTCACTTGTGACGCTGTCGGCTTCGGCGTTGAAGTTGGTGATGATCCGATGCCGCATGACCGGCAGGGCCACCATACGTACGTGCTCCGGCATGACATGGGTCGCGCCGTCGAGCATCGCCTTCGCTTTCGCGGCCAAGACAAGAAACTGGCTTGCTCGCGGGCCTGCACCCCAAGCGAGATAGTCGCGGACGATCTTGGGCAGCTCGCCAGGCTCGCGGACGCGAGTGGCCCGCACCAGCCTCAAGGCGTAGCGAATCACGTGATCGGCTACTGGAATCTGGCGCACCAGATCCTGGATGCGAAGGCAATCCTCGCCGTTGAGCACCCGATCCGGTTCGATCGTGCGAATGGACGTGGTCTGGCGAACGATGTCCAGTTCCTCGGCCTCGCTCGGGTACTTCACGCGGATGTTGAACATGAAGCGGTCGAGCTGGGCCTCAGGCAGCGGATAGGTGCCCTCCTGCTCGATCGGATTCTGCGTCGCCAGAACGAAGAAGGGCTTGGGCAGGCGATGCATGACGCCGCCCACGGTGACCTGCCGCTCCTGCATGGCCTCGAGGAGCGCGGCCTGGGTCTTTGGCGGTGTTCGGTTGATCTCGTCGGCAAGGATGACGTTGGAGAAGATCGGCCCCTTCACGAAGCGGAGCTCGCGGCTGCCTGTCGCCTTGTCCTCCTCGATGACCTCGGTTCCGGTCATGTCCGAGGGCATCAGGTCCGGTGTGAACTGGATGCGCGAGAAGCCCAACGAGAGGGTCTTGGCCAGGGTCGAGACAAGCAACGTCTTCGCCAACCCCGGGACACCCTCGATCAGGGCGTGACCGCCGCAGAAGAGGGCCACGAGTGCCTGTTCGAGCACCTCGTCCTGTCCGACGATCACCTTGTGGACTTCGGACTTGATGCGGTGGAAGGCCCGTTGGACCTCCGCAATCGCCTCGGGGCTTGCGGCATAGCCGGCAGCGGGGTCGGTCGATCCGAACGAGGAGGCGGGGCGAGGGTCGTTCATGTGGTGGATGCCGAGGCGCTCGAGTCGGGGCGTCGTCGAAGGGTCGAGAGGTGCCGTTGAGAGGTCCGCCGGATGACCTGTGGCGAGTATAAGAATCGGTCGTTTCCGTCCCGACGCGCCACGCGAAGGAAGCGGAACCGACCCGATGCGGCACTTTTTCCCTCCCGGCGCGGTCGGGGTGGCTCCAACTGCGGGTTTTTCACGAGATTTCCTGTGCCTGAACTGCCTGAGGTCGAGCATCTCCGACGGACACTGGAGGAACGCCTCGTGGGCGCGACCATCGTCGAGGTGCGATGTGGTCGCCACAACATGCTCGCGACGACTTCCTTGCGAAGCCCCCGACCAGTGCGGCTCCTGAACGGGGCGACCGTCGCTTCGTTGCAGCGACATGGGAAGCAGATGGCGATCGTCACCGTCGATGGGCGGGTCTTGGTGGTTCATTTGGGCATGTCCGGTCGAATGACCTTTGAGTCGGCGCCGCCAACGGATGCCGACCGCCACGCCCATGTCGCTTGGCTGGTTCAACCCAAGTCGCCGAGCAAGCCGAAGGTGCCGTGGGGGAACACCGCACACTGGCTCGTTTTTCGCGACCCTCGACGCTTTGGCGAGTTGGCCTCTCTGGCCAGCCCAACAGCCCTGGAGCGACGTTGGCGAGCATTAGGGCCGGACGCCTTTCTGGCGCCCCCCGATGCCCTGATGGCCGCCCTCCGTGGTCTCCGACGCCAAGCAAAGGCCGCCTTGCTCGACCAGGCGGTCCTGGCTGGCGTTGGAAACATCTACGCCGACGAGTCCCTCTTTCGAGCTGGGGTCCATCCGACCCAGAGTCTCGATCGACTCAGCGAGGATCGGCTTGTCCGGTTGATCGCAGCGATTCAGGTGACCCTCACGGCGGCGGTCAACTCTGGTGGGTCGACGCTGCGGGATTATGTTGATGCAAACGCACAAGCTGGCGGTTACCAGTCCTATCACCTGATCTATGGCCGAGCCGGGGAGGCTTGTCCGACCTGCGGACGCCCGTTGGAAGGACTCACGGCAGCGGGAAGGACAACGGTCGCTTGCTCCACCTGTCAGCGACTTATCCACAAGCGACGTGGAAAAGTTGCTGGATCCTCCGGCTGAGTTATGCAGATCGAATCAACAGAGATTTGTCGGCGTTGAGAGGGGTTGGGTCGGCAGCAACTGCCGGTGTTGTGGGTGAAGGCAGCGTCAAGCGTCAGAGAGCTGAGTATGAGAGTAGTTCTCATATTCTTCTTAGAGAAGACCCTGTCCAGATGTGGAGAACCCACACATGGCATCCATAAGACACGATAAAACAACAACTTCCAATCAAATCTGTCTTGTGGGGGATCTGTCGGTTCGCTGGCGCAATCGTTCGACGGTGCGCACATGCTCAAAACCACCGCGACTTCGAGTTGTTGTGACCCGTGCCTGAAGGCTCTGGAAAGTCATCCACAACGTCACACCCTCGATCAGGGTCGACAACGAGCGCCGTTCATCGACAACTTCTCAACACGGGCGGAAGGGGTCCCTTCGCGCCAACCGACAGGCCATGAGGTCGTCCTGACTTGAACCAGTGTGCGCTCTCATCGTGCGCGACGACACTGTCTCGTTCGAGCGGTCGAGCAAGACGGCATCGCCGTCTTCTGGGACTTACCGGACGCGTTGGAGCAACTGCTCTTCAAGCCTTGAGACGTCGGCGAGGAGCTTCCCGTCCGCTCCGCGCTTCTCGTTGATTGTCTTGATCGCGTGCATCACGGTCGTGTGGTCGCGCCCGCCGAAGTACCCACCGATCTCCTCCAGGCTGTACCGGGTGTGCTTGCGGGCGAGCCACATGCAGACCTGACGCGGAAGGGCGATGGACTTGTGACGGCGCTTGGAGAGGAGGTCGGTCAGCTTCACGTCGAAGAAGCGGCTGACCTCTTCGATGATCATCTGAATCGTCGGTTGGCTGGCTCCGCCGCTCGGATTGATGTCACTCAGGGCCTGCTTCGCCAGATCGAGGTTGATCGGAAGCCCTGTAGCCGCTGAAAGCCCACGGAGCTTGGTGAGGGCCCCTTCCAGTTCGCGGATGTTCGAGTCGATTTTGGCCGCGATGTACGCCGGAACATCGTCCGGCAGTACGAGATCGTGCAGGGCGGCCTTCGTCTTCACAATCGACACGCGGGTTTCGTAGTCCGGCCGGTCGATCCGGGCGACCAGGCCGCAGCTAAAGCGACTCGTGAGACGCTCCTCCAAGTCAGGGATCTCGCTTGGAGCTGCATCCGAGCTGAGGACGATCTGCTTCCCCGCCTGATAAAGCGTGTTGAAGGTGTGGAAGAACTCCTCCTGGGTCTGTTCTCGCTTCGAAAGGAAGTGAATGTCGTCGATCACGAGGACATCCACCGTCCGGAAGCGGGACCGGAAGTCGCTCATCCGTCCAGCCTTCACGGCGTCATGGAAGAGATCCATGAAGGTGTTGCAGGAGATGTAACAGATCCGGGCTCGGTTGTTCTTCCGCAGAATCGTCTGACAGATCGCTTGAAGAAGGTGCGTCTTACCGAGGCCGACGCCACCGTGGACGAAATACGGGTTGTAGGCCTTGCCGGGCTTCTCTCCGACCGCAATGCCGGCCGCGTGAGCCAGCCGGTTGTTCGGCCCGACCACGAAGTTCTCAAAGGAGTAGTCCGGCGAGAGAAGCGTCTGCTCGTCCATCGCGGCAAAGACACTGCCCGCATCGTCGTGGTCAGCGGAGCCGCTGCCGAAGCCCGCCGAAAGGAGTCCACTGCCCTGGCCGCTCGGCTTGAGCTCGGTGAGACCGGAAGGGATCCCAGGCTGTGATTCAGGCAATCGGTCGCTGCTGCCTTGGCCCGTTGATCCCTGACCGTCGGCGTTCAGGCCGTCGGGGTTCGAACCACGGCTCGTGGGGAGTTGTCCATCAGACAACAATCCATGGTGGTCCGTATCCGATCGACCATGATGGGAAGTGTTCGCCGATCTGCCGGCGCTGCGATGTCGACCGCTTCCATCCCGATCAGCGTTGGGAGTCGGCGCGCTCGCCTCTTCAGGTCCAATGAACCGAACGACGAGGAGTCGTCCCGTGACTGATTGGGCAGCCTCGCTGAATTGCGCCGTGCAGCACCGCTGCAGATATCGCAACTGAACCGGTTCGCGCACGACCAACCGGAGAACACCCGACTGAATGTCGAGTGGCTCGATGTCGTCAAACCAGTGTCGACAGAGATCCGGATGGTGCTTGCGAAGGTAGCCGTTGATCGAGACGCGGAACTCAGGATCAGGGCGCGGCATGGTGGTCGACTCGAAACCGAAGGCCAAGGGAGGAAGCGAGGCACAAACGGGTTGGGCGCAAGCTGTCTGAGAGGGTCGACTTACCGCCGACTCCACACGATTTGTCCGATGCGGCAGCGATCGCCGCTCGTCGATCCGGGAAAACCCGAATGGAAGTGCGGTTCCTATCAACCCCCGACCAGACCCCCGATCCCGCACACCCCACGCGCAGATCCCCTTGGGATCCCATTGTGGTGCCGCGACGGCGGACATGAACTCGGATGTCGACCTGACGGAGTGCCTTCCCGCTTCCTCTCGAGTCCTTCCTGGCGGCCAGTTGGGAACCCGGTGAGAAGGTGGGGAGATACTCCGACGACGAGTCGGTCAAGCCACCGTTTCCCTGCCCGATACCGAACAAGGCATCGGAACGGACACGTGACTTCAAGAGTCCCGTGAGGAGTGGCACTCAACCGCCGCGACGGACAGCGCTGTCTCTTTGCTGGTACTGCACTGTGTCGTGTCGAAGTCCCACTTGCGATCACGGCACAGCGAGGCTGAATGTAGTGCGCTGTGCACAGTGCGTCAACCGTTCTGTTCCTGATTCTCTCTGGGAGCTGACGCGCTTCGATCTTCCGGCAAATTTGCGGTTTTTTCCGCTGCGCCTCCCGCTTCAGCCACTTGACGATCGTATCGCTGCTTGTTCGCGCGATGGTCCATCAGAAGATGGACGCGCGATGCGTGAGCGCCTCCCTCGATCGCCGCGATGCACTCGCGGGCGAAAGGGATCGCGGTGCGACGGGAGACGTGCACCAACACAACGTTCTCGGCCTTCCACACCCGCAGCAGTGACGTGAAATCGCCCACGTGCAGGTGCTTGCCGATCTTCGCCCTGGTCCGATGGTCGCTCTCGAAGAAGGTGCACTCGGCCAGGACGACCTTCGCAAGGGCGAATTCGTCGCGGAACAAAAACGGACCCGGCTCGGTGTCGCCGGTGTAGGCCACGAGCGGAATCTCGACCGTACGGGTGATCTCGACCCCGCTGGCCTTCAGTTCTCGCAGTTTTTCCTGAGGAAACTCTCGAAACTCATCCTTCAGCTTGCTGCGACGCTCGATGATCGCGAAGGCAAGGCTCGGGGAAGTGTGACTCGTCTCGATGGCCCGTAGGTAGACGTTGTTCTTGATTTCGATCTCGGCGTCGGGCTCGATCGGGATGATCTCGTGCGGCGTCCGTTGGAGCTCGAGATCCACCCATGAGCGCATCATCGCCCGCAGGGGCTCGGCCACCCGTGGGTGACAGACGCACTTGCCGGTCCCGATCTTTTGGAACTGCCGTTGGCTGAACCAGTAGGGCAGCCCGCCGATGTGGTCCATGTGGGCATGCGACAGTGCCACCAGTGGCGTCGCGAGAGACGCCCGTGTGCATTGCCCCATGTCGAAGCAAACATCCAGTTCGGGGACCTGAATGACCGTTTGCTCGCCGGCGACGCTGATGCCCTGCACGCGAAACGGCGGCAGGTACAGAAAACCCAACTGCCCCTCGCGGGGCGGCATGCTCGGAATCACGGAAATGCTCCTTCGACGGCGTTTTCAGCCGTCGGGACCAAAGAACGAAGGGCAGACGATATGGGGCGACAGCCCGTTCCGTCAATTCGACGCGCGGTTCACTCGTCGTCCAAAGTGATTTTCACGCTATGACCGGTCGCACCCAAGTCACCCGGCCAACGGTCCGATCAACGACCTATGCACGGTCACGACCCACAATCAGGCCGCGCCGCGAAAGGACCGCCTCTTCAGAGCGAGTTCGCGGACGATCCGGACATGCGAGAGATCGTTGAGTTCTTCGTCAACGACCTCGACGCCCGCATGGACTCCATCCGCGAGGCCTTCTCGCGCGATGATCGGGCACGCCTGAAGACGCTCGCTCACCAGCTCAAGGGTGCCGCGGGCGGTTACGGCTTCCCCACCATCGGTACGGCGGCCGGAGCCGTGGAGCGAGAACTCCTCGGTGCCCAGGCTGACCTGTCCAGCCTTCAGGACAAGGTGGAAGAGCTCATTCGACTCTGTCGATCGGCAGTTCCAGGACAGAACGGCAACACCTGACGTTCGACGTCCGACGCCCGCCTCCGACGATGGAGAACCACTCGGTGGATTCGACGACTACTAGCAACGACCGCCTGCCGAAGCTGCTTGCGATCGACGACTCGGAGCTGATCCACAAGATCCTCCGGGTTCGCCTCCAGCACGAGCAGCTTGAGATCCTCTCTGCATGCAGCGGTGAGGAGGGCATCCGCATGGCCAAGGAACTGCGGCCCGAGGTGATCCTCCTGGACATCGAGCTCGGCGACATGACTGGGTTTGACGTTCTTCAGAAGCTCAAGTCCGATCCGGAGACCCGCGACATCGCGGTCATGCTCATCTCCGCGTTCAGCGAGTCCATCGATCGCGTTCGCGGTCTTGACCTGGGCGCCGTCGATTTCATCACCAAGCCATTTGAGGTCATCGAGCTGACCGCCCGTGTTCGCTCGATCCTCAGGCTCCAGAGCGCGATGCACATGCTCGCCGTGAAGGCCCAGATCGACGGCCTCACCGGTCTTTGGAACCGAAAGTACTTCGACGCCCGCCTGGACAGCGAGTTCTCGGAAGGCCTCCGTCACGGTCGCCCCCTCTCGCTGATCATGACCGACATCGACAAGTTCAAGTCACTCAACGATGGCTACGGCCACCCCTTCGGCGACCTCGTCCTGGAGCGCTTCGCCCGCATTCTGTCTGGCGGCCGTTCCTCCGACGTGGCGTGCCGCTACGGCGGCGAGGAGTTCGGCATCGTTCTGCCAAGCACTACGCTTTCGGAGGCTCACGAGGTTGCCGAGCGACTCCGTGAACGTCTTGCGACCGAGCACTGGCCGCGACACGAGGATCTTCGCGTGACCGCGAGCTTTGGCGTCGCCGATCTGACCTGTATCGCATCCAACGCGATGCCGCGAGCACTCGTGGAAGCTGCTGACCGGGCACTCTACGCCGCCAAGCATGGCGGACGAAATCGTGTCGAGCTGGCTAGCCCCGAGTCGCTGTCCATCCGTAAGTCGGCCTGATCGAGATACATCGATGAAGCGCCCCTCCCGTTCAGTCGATGAGCGGAGTGGGCTTCCGACTGCGCAGTGATCGGCACGCGCTTTTGGCGGCTTCCAACAAGGCTCCGGCATGCGCCTGACGCGTCACCAGATCGCGACATCGCAACGCGCCCGCAAGGGGCGATGGATCGCTCTTGCGCTCCTCGCCCAGGCGGCCGTTCTTGTCATTGTGGCCGTGTACTCGGCCAATCTTCGCAGCGGCTGGCCCATCGCCACGGCGGTGACGACCTGCATGTTCGTCTCGGTGCTCGCCAGCTTCGGCCAGCTTCGCTCTGGCCAGCGCGCCGTCGACGACCTGCGCGACGAACGAACCAAGATTCTCCACGACATCGTCTCGGGTCAGCCCCTGGCCACCGCCTTGGAGGCGATCGCAAGGTTTGTGGCCGATCGAACCAGCGCAGCGAGTGCGGTGCTCCTTCTCGAAACCAGGGGCGGCCGGTCGCTCCTGCGACCGATCGCCGCCAGCGGCATCTCGCAGGACGACGCCTCGGCCGCGGCGGCGCGAATCGCTAGCGACTCGCTCCGCCAGACATTTGAGGTCGCAACGACGTACGGTGGCTTGGGCGGTGACGTGGGCCGTTCCTGCGCGGTCCTTGGATTCCGCGATGGGCGCGGCGAGCCGGTGGGCTGCGTGGCCGTCTTCGGACCGGCCGCCGTCGAGCTGACGCACACGATCGGGCAAGTTCTGGCGACCGCGGCCGACCTCGTGGCGGTGGCGATGTCGAGGACCAGCGCCGACGCCGCAACGCAATCCCTGATTGAGGATCTCGAGGCCCGAAATGCCGATCTCGAGCGGTTGCGCAAGGACGCCGAGGAAGCCCAAATCAAGGCGGAATCCGCCGCCAGTGTGAAGGGCGCGTTCCTCGCCAACATGAGCCATGAGCTTCGCACACCGATGACGGCGATCCTCGGCTTCGCCGACGTTCTCGATCACTCCGGCATGGGCGATGAGGAACGCCGGGAACACCTGAACTCAATCCGGAGGGCCGGTGAACATCTCCTGGCTCTCATCAACGACGTCCTCGACATCTCGAAGATTGAGGCCGGCAAGATGGTCATCGAACAGGTGGACGTCTCACCGCTTCAACTCATGTGCGACGCGGTCGGCATGCTGAAGGGTCGGGCCGAAGCGAAGAACATCGCCCTGATCATGCGCTGCGACGGGAGCATTCCCGTTCGCATGCGTTCCGACCCAACCCGTGTTCGCCAGATCCTGATCAACCTCGTTGGAAACGCGGTGAAGTTCACCGAGCGCGGCGAGGTCTGCGTGCGCGTGGCCATGGCCACTGCCGCGGGCGACCCGGAACCGAAGCTCATGTTCGAGGTGACGGACACGGGGATCGGCATCGCATCCGAAGCGATTCCGAACCTCTTCTCGGCCTTCACGCAGGCAGACGGCTCGATGACCCGGCGCTATGGCGGAACAGGGCTTGGACTTGCGATCTGTCGACGGTTGTGCGAGATGCTCGGAGGTTCGATCTCGGTCGAGAGCTCGCCCGGCAAGGGCAGTTCCTTCCGATGCGTCGTTCCTACCGGGCCGCTCAACGATGTTCCGATGGTCGCCGGCCTTGAGGCCCTCGCCGGGCGCCACGCGGTGCAGGCATCGGGACCCGCCACGTTGAAGGGCCGGATCCTCGTTGCCGACGACAGCGTCGACAATCAGAGGCTGATCGCCTTCCATCTGAAGCGGGCTGGCGCGGACGTTGACGTGGCCGTCAACGGGCGCGAGGCGGTTCGCAAAGCACTGGAGTCATTGAACGACCGGCGGGGTGCCTTTGACCTGATCCTCATGGACATGCAGATGCCCGAACTGGACGGCTATCAGGCGACGGCAGCTTTGCGGGCCCGCGGCTGGGACGCTCCCATTGTCGCCCTCACCGCCAATGGCGCCGAGAACGAGCGCGAGCGATGCCTCGCCTCAGGATGCGACGACTTCGAGTCCAAGCCGGTCAGCCGCGACGATCTCCTCGACGCGTGCAAGCGATGGCTCGAGCGCTCGGTGCTGCTGCCACGCCGCGCAGCGTAACGCGGTTCCTCCGATCCAGAGTAGCGGTCACCTGCCGTGGTAGTGTGCCCATGTGGCTCACGTCACCGACGAGGCGATCTGCATCCGACACTGGGACTTCTCGGAGACCAGTCAAACGGTCAGCCTGTTCTGTCGCGGCCATGGCGTCCTTCGCGGTCTTGCCAAGGGCGCGAAACGGGCTGGCGGTCGCTTCTCAGGCGGGATCGACCTCCTCACGCGCGGGCAGGTCGTGGCGATCGTGAAGCCCGGGCGGGAACTGTCGACGCTGACCGATTGGGCTCTCTTGGCCACCTACCGGTCCCTTCGTTCCAGGCTGATGGCCAACCAGTCCGCCTATTACATGATCGATTTGGTTCAACGGCTGGTCGCCGACGGTGATCCGCATCCAAGGCTCTACGACGGACTCGTGGCCTGTTTGGAGGCGATCGACGCCCCGAGCGAGCCCGAAGGCGACGGGGTGGCTGTCCAACTTGCCTTTCAATGGCTCGCGCTGGACGAGGCGGGCTATCGGCCTGCCCTGGCGGACCCCGATGACCCTGACGCGGAACTTCCGCAGACCGTGCATTTTTCCGCGGAAGCCGGTGGCATCGCCCGCGGTGGCGGATGGAAGGTCCGGCGCCCGACTATTGAGCTCCTTCGCAGCATTGCGATGGCCACCGAAGCCGTTCCCGATGCCGAAGGAGCCAGGGCGAGTCTCGCAGAGTGTCTCGATGACGCCGTGAAGGCCGGGCCCGATGTCACGGTGCGAGCCAATCGACTGCTCGCTTCCTATCTGCGACATGTTCTCGGTCAGTTCCCAGAGACGATGCGGGCACTCTTTGCCGATCTGTGATCCTCCCCTACCGCAAGATTGATCAGGGGTTTTCAATGGTGGGTATTCAAGGCTAGTGCCGCTCAATCGGCCGGTGGTAACGGTCGATGACAGACGCGGGCCGGTCTGACCCGCGCTGGGCCCCTCCCTGTTTGATTCTCCCTTTCACAACAGGGAAGACATGAAGGCTGTCGGCCGAACCTCTTGGTATCGCCGGCGCTGCCTCCATTGGGGTGTACGGGTCTGAGCTGACGCGGCTCGGGGAAAGACATGAACTACGCGGCGCTTGAGAAGGTCTTTGCGTGTCCGAATCTCCCCACCCTTCCTGCGGTGGCGATGAAGGTTCTGGAGCTCACCAACAAGCCCGATGTTCAGCTCAAGGAAGTGGCCGCGGTCATTGAACACGATCAGGCGATTGCCACCAAGGTGCTTCGCACGATCAACAGTTCGTTCTACGGGCTGTCGCGCCGCTGCGGCTCCATTCAGCAGGCGCTCGCCCTACTTGGACTTCAGACCGTCAAGGGCCTCGTGCTCGGCTTCTCGCTTGCCAAGTCTCTCGACGGCGGCGGCGACAAGGATGTCTCCTTCGACTTCATGACCTACTGGCGGCGCTGCATGTACTGCGCTGCCGCCGCCCGGCACATCGCCGTCCTGACCCGACGCTGCGATCCGGACGAGGCGTTCGTCGCAGCGTTGGTCCAGGATGTCGGCATGGTGGCGCTCTGGCGTGCCTTCGGTGACCGCTATCTTCAAACCGTCGATTCGGCGGGCAAGGACCACCGCCGGCTGTGCGGACTCGAGCGGAAAGCGCTGGAAGTCGATCATGCGGCGGTCGCCGGCGAGATGACCCGCCGCTGGCGCTTCCCCGAACCGATCATCGAGGCCGTCCGCGCCCACCACAACAGCGGCACCGCCACCCTTGAGGCGATGCAGATTGCCCGTACCGTCGAACTTGCCGGCATGGCATCGACGGTGATCCTCGCCGAGTCGACCAAGCCCGACGAGGCCGTGAACCGCTTCCGCACCGCCGCGAACGAGTGGTTTGACATCAAGAACAACATGCCGCTGACCCTGCTCCAAGTCTTCAGCGACAAGGCCCAGGAATTGGCTCGCGTCTTCTCGCTCAACGTCGGCGAGACGCCGGACATCGAGGCGATCCTCGCCGAGGCCGAGAAGACCCGCAACGAGCAGTCACTGCCGGCGATGAACGTCGACGAGATTCTCGCCGCTGAGTCGCGCGAAGCCTGTGATGAGGTCACCGGCCTTCCCGACAAGTCGGTCTTCATCCGGGACATCGACGCGGCCTTCGCCCAGCTTCCCAAGTCGGGCACCGGCGTCGGAATCGGCGTGATCATCGCCCTCCTCGACGACGCGAAGAGCCTCAACACCACCCACTCGCCTGATGCCGGCGACGTCGCCCTCAAGCGCGTCGGCGAAGTCGTGGGCGAGTCGTTAGGCCGCTTCGGCCGGGCCTACCGGTTCGTCGGGGCCGGCGTGGTCGGCCTGCTGCCGAAAATCGATCTTGAACAGCTTTGCCGCGTCGCCGAATCGGCCCGCAAGCGGGTCGCCGAGTCGGTCGTGCGGCTCGACCGTGAGCCCGGTCACGTCACGGTGAGTTGCGGTGCCGCGATCTGCGAGGGAGACGAGTCGGCCCGCGAGGCCTCGGGCATCACCACGCGCGACCAGCTCCTGAAGTCGGCCCTGGTCGCAGCGTCCATGGCACAGCAGACGAAGAACAAGGTCGTCCTCTACCGCAAGGACACGGCGCGGGCCGCGGCCTGAACGACAGCCAACGATCAAACTGTTAGGCCGGACGGAGTCGGGCGACAAGCCGCGGCCGGAGCGGCCATTGCTCGAGGTAGTCACGCAGGCGGCCAAGCGTGATGGCGTCGATGCGGGCGAGCTCTTCCTCGAGCGGGCAGTACTCGCCCTGATAGGCGAAGATTGTCCCAAGCCGGTTCATGCGGCCAGCGGGGCGCTCACCGGCAAGGGTCACGCTCGTGGCGATCTTGCTGCGGGCCCGAAGGAGATCATCGTCGGCCAGGCCCTCAAGCACCGTGGCCAACTCGCGACGGCAGATCGACTCGACTTCGGAAGCGTGCTCTGGATCGCAGACCGCCGAGACCAGGAACTCGCCGACGCCATCGCGTCCGTCGTACTGGGCGCTCGCCTCTTCCGCCAAGCCGGTCTCGATCAGGGCCCAATGGAAGCGCGAGCCATCGGCATCACCTAACAAGTGGGCCAAGAGCGTCGATTCGTATCGCCACGGGTCGTTGACGTGCGGGGCGGGCATCGCCATGAGCAGGTAATGGCGTGTCGTGTTCTTGAGGGTGATCGTCTCGTCGCGGTCGGTCAGGTTCCACGCCGGGAACTCCCGTTCCGGGCGCGTGGCCTGCCAGTGGCCGACGAGTGAGCGGGCGAGGTCGACGAAGGAGTCGAAGTCGACGGCGCCCGAAATGGCCAGTGTCGTGTTGTCGGCGGAGTAGCGATTCCGGAAGTATTCGGCCATCTCGTCGCGCTCGAGGCGCTGGACCGACTCCCTCGTACCCAGCACGCGATGGGCCAAGGGATGCGAGCCGTAGAAGAGCTCCATCGCCCGTTCGTAGAGGACCCAGAAGGGCTGGTCCTCGTACATGGCGATCTCCTCGAGGATGACGCCCCGCTCCTCGTTGAAGTCCTCGACGCGCAAGGCCGGCCGGAGGATGTCACTCAGGATCTCGGTGGCGGCGGGCAGGTGCTCGGGCAGGACATGGGCGTAGTAGGCGGTCATCTCCGACGAGGTGTAGGCGTTGTGGGAGGCGCCGATCGCATCGAAGTCGTTGTTGACCTGCTGGGCAGTTCGTTTGGCCGTGCCCTTGAACATCATGTGCTCGAGGAAGTGGCTGACTCCCATGAGCTTGGTCGCCTCGTCGCGTGCTCCCGTGCGGAAAAAGAAGCCGACCGACGCGGTGTGGGCGGTCGGGTCGGTCTCGCCGACAATCTGAAGTCCGTTGGGAAGCTGGGCGCGGCGAAAAGTGACAGGCATTCCGGCATCGTACGGGCAGTTCGTCAGGACGACCTTCCGTCGATCAGCCGCATCCGCCCCAAGCCCCCAACATGATCGAAAGGTCCGCGGCATCCACCGTGCCGCTTCCATTGAGGTCGGCTGCACCGGCGGTGCCCCAGGCACCTAAGAGGATCGATAGATCAGCGGCGTTCACCGTGCTGTTGTGATCCAGATCGGATGGGCACGGCAGCGGCGCAGCGACGATCGAGAAGGCGCAGTCGCCGGTGATCGTGTGGAACATCGCTAGGCCCTCCGAGAAGCGGAAGTGGCTGCCGTTGCCGCCGCTCGCGGCCTGAAGCGACCAGAACGGGAAGCCGTTCTGCCACGCGAGGATTTCTACCCAGTACTTCGTCCCGCCGGTGGCGACGAAGGGCGTCGGAAGCGTGATGCCGTAGTCGTAGACCGCGACGCCACCCGAGCTGCCGGCGGGTGTTTGTCCCGCGTTGCCGGGGAACTCGTAGTGGACAAGCGGGCCAAAGCCGATGTCGGGTTGGCTTCCCCCGCCGATCGACCTGTAGATCGCAATCTCGAACATCGTGATCGGGGCGGTGACGGTCGTGAATCCGCCTCGCCAATGGATCTCGGTGATCGAACGTGTGGACGGCAGGATGAAGCTGTCCCAGACGTACTCGTCGTAGTCGCTGCCGTCTTCGCCCCAACGCGCGGACTTGTAGAACTGTCCGTTGGTGAGCGGTGGCTGTTGGTAGACGACCTCAGCAGAGGCGGCGGCGGCACAGAGCAGGGTGGTGGCGACAACAAACGTGCGGGAGAGCATGGTTGGACCTCGTCGTCGCCTCGGCGACCCACGTCAAGTGCAGCCCGCATCGCCACCGATTCGTCGGCCTTCCGGTTTCGTCGCGCTTCTCGGGAGCTCCCGGTTCATTATCGGTTGCGAAGGCCCTGCGTCACTTCGCGCCGGCCAGGGCAGCCTCAACCTCTGTCTTGAGCTTGGCGAGTCCCGCGTGCGTGGACTCGATCGACGCCAGAAACTCGACTTGTGCCCTCCGCGGCTCCTTCGCAACCAACGCCGCGCCGATCAGGCCGCGAGCCATCTCTTCCGTTGCGTCGAGTTCGTATGCCCGCTTCAACAGCTGGCCCGCTTCGTCTTCGCGTTCGGCCGCGAGGAGCGAGGCGTAATCGTGGGCCGCGCCGTCGCGAAGCCGCTGGATCATCATGGACTTCATCGACGCGAGTTGGGCCGCGTCAACGCCCTTCGGCGCGAAGTTCGGGTCGTTGAACATGTTCCACGACTGCTCCAGTTCCCGCACCGGATTGGTGATGATGAGGCCGAGGTCGGCCCACCGATCATGGGCAACAAGGAGCGGCCGCAACCGGAACATGTTCAGCGAGAAATTCTGTTTCCAGCGTGGGTCCGCCTTCACCGAGTCGAACCAGGCAAGCGAGGCGTCGGGATCGCTGACCACCTCGTTGAGGGTGAGGAGATCCCCGACGTCCTGCCAATCGACCTTCTCCTCCCGAAGCCGCTCGATGGTCGCGTCGCGTAGCGCGGTGAAACGCTTCTTCGCCTCGGCGTTCCGCGACGCGAGGTGCCCCATGTCATTGGCCATGAACGACACCCGCACGCCAACCATCGACGGCATGTGCTCGAGCATGTTCTCCCAAAGCCACGCATACTCGTCGGCCGCCTTCACTGGGTCGCCGGACTGAGCGAGTGACCGGGCCAGGTCCAGACGCGCCTTGATGTCGACGGTCCCCTCGCTCGGATCGCGTGAACCCGCCTTTCGTGTGACGGCATCGATGGACTTTTCGCCCTTGTCGATGCCGGTGAGCCAGGGGAGGAAATCCTCGGGCGTCCGCATGCCGACAATCCGGTCGAACTCCTTGCCGTCCCTAAACGCGATCATCGTCGGCATGGCTTCGATGGCGAGTTCCTTGGCGATCTCGGGCTGCTGGTCGACGTCGATCGAGACGACGATCGCGTGCTCCTTGAGCCACGCGACGACCTGCTCGTCGCGCCATGTCGTCTTGTCCATCTGCTTGCACGGCCCGCACCAGACCGCGGTGGCCTTCACGAGGAACCATTTCTTCTCTGCTTCGGCCGCGGCCTTCGCCTCGGCATAAGGACGGTGGTCGAAGATCGGCGGATGATCGGCCGCCGCGCCGACGGCACCGGGAGCGGCGGGGACGCTTGGGTTCGATTCGGATTGGCAGCCGAGCGTGGTGAGAGCAGCGGTAAGGACGAGGACGGCCAGACTGCGACGGCTATGCATGCGTTTTCCTTGTCGTGAGAGACTAACGTTTCGTCCGCACCTTGTACCACGCCATGCCGCCTGCCGGAACGCTGATGTGAAGCAATGCGTGTCCGGTCGGGTCGACGGCCACCTCGACGCCGGGCGCGCTAGCGCCGGAGACCATCGCGTTCGCGGCAATGCCGGCAAGCGCGAGGTTCACCCGCAGGTCGCGATCAACCATCGAAGCAGTCGGGTTGTGCACGACGAGCATCGCCTCCCGGGCCTCGGGGTCGACATGCACGAACCAGTCGATGTCGCGACCGTCGGGGCGGCGGCCGTGGACGATGTCGGATTCGAGAATGCGTCGGTGGGCCTTGAACCACGCGACGCGCTCGCGAACGAGGTCGCGCGTGGCGTCGGTATCAAACAAGCGCGGACCGCGGAAGCACGCCTGCACGCCCGCGGAGAGGAGGTTGTCGAGTCGGCGCCGATAGTGGTCGCGATGTTCGTCGAGCGGTTCGATCGTCGCCGCTGGACCGCCGCCGTGGTACTGCATCAGCGGCACGAACATCCAGCCCATGCTGGGCGTCTTCGACCAGGTGCCGTCGAAGATGTTCTGTCGCTCGATGATCTCTTGATCAGCACGCGGCAGGGACCAGTTCGTTTCGCGATATCCCATGGCGCACTTGCTTGAGCCGGTGAGGTAATACCAATCAGGAACGTTCAGGTAGACGCCGCGGGCCCGGCACCAGCGATAGAAGTTTGAAATGGTCGACCATTGCCGCCACTGCGAATCGGCGAGGTTGCGGTGCCCGGGATGGTCGGTGGAGGCACAGACGTCGCCGGGATAGCTGCCGTCGTGTTCGAGGACGTCGAGGCCGGTCGATTCGAAGACCGCGCGCAGTGTCTCAAAGTAGCGCTCGCCCCACGCAGACGCGAGGCAGGGGGAGTTGCCGAAGGTCGCGAATCCGCCGGGCTTCCCGGTGGCAGGATTCACGACGTCGTTGGCGGCGTCGATCGAGCGACTGGCCAGAAGCGAGTAGCCGCCGAGGGCGACCCCCTTCACGTGGGCGTAGTCGGCGAGTTCCTTCAATTGGGTGCGGTACGCGGGGTCGCGGCGTTCGATATCGAAGCCGCTGCCGAAGGTCATGATGACGAGTTCAAAGCCGACTTCGGCGGCCTGATCGATCGCAGCTCGCACGGCGGCGGGTTCGGCCGAGCCGGCGTGAAAGATGAGCGGATTCTCCTGCACCCACGGGGCGATCGTGCGATACATCCGGCGCTGGGCGAGGCCACGCCGCTCGCGGTCGGTCGAGTCGAAGAGAAGCTCAAAGACGCGCGGCGACTCGAAGCGATC
>JAEUIU010000063.1 GCA_016795065.1 Phycisphaerae bacterium
CTTCACGATCTCGTGGCCGTGCTGGGTCAGCATCGCGTTCACGCGCTTCCAGACGTTTTCGTAGTAGGTCTCGGGAATGGTGAGGAAGTCGACGCCGCGGCGGCGGAGCTCGGCGACCGAGTGGAGTTCGTCGTCGGTCCGCAGGGCGAGGTGCTGGACACCTGGCGTGTTGTCGTGCCAGTCGAGGTATTCCTGGATCTGGCTTTTCTTCTTGCCTTCCGCCGGCTCGTTGATCGGCATCTTGATCAGGTGGTTGCCGCTCGCCATGACCTTCGACATGAGCGCCGAGTATTCGGTCGAGATGTCCGCGTCGTCGAAGTGCTTGAACATCGAGAAGCCGAGGACGTTCTCGTACCACGACACCCAGTGGTTCATCTTGCCCAGTTCGACGTTGCCGACGCAGTGGTCGAAGAACTTCAGTCCGCAGGGGTTCTTTTTGTTGTAGTCGTTCAGGGCGTAGTGGCCGATCGGCTTGAAGCCCGGCATGAACGTCCCGCCGGTCTTCACCTGCGGGAGGGCATATCCGCCGGTGCGGCTCACGAACGTGTGGACCGCGCGGCCGTAGGTCTGGATGCCGGCCATCGTCACGGTGCCGTGTTCGTCCTTGATCGTCCGCGGCTCGTAGGCGCTCGCACCGCCGTTCTTCCGAGCCTGCTCCCAGGCCTTCTCGGCGTCGAAGACGGTCAGCGCAATGTCCTTGATGCCGTCGCCGAACCGCTTGATCTCCTCGCCTGCCGGGTGGTCCTTGGTGAGCGGCGTCTCCAACAGCAACCGGATGTTGCCCTGCGTGAGCAGGTACTGGGCGCTCGTTCGGTTGCCCGTCGTCAGGTCAGAGATCTGCTCAACCTGGAAGCCGTACGCGGAGGCGTAGAAGAACGCCGCCTGCTTCGCGTTGGCGACGTAGAAGCGAACGTGGTCGACGTCGATCAGGGCAAGGGGGTCGGTGGTGACGGCGCCGCTGGGCGAACTGGAGGGGTTGAGGGTGGTCATGGAATCGAACAGTCACGGCGGATGGTCGCCGCGCTCCTGAAGTCGGACAGGCTGGAGAGGAGGCGAGGGCGTCGTTGCGCCCGGCCGCCGAGCCCATAGTAAGGCGGAAGAGCCTTCCGAGGATGTCGGGAATGTCGGGTATCTGGGCGCTTCCGGCGTGGAGCAGCGAGGCGCGCTCTCCCCCTATCGAATGGGCAAAGTTGCGCATCCGCTCCGGTTGGCGCTTGCCTGAAGCGGTCTTCACGCCAGATTCCCCCCCATGCGATATCCCAGTCTTCCGGGTTCGCGGGTCCCGCACGGGTCCGCGGTGTGGTTCGCGTTTGCCTGCTGGGCGAGCTTAGCTCCCTTTGCAGCCGACTCAGCGGCCGCAACCATCCACGTCCCTTCCGATCAGCCGACCATTCAAGCGGCAATCAACGCCGCCGTCAACGGCGACACGGTCGTGGTCAGCAACGGACTGTACAACGAGTCGATCGACTTCCTCGGCAAGTCGATCACCGTACGTTCGACGACCCCGAGTCTGCCTCTCAACACGGTGATCGACGCCGGAGGCGTGGGTCGCGTCGTTCGGATGGCCAATGCCACGAGTACGACGGTGCTCGACGGCTTCACTCTCTATGACGGCCACGAGGGGACGGGCGGCGGCGTTCGCATCGAGGGCCCGGGGACGGTCAAGCGATGCATCATCCAACAGTGCACCGCGGACACCTTCGGCGGCGGCGTCTGGGCCACAGGCGGAGCGATCATCGAAGCTTGCGACATTCGGCTGAACATCGCCAACAACGGCGGTGGCATGCGGGTGAGCGGCAATGCCACGGTGCGCGATACGACCTTTTACGCCAACAGCGCGACCAATGCAGGTGGAGCGCTCCACGTCGATGGCGCGGCGACGATCGAAGACGTCGATGCCCAACAGGATCATGCCGCCGTCGCCCGAGAGGCCTGGTTTACCGGCGGATCGAGCACGGTCCAGCGGAGCCGGTTCTGGGTCGAGTACGCCGGCGTAGGTACGCTCATCGAGGCGGACACCACCCTCACGATGACCAACTCGCTCGTCGGTTGGGGTGATCGGTCGGTCGTGGTGCGCCCGGGTGTCGCCAACGCCACCGTGCAACTCGTCAACTGCACCGTCGCCGGCGGCAGCACGGCCTCGCTGACGATCGAGTCGCCGAGCAACGCCCTTACGGTCCTGGTGCGGAATTGCGTGCTCGACTCGGAGGCCGATGGCCTGGACAGCCCGAACTATCCGGGCATCTCGGTGCAGTACTCGCACGTCTCGGGCGGTTGGCCCGGGCCGGGCAACATCGACGGGGTCGACGTGATCGACCCGTCGTACTACGCGAGCTTCGAACTCGCTCCCGGATCGCCGGCCTGCGACGCGGGTCGCAACTTCTTCGCCGACCCCTACGGGACGACCGACGTCTTCGGGAAGCCTCGCTTCGTCGACCATCCGCTCGCCGATGACACAGGCATCGGGACGCCGGCGATCGTCGACATGGGGGCGTTCGAACGTCAGGCCCAGCGCATTTTCGTCAAGGAAAGCGCGACCGGCGGCAATGACGGGAGTTCGTGGACCAACGCGTTTACCGATCTCCAGGATGGCCTCGATGCGGCGTATGTGGCCCTCGCCTCGTTCATCGATCCGGTGGTGATGATTGCCGAAGGCAACTACCGGCCCGATCGCGGGACGGGTGACCGCACCGACGCCTTCCGCATCAAGGAGAGGATGTGGCTGGTCGGCGGATTCGCTGGCGTGGCCGAAGACGAAGTCTCGGAGCGCGATGTCGCCGCTCACCGCTCAACGCTTGGCGGTGCGATCGGCGCGGCCGGAACGGCGGATAACTCCTATCACGTCATTCGCGTCGAGGACTTTCCCAACACCGTCGATGCCGAGGTCGTCGGTGTCACCATCCAGCGCGGAAACGCCGATGGCGCCGCTGCCAACCTGAATGATCGCGGCGGCGCGGTCCTTGCCGACGACGGCTTCGCGATCTTCTCCGAATGCGAGATTCGCAACAACGAAGCGGAGGCGACCGGCGGCGGCGTTGCCATCGAGAACGGCAGCGGCCTGGCGTTCTTTGCGACGCGTTTCTACGGGAACGCCTCGCTCGGAACGGGCTCGGCGATCGGTGTCGGGAACGGATCCCTGTTTGCCGAGTCGAGCCTGGTGCACGGCAACGACTCGGTGGAACGTGCGGCGATCTTCGTTGATGAAGGATCGGACGCGACGATCCGGCTTTCGACCATCGCTGACAACACATCCTCCGCAGGCAACACCGGCGGCATTCTGGTGCAGACCGGCGCCAACCTCGACTTGGACGAGTCGATTCTCTGGAAGAACCTCGGCACATCCGGCACGCTTGAGAGTCAGAACCTGCGGGTCCTTGGGACGGCGAGCGTCAACGAAGTCACCGTGCAGGGGTGGAGCGGTGCGCTTGGCGGCGGCAATTGCAACGACTTCAACCCCAAGTTCCTGCTTCCGTTCGGTCGCGATCGGGTTCGCGGGAATGAAGACGACAACTACCACCTGGCCGAGGACTCTCCGCTCCTCGACTCTACCGGCGTCTTCATCAATATCTTCGGCCTGCACCCTGACCTTGATGGCAACGACCGCGCCGTTGACTTGCCGAGCGTCGCCGACACGGGGATTGGCCCCAGCCCGAAGTACGTCGACCGCGGTTGCTATGAGATGCCGGCGCCGCCGTGTGTGGGTGATCTCAACGGCGACGGTTCGGTCAATGCATCCGACCTGGCAATCCTGTTGGGGGCGTGGGGAGCCGGCGGCGGTCCGGCGGACTTGGATGGGTCGGGTAGCGTGAACGCCGCGGACCTGGCGGTCCTTCTCGGTGCTTGGGGGCCGTGCTGACGGGATGGAGTCAGTAGCTGACGACCGAATGCACATCCCGCGGCGCAAGCCGCTTCCGGCCGCCAAGCGATTCCAGTTCGATCAGGATGGCGATTCCGACGATGTCCGCACGCATGCTGGAGACGAGTTGGCAGCTGGCTTGCATCGTGCCTCCAGTCGCAAGCAGGTCGTCGACCATCAGGACGCGCTGTCCCGCACAGACGGCGTCGGCGTGAATCTCGAGGCTATCCTTGCCGTACTCGAGGTCGTATTCGGCGGTCAGCCGCTGCGACGGCAACTTGCCCGGCTTTCGAAGCGGGACAAATCCCGCCCCCAGCGTCTGGGCGATCGCCGTCCCGAAGATGAAGCCTCGGCTCTCGGCACCGCAGACCAGGTCGACCCGTGACTTGCGGAAAGGGTTTGCCATCAGCTCGACCGCCAGGCAGAGCCCCGATGGATCGGCCAGAAGCGGGGTGATGTCCTTGAAGATGATGCCGGGCTTGGGGAAGTTCGGCACGTCCCGGATCAGCGAGTGCAGGTGATTCAGCATGCCGGCGGCGGAGTTCATGTCCGGAGGATACGGACTCCCTGCCGGTTCATCACGTCATGCGGTCCATGCGCCCAGGAGGAGCGCCAGGTCCGGTGCTCCGACCGTGCCGTTCCCGTCGAGATCGGCCAGCGAGTCGTTTGTGCCCCACGCGCCGATGAGGAGGGCCAGGTCAATCGGGCCGACGACGCCGTCACCGTCGATGTCGGCGGGGTTCTTCGGGGTCAGGACGAACGCCCGCGTGAGCCCCTTGTGCCGGCCGACGCCGATGATGCGCCCTTCGCTATCGATGCCGGTGGCCTTGGTCAGGTGCCAGTAGATGTTCGGATCGACGAAGCTGTTCAGGTCGACGATGGCACCATCGGTCCAGAGGACGGCCCGGTCGTCGGAGGTGCCCACGATCGACGTCCCGCTCACCGCGTAGGCCGCACTCGACTGGGCGCCTGGCAGCGTCCCCAGATCGGTCTTGCTGGCGATGGACCCATTGGCGTTGAGCGCCCAGCGCGTCGCATGCGGTCGGGCGGCAGAGGTGTCCGCGAAGCCGACCACGGTCAGGCCATCGATGTCGAGGGCACGGCTGCCGTTTCCGCCGAGCGTGCCGAGATCGATCATGCTCCCATTGCGCCAGACGAACGCTCGCGTCGTCCTGCTGTCAGCAAGCATCGAATCGCCGACCACCCAGTTCGACTCGTTGAGGGCCATGCCCATGCTGGACGGTCCGCCGAGCGTTCCGAGGTCCGTGGTGCCGCGGCCGAGATGCAGGGCGGCGTGTTTCGTGCCGACCGCACCGGCGACCCCGCCGGTGAACGGAATCGACCCGGCGACCGCCCCGGCGGCGTTGACGTCGCGAGGCTCGATCGCCCCGAGCGAAACCATCCCACCGTTCCATGGCCAGAGGACGCCGTGAACGTCGATCTCGCCGAGGTCGAACGAAACCCCGACGGCATCCCCCTGAGCGTTGGACGCGAAGGCCATCGAGTGAAGATCGCCTGGCAAGGCCCCGAGGTCGATCATGCTGCCGCCGGCGTACCGAAACGCATGCACCGAACGGTCGAACGCCGGCGTGATCGAATGGCCCACGATGGCAGAGCGGCTGAGCCCTGCGGCGGTGGACCCGGGATCGGTCCAGATGTGCGAACCGGCGAGAGTGCTGAGGTCCTCCAAGGTGTAGGTCGTCGCACCGGCAACGGAGAAACTGGCAGTAGCGGCAAGTGCACTGAAGCCAAGGGCGAAGGTCCATGCCACGTGTGAGGTATTCATGCGGTTGGTATTCATGGCAATGCTCCGCTTCATTTGTTCACCCGATGGAAGAACGGCTTGCCCGGTGTCGTGGTGTGGCACACGGAGCAGGTGTTGATGGGACCAGCGTGACCCTGAAGGGCGATCGCCTGCTGGTTGTCGATCGGGTTCGTGGCTGGGCCGATCGCGTGCGGACTTCCGTGGCAGGAGGTGCAACGGACGCCGCCATGACCGATCGAATCCTTGTACAGCGTGCCAGGCTGCTCGTACTCCTCGCCCGCGCCACTGTGGCAGTTCTCGCACCGAGGAAGGTCAACCCAAGGGATCCTGTTCGTATCGGCCATCGCGGTCATGTCGCCGTGGCAGTCGATGCACTCGATGCCGGCGGCCTTGTGCACGTCGCGCTGGGCCTCGTCGCGAATGCCCGGGTGACAGGCGAGGCAAACGTTCTCGAGTCCGCTCTGAACGACCGCGTCGAGCATGCCGTTGTGCATCGCATGCGAAAGTGTCGAGATACCCGGCTTGCCGGGAGCCCCGATACTCGTATCGGCGTGGCACTCGGCGCAGAAGACCGGCTGCTGGTTCATGAGATCCGTACCCTCAAACGCGTCGTGGTACTGGAGGACGCCGATCGATGGCGAACCAGTTCCGGTTCCGTGGCAGAGGGCACAGTTGAGTTCGCCGGAGACGCCGAGGACCGGGCGACTCTCGCCCACGCCGAGATTCCCGGTCACCTTCACCAGCCCGACCGGATAGGGATCGATTCGACCGGCGTTGTCGATTGGTACGACCGGAACGCCCGTCACCTGCCAGAGGTTGCCCGGAGCGGTGGTCATCGTCCCCGAGAGGCCGTGGCCGGTGCGCCCGATGTCCGGTGCCAAGCTCACGCCGAAGAGTTGTTGAGCATGGGTCCAGAAGTTGGTCTTGTCGAAGGACCGGGCGTGCGTCGGCACCGAATAGGTCACCGTCGCGTCGCCGTCCAGAATCTCGGGCTCCTCGCCGCGAACGATGACCTGAGTTCGAATCGTGGTGCCGAGCGGCATGAGGCAGATGGAGGAGAAGTCCTCGTGCGTCGAGATCATGCCTTGCTCGCTCCACGCAAACACCGCGTAGGGGCTAGGTGGAGGCGGGGCCTGCCCATCGGCACGGGAGAGGTGGATCGATCCGAGAGCGGCAATGCCGCAAGCAATCAAAGCGATCCATCGGGCTCGCATAGGAGACTCCAAGGCTGAAAGGGGGCCGAAGGGGGGCTGAAACAAGAACGGCGACGAAACGGTGGTGACGTCTCCGTGGGGAAGGTGCCAGCAGTCGCCCCGGCGATGCGGCAACCACGCCAAATTCAACAGTCACGCCCGTTTGACAGGCGAAACCTCGCACCGCTCCCCGGCGGTTGGGCGTGAGTATCGCAGTCGCGAGGGGCCCGATCCATGATGGAGGCGAATATTTCACGCGGCGGTGACGGCGAAAGGCGGCGCCGTGCCGCTGGGCACGGGACCACCGGCTGCACGCTCCGGACTCCGCCCGTATCCTCCTTGCATGGCTGATACCCGCAACGAAGGCAAGGGAGAGAAGCGACCGGCAGGCGCCCGCGAACCGATGCCCGCCATCGAGGTGGTCGAACCCGTTGGAAAGCGCGTTCTCATCCGCAAGGACGAGGACAAGAAGATCACCAAGGGTGGCGTTCACCTGCCTGACAAAATCGAGATCCCGACCCTCACCGGGCGGGTAGTCGCAGTCAGCGCCGAGATCGCCCGCAACGAGGACTACCCGATCCAGCAGTACGACCGGGTTCTCTTCAATCCCAAGCATGCGATCCCGGTTGACTTCGAAGGCGACAACCGCCTCTTCGTCGTCCCGATCGAGGACGTGGTCGCGGTCTTCCGGAAGTCCTGAGTCGGCCTCGTGAGCGACGCACGCAGCATCGAGCCCATTGGCGGACCGTTCGCGGGGAGTCCACGCCTCCCCGGGTCGAAGAGTCTCACCAATCGTTTTTACGTCTTGGCGGCCCTCGCCCACGGCACCAGCCGCATCTCCCATCCGTTGCGCTCCGACGACACGGATCGGCTGCTTCGGGCCCTCGAAATACTCGGCGTCGCGTCGCGATGGGAAGGCGACGACGTCCTGATCGACGGGGGCGGCGGTCGGCTGCCGCGCGGCGGACGGGTGGACCTCGGTGACGGCGGAACGCCCACCCGATTTCTTCTCGCCTTGGCCACCCTTGCCGCTGGAGAGGTCATCATCGACGGTAGCCCACGGATGCGCGAGCGTCCGGTCGACGAAGGCATCGCCTTGCTGCGATCGTTGGGAGCGAGGATCGACGCCCGTCGGGTCGCCGATCCGCAGGCCCCGGGACGTGAGGTCGAGCGCCTTCCCGTCACGGTCACGCCAAACGGGCCATTGTCAGGTGGTCTCATCGAGGTGGGGAAGACCGCCTCGAGCCAATTCCTCTCGGCGCTTCTCTTGATCGGACCCTCCTGTACGACGCCGCTTGAGCTGCGCTATCAAGAAGCCCCGACGAGCGCGTCGTACCTGGATCTCACCATTCACGCCATGACCTTGGTGGGAGCGTATGCGACGGCTGATCGCGCGGCGGACGGCACGCTGCGCGGGCATCGCGTGCGTCCGGGGCCGCAATACCCCTTCGACGTGACGGTGGAGTCCGACGCCAGCAGCGCCGTTTACTTCGCTGTCGCCGCGGCGCTGATGCCCGGCGCCCTGGTTCATCTGAAGGGCATTTCGAGTACGAGCGTGCAGCCGGACCTTCGGATGCTAGACGCGCTGAAGGCGATGGGGGCTCGTGTCGGCCGCTTCCCGTCCAGCATCGGTATCGGTGGTGCGCCGGAACTCGTGGGCATCGACTGCGACGCATCGCTCTTCCCCGACGCGTCGCTCGCGCTCGCGGTCGCCTGCGCGATGGCCAAGGGGCCGAGTCGCATCCGCGGTCTCGAGACGCTGACCGTCAAGGAAAGCGATCGGATCACCGCCCTCGCCACCGAGCTGACTCGGATCGGCTGTCGCTGCGTTGCCACCCGCGACTCGATCGAGATCGACCCGACGTCCCGGCACAACGAGCCGGTGACGATCGAGACCTACCGGGACCATCGCATGGCTATGAGTTTCGCCGTCCTCGGGCTCGTTCGGCCCGGCATCTCGATACGCGACCCGGAGTGCGTCGGGAAGAGCTACCCCGGTTTCTGGAGCGATCTCGCCCAGCTTCGACGATACCCTTCGCAGACGTCGTGACGACCCGCCTTCCAGCCTTCTGGCACTTCGCCCACCGCATGCTTCGGCAGCGGGGACTTGTCGTCGGCACGCTGGTGTTCGCGGGGCTTTCCGCCGGCGGACTTGCCGCGGGGCTGGTGACCTTCGCCCCCGTGCTCAAGCTGATCCTCGGCGAGGGCCGCGCGTCGGGAGAGAACCTCCGCACGCTCAGCGAGCAGTGGCTCGCCGACCACGCGGCATCGTTGGGACCGCTTCGCGAAACCGCGAACTCGATGGTGGCGCTCTTGCCCACCGATCCCTACGACGGCATCGTCCTGATCATGCTGGGAATCGGGGTGCTGACGATCCTCGGGACCATCGCCAACTTCCTGCACCAATGGTGTTCGTTGACCCTGGTGACGCGGGTGATCGCGTCCATTCGCCTCGAGATCTTCCGGCACGTCCTGCACCTCCCGCTCGGGACGGTCATTGCCCGAGGGCCGGCCGAACTCGTCTCGCGCGTCAACAAGGACTCGGTCGAGTTGCAGAGGGGCTTCCTCGCCCTCACGAGTAAGGCGCTCGCCCAACTGACCAAGGGCATCGCGGCGTTCGGTGCGGCCATCTATTTCGATTGGCGCCTGACCCTCGTCGCGGTCCTCGTCGCTCCACCCTTCGCGATCATCCTGCGGAAGTTCGGCAAGCGCATCCGCCGCGGGTCCAAGGGAGCGCTCAAGGCCCAGGAGGACCTGCTCCGGGCGAGCAACGAGAGCCTGCAGGGATTGCGGGCGGTGAAGACGTCGACCGCCGAACGCGATGCCCTCTCGCGCTTCGCGAAGGCCAATCGCAAGGCGGTGAAGGACGAGCTGGTGGTGCGCACGGCGCGGGCGATCTCCGGACCGCTGGTGGAGATGCTCGCGGTCTTCGTGATTCTCCTCCTCGCGACCGTTGCGGCGAAGCAGATCCTGGACGGGGCCCTCGACTTCGAGCGTTTCATTCTCGCCCTGGGCGCCCTCGGCTTCGCCGGCGGCTCCTTCAAGCCGCTGACCAGCCTGCTGAATGACATTCAGGCCTCGTCGGCGCCTGCGGAGCGGCTTCTCGAACTCTATGACCTGCCCGCCGAGGGGAAGCGGGAGCGTTCGCTGCCCAAGTTCCCGCGGCATGCGAGGAGCCTGCGCTTCACGGGCGTGAGCTTCCGCTATTCGGCCGATTCGCCGCTGGTGCTTCGCGACATCGATCTGGACATTCGCCACGGCGAACGGGTGGCGGTCGTGGGACCCAACGGCTGCGGCAAGACGACGCTTCTCTCCCTCGTCCCGCGCCTCGCGGACCCGACCGACGGCGCGATCATGCTCGATGGCGTCGACCTGCGGGCGGGGAACCTCCGATCGCTGCGATCCATGATTGGCGTGGTCACCCAGGATGCGGTGTTGTTCGCCGACACGATCGCCGAGAACATCCGCTTTGGTCTCGTGAACGTCTCGCGCGAGCAGGTCGAGGAGGCGGCCAGGCGTGCCCACGCTGACGCGTTCATCCGGCGCCTTCCGCAGGGCTACGACACGCCGGTCTCGGAGATGGGGGCGTCGCTGTCGGGGGGGCAGCGTCAGCGGATCGCGATCGCCCGGGCGATCCTGCGGGATCCGGCGATTCTCATCATGGACGAGGCCACCAGTCAGATCGACGCCGAGAGCGAAGACGAGATCAATCACGCGATCCGCGAGTTCGGCGCGGGGCGGACGGTGCTTCTGATCGCCCATCGCCTGTCGACGGTGCTCAATGCCGATCGGATCGTGGTGATGGAGGCGGGTCGGATCGCCGACGTCGGCACCCATGACGAACTGTTAGGGCGATGCGAAACGTACCGGCGACTGGCTCGCACGCAGCTCGTCCGGGGGCGCGACGAGTCATGAGCGCCGTGGCGATTCGTCGGGCGACACGGGAGGACATCGAGCGCGTTGCCGAGCTTGCGGGGCAGCTTGGCTATCCGAGCGGCGTGGAGGCGATGGCGGCGAGGTACGAGGTTCTGGACGCCGATCCCGATCGCGTGCTCGTGGTGGCGACGCTTGGTGATCGAGTGGTCGGTTGGATGGAGTACGGCGTGCGAGAGTCGTTCCTGAGCGGTCGCCACGCCGAGATCGCCGGCTTGGTCGTCGACGGGACCGCTCGACGATCAGGGATCGGTCGGGCCTTGGTGCAGTGGGCCGAATCGGAAGCGAAGGCGCGAGGCCTGTCCAGGCTCCGCCTGACCTCAAACGCCCAGCGCGTCGAGGCAGCGAGCTTTTACCCGGCGCTGGGATTCACCCAGACGAAGCTCTCGCGGGTATTTGAGAAGGCGATCGGATAAGACGCTGCTCGCGCGGCGGGAGGGTCACCGCAGGTACGCGAGCATCGCCAAGGCGATGCCGAGGGCGGCGAAGCCGAATGCGAGGAGGGCCAGGTACCACGTCGCCAGGTCCCGCTTCTCGTGTGGGCGATCGAGGAGTTGTTCCAGGAGCGACTCGGTGCGCGTGGTGGCGACGGCGAGGCGGTCGACCGCGCTT